>JABXHV010000067.1 GCA_013373445.1 Paracoccaceae bacterium | reverse complement strand
TCCGGGTAGTCGACCCAGTGGTAGAGGCACCGGCGCTTCAGCGCATCGTGGATCTCACGAGTTCTGTTCGTTGTGATGATCACAATTGGCGGCTCTTCGGCGCGGATCGGGCCAAGTTCGGGAATGGTCACCTGATTGTCTGAAAGGACCTCAAGCAGGAAAGCCTCGAAGGCCTCATCGGCTCGGTCCAGCTCATCAATCAGAAAGATTGGCGGGCCTTTCAGTGAAGGGGCGAGGGCCTGAAGGACCGGGCGACGGATCAAAAAGCGTTCATCGAAGATCGACTTGGACATATCTTCGTGCTTCAGATCTCCGGAGGCTTCCGCGATGCGGATTTCAACCATCTGCGCAGCATAATTCCATTCGTAGACTGCGGAGGCAACGTCGAGACCTTCATAGCATTGCAGGCGGATGAGGTCCCGGTTGAAGGTCTTTGCTAGGACTTTTGCGATTTCGGTCTTTCCGACGCCTGCTTCCCCTTCCAGGAACAACGGGCGCTTCATCTTCAATGCCAAATGCAGGACTGTGGCCAGAGACCGGTCGGCGATGTAGCCGGAGCCAATGAGCAGCTGCAGGGTTTCGTCAATGGAAGCGGGAAGTTGTTGTGAAGTCATGTCCTGCCCAATACCGGATCTCTGAAAACGGATCTTTTGTTGTTGGTGCACTATATCGCGAAAAACACCTTTTGCCCGTGGAATTTCATAAAACCCGACTTGTTTGCTGCTCGGATCGACCAAACTGGCGGCGGTATGCGGTTGGTGACGTTTTGAGTTCCTTGCGGAAATGGTGCCGGAAATTGGTCGGCGAACCGAAACCACAAAGATGCGCGATGTCATCGATGCTACGTTCAGAGCGCTCAAGGTGTTCACGCGCGATACGCAGGCGCTCCGCCAGAAGCCATTTTGCCGGCGTGGTGCCGGTTGCTGTTTTGAACCGGCGCAAAAACGTCCTGCGGCTCATACCTGTGCGGGCGGCGAGTGCCTCAATGCTATGTGCACCACCCAGATCTTGGCGCATATGATCAAAAATCGGGCTGAGCCGCTCGCTTTCATGAGGTTTGGGCACGCTTGCCTCGATGAATTGCGCCTGACCTCCATTGCGGTGAGCGGGCACCACAAGCCGCCGTGCGACCGTGTTGGCGGCCGCCGTGCCTTTGTCACGCCGGATCAAATGTAAGCCAAGGTCGATTCCGGCTGCACTGCCTGCAGATGTCAGAATTTGGCCAGTGTCAATGTAGAGCACGTCGGGAACGACCTGAATGCGCGGATACATTTGAGACAACTTGTCAGTGTAGCGCCAGTGGGTTGTTGCCTGTTGACCGTCCAACAGGCCCGTCGCTGCCAGGACGAAAACGCCGGAGCAAATGGACAAGAGTCGTGCGCCGTTGGCGTGAGCGCATCTTAGAGTGTCAATCAGATCCTTGGGGACGGGAGTGTCTGCACCGCGCCAGCCAGGCACTATGATTGTGCCTGCCCGTTGCAAGAGGTCAAGACCACCATCGACTTCCATCCGCAGACCGGCCGTTGAGCGAATGACCCCAGGATCGGCGCTAGCGATGGCAAAATCGTACCAATCAGATCCCATTTCCGGTCGTGGAAGACCGAAAAGTTCTACAGCTACACCAAACTCAAACAGGCACAGACCATCATAAGCCAATGCGACGACAAGCGAGTTGGGAGGTGGGCAGAGGGTAGAGGCAGTATCTTTTGGCATGATATTTACGATAGTTGCTATTCATGCCAATCGTCAAGGGTCTGGAGATGGCTGATGTTGATCCAAGATGTTCGGTGATTTGCCGAACACTACGAACGAAAACAAGGATTATGACGATGAGCATCGTTTCTGAAACGCCTGCGGCTGATAGCTCCAGGGCCTATGAGCATTTTTCATCCAAGCTTGCTTTTGAGACGGATTGCGATGACGTGGCGACTGTCCTTCGGGGCGGTGACCCGGATTTTGTTCTCTTGCATGTCGTTGGAACGCCGGAAGCCTATGCTCGCCGTCATGTTCCTGGAGCGCTCCATCTGCCTCACAAGGAAATTTCTGCAGAACGTATGGAGGAGTGGCCGGATGATACCCTGTTCGTTGTTTACTGCGCCGGACCGCATTGCAACGGCGCTGACAAGGCGGCGATGAAGCTGTCGCGTCTTGGGCGTAAGGTCAAATTGATGATAGGCGGAATTACAGGTTGGGAAGACGAGGGGCTTGAATTTGCTTCAGGTGCTTTGCCCGGCAGGCTCACTTGATCTTTGCCACAGGGATTTAGTGTTGGGTCTCTGTTCAAATGGCTAAAGCACTTGAAAGCGTGCACAGTCTTTTGAGCATCGCATTGTGCCACGAGTGGAAATTCGTCCAATCCTTTCCTATAACCAACAGAGGAACGCAAATGACGGAGAGGGTTTGATGCGGCTAAATTCAAAATCTGCTGGTTTGATGATTGCCGGTTTGTTGTTGGCAGGCACTGCTGTGAATGCTGAAGGTCTCTCCAAGGATCCTCGTGACATTGCAATTGGCAAAGAGTTGGCCGAGACTCAATGTTCAAGATGCCATGCGGTCGGCGTGGACGATGAAAGTGTCCTCGACGAGGCTCCTGCATTTCGTGATCTGGCCAAGCACTATCCACTCGAAGCTCTTGAAGAAAGCCTTGCAGAAGGCATTGTGACCGCTCACGAGGATATGCCGGAATTCTCTTTCGCGAGTAAGGATGTCACCGCGTTATTGGCCTATCTTGGGTCCATCCAGGACCATTGAGCCTGGTTCCTTGCTGTGACAATCGGCAAGGCAGAGAGTTTTGAGACCCTATGACTGTCAAACCCTGGAAAACCCTCTCTAGCCAACTTCTTGTAGATGATCGTTGGATGCGTCTTCGCGCTGATGTTTGCGAACGTGATGACGGCATGATCATTGAGCCGTTCTACGTCCAGGAATCGCGTGACTGGGTGTGTGTTTTTCCTGTCACCCAAAGTGGAGACGTGGTGTTGGTCACCGAGTACCGGCATGCGGTTGGCAAAGTCGTCACAGGCCTTTGCGGTGGTGTTGTCGATGATGAGGCACCTTTGGAGGCAGCCAAACGCGAGCTTCTGGAAGAGACGGGCTACGGGGAGGGAGAATGGACAGCGCTTGGAGCGCTTTATTCGAACTGGGGAACGCTGGGCAACCGTATCCATTACTTTTTGGCAACGGACTTGCGCTTCATTTCCGATCAAAACCTTGATGATACCGAAGAAATTGATGTCGTCACGAAGCCATTGGCTGAGGTTCGCAAACCCGGCGCGCTGGAGCAGAGTTTCCATGTCGCCTGCCTTCACTTGGCGCTCGCTCATCTGGATTCGGGAAAATCATAAAATTGCCAGGCTTTTGAAGGCGCTTCTCTACAAACACGAGCCTTCTAGCCATTCTTGAACAGGTTTAGTCCTTTGCCGTGACGCAATACGCTTTCTGCCAAGTCAGTGTAAGTGCCGCCAGCTGACGCATGGAGTGTTACACCGGGCAAGAGTTGCATGGGAGCCTTGCTGCCTCTGACCGCGCGCACCAGAATGCGTGTCGCCGCGGCGCCCGGATGCGGGAAAAGCGGGAGCACCTGGATCGCCCCGAAACGACCTTTCAGGGTTTCAAGGATTTCAGGCAAACCGTCTGCGCGAAAAACAATTGTCAGTGTTCCGCCGGGTTTCAGCACATCCGATGCCGTCCTGATCCAGGGATCCAGGCCGCGTTCGTCCAGCATGTGCGCTTCTGCACGCGCGGCGTCGGGCGATGCGCGGAACTTGTCAGCTCCGTAGTAGGGAGGGTTCATGATGACATGGTCGGTCATGTCAGGCAGGAGACCTGCTGCATGGCGCACATCACCCTTGGCGGTAATGTCGGCATCCAGAATTCTTACACGACCGGCAAACGTCGCATTACCCGGATCCTTGAGGTTGTCGCGCGCGAGATCCAATATGAGTTGATCGATGTCGACCAGCGTAACGGAGATTTCAGAGAGACGGGCCGCGGCGCATAGACCAGCCGTTCCAACGCCTGATCCCAGATCCATGACGTCACCAGAAACTCCATCAGGCAACGCAGCGGCCAGGAAAACTGCATCGAGACCGGCGCGATGTCTGCCGCGTTCCGGTTGATGCACGTAAACTGCGCCCCCGAGGAAGGCATCATAGGTCTTTGCGGTGGGGTCTATTGTCGCAGGCACGGGGTTGGTCTCATCCGACGGCTGTTGGTGTTATTGGGCAGACGACGACGTTGGGCCGTCAACAAGTTCATGCCCGAGATCGGCCTCTATCAGCAAACGTCTTGCTTTGAAAATCTTTTCGCTGTCGACGAGTATGCGCCGCGGCATAAGGCCTATGGAGCCTTCAAGAATGCTCATATTGCTGTCGGCGATAAAATACGCGATATCTTCTTCGCTGAGGATCGATTCCAGCAATGAGATCAGGACGGGATCATTCGTTCTAAGCAATTCTTCCAAATGACCTCTCCTGGACGTCGAACGGCGTTTCAAAATCTGTCGATAGAACGCCTAAAGGGTTGGTTTCGCCGCTATCGATGCTATCTCAACCTATTGTGTGCTTGCCCCATGCTCAAGAGCACAATATTGTCCTGACAAATTCTAACAGGCCTGCAAATTCAAACAGGAGTGTGCCGAGTGGCTCTGGTCACAGCAGTTTCGAACAACACAAAGCCGCAAGCGTCAATCCAGGCTCTTCTTGATCTGACTGAAACCGGAATGGAAAAGGTCAACCAGATCATTTTGTCCAAGGCCGGATCGAATGTCGATTTGATTCCCGAGATTGCCAAGCATCTGATCTCTTCTGGCGGCAAGCGGTTGCGGCCAATGCTGACGTTGGCTTGTGCCGACATGTTTGGCTATCAGGGCGATGGTCATGAAGTGTTGGCGGCGAGCGTGGAGTTCATGCACACTGCCACGCTTCTTCATGATGATGTGGTTGATGAAAGTGACATGCGGCGCGGCAAGCTGGCTGCGCGCAAGGTCTGGGGCAATCAGGCAAGTGTTCTGGTAGGGGACTATTTGCTCGGCCAGTCTTTCAAGATGATGGTGGACGTAGGCTCGCTCGAGGCACTACGCATCTTGTCTGGTGCCTCTGCGGTTATCGCGGAAGGCGAGGTGCTCCAGCTTGGCGCTGCGCAAAACCTTGCGACCAGTGAAGCTGACTACATGCGCGTGATCGAAGCAAAAACAGCCGCGCTCTTTGCAGCTGCTGCCGAAGTCGGACCGGTGATTGCCAATCAGAACGATGAAATGAAGCTTGCGGCGCGCACCTATGGCATGGAGTTGGGGCTTGCCTTCCAGTTGGTCGATGATGCCCTCGACTATGGCGGCACCAGTGCGGATCTTGGCAAGGATGTCGGCGATGATTTCCGCGAAGGCAAAATCACATTGCCTGTGGTCTTGTCCGTTCAGCGTGGAACCGATGAGGACCGTGCTTTCTGGAAGCGTTGCCTGGAAGGTAATGATATCGAGGATGGCGATCTCGATCATGCGATTGAGTTGATGCGCAAGTACGACGCGATCGCAGAGACTGTGGTACGGGCACGCACCTTTGGTGCCGGTGCGCTCAAGGCTCTGGAAAAACTGCCGGCAGGCGCGCATGTTGACGCGATGGCCGATGCGGTTGAGTTTTGTATCTCACGCGTAAGCTGACAGGGTCCTATGAGCCGGTTCGGCAGAAGATGTTTTAGTCAGGCTGCAATGTCTTTGAAGAAGCCACCCACCAGCTTGGGTGGCTTTTTTGTATCTTGTTTGTGAGCGTCTGTTCTTCGCCTGGAGTGCAGAGGGCAAAGCAAGTCGCGCCAGACCCGGACATGCGAGCAAGCTTACACTCGGGTTGTACGGAAAGTGCTGAGATCACATGCGTGATTTCGGGGCAAATTGTTTCGGCTACCGCCTGCATGTCGTTCCGTGTTGCCGCCAAATAATCAATTAATTCCGACAAAGTGTTAAAGCTGGGTGGTAACTCAGGAAGGGGCGGATTGTCTCGGCATGCCAGAGAGTTGAAAATTGCCGGTGTTGATACGCTGATGCCCGGATTGACCAAAACCATTCCGCAGCTCGGAAGTTTTGGCAGAGGAGACAGCAATTCGCCTATACCTTCCATGCGGCGAGGTGCTTGGGCGAGGCACACGGGAACATCTGCTCCCAATGACAAGGCAAGTTCCTGCCGTTCTTGAGCTGTCAATTTGGCTGTGCTCAACTCTTCGATAAGCCGCAGAGCTGCAGCGGCATCGGCAGAACCACCGCCAATGCCGGAGGCTACAGGGAGTGCCTTGTTGAGCTCAAAGTCAATCTGAAGATCGGGTTGGTTTGTCGCTTGTTGGAATGCTCTCAAGGCCTTCACGACGAGATTGTCATTGTCGTTGCCCGTGTTGAGGGCAGAGGCCTGATCCCCCGAGACAGCAAAACCCATCTCTGAAGATCGCCTGGCTTTCAATTCATCTGCGATGGCGGGGAAAACCACCAGTGAGTCCAGGAGGTGGTAACCGTCCGCACGCTGCCCGGTGATATGGAGCGCGAGATTGACTTTCGCGCGCGCCAAGTCCGTAAGGTGCTCGTCGTTGGAAGAGGGAGCAATCATCGCCTGTTACGCCCGGGCTTAACCGTCGGACTGTTCGATTGATACCTTGCCGGCATCCTCCGTGGGCATGCCGTTTTTGATTTTTTCAAGAATGATGGGCAGGTCTTTTTCAGCTGGCTCCAGATCGCGCGCATGGTTCCACTGGAAACGCGCC
Source organism: Paracoccaceae bacterium (assembly GCA_013373445.1). GTDB lineage: Bacteria > Pseudomonadota > Alphaproteobacteria > Rhizobiales > Stappiaceae > Roseibium. The sequence continues at coordinate 41,396 of JABXHV010000067.1, read as the reverse complement.
TCAATGCGCCGACCAACTTTCCAATAGGCATCGCCCAAGTGATCGTTGATCACAGGATCGGAAGATCGAAGCTCGATTGCCCTTTCCAGTTCAACGACAGCTTCTTCGTAGCGGCCAAGGCGGTAGTAAGCCCATCCAAGACTATCGACTATGTAGCCATCGCGAGGGCGTAGTTCGACTGCACGCTCAATCATTTCAAGAGCTTCGGGAAGCTTGAAACCCTGATCTACCAGAGAGTAGCCAAGATAATTGAGTACAAGTGGTTGGTCTTCTTGCAGCTCGAGGGCTTTTCGCAAATCAGCCTCGGCTTCGGACCAGCGATCTAGCCGCTCCAGACAAATGCCGCGGAAGTAAAACATGGTCCAATGTTCGGCACTTGGCTCCGAAACCTTGTCGATGGCCATGCTGTAAATATCGTAGGCTTCATCATAGATTTCGCGAGAGCGGAGGATGTTGCCGAGAGAAACAATTGCTTCCAGATCGTCTGGGTCTTGTTTGATCAGATTCTCAAGGTGCTCTCGTGCCTGTTCAAGGTCGTCAATTGCATCGTAGTTCATGCCGATTTGAATCTCGGCATCCCGCTTGAGCGGAGAATCGTCCGGGATCATAGACAATGTATCGATGGAGCGTTGGGTCTGGTCCATCAATTCGAACTGACCGGCCAAGGCAAGCGCCGCGAATTCCGCACGTGGATTGAGATAGAGCGCAAGTTGCAGGTAGACGGTGGACAGTTCTTGCGCGCCTTCACGGCCAATGGCTGCACCCAGACCATAGAGAATCTCGGAAACACCTTGTTGCGGTGTGGTGACATAGGGATGTCCTGCCGTACCCGCCTCAACTTCCGCACGCGTCGCAGCGATCAATGGATGTCCAGGAATGAGCTGCTCGTAGTCATTCAAAACACTCAGCGCGACGTCGGTCTTGTCGTTTGCGGCCAGAATGCGAGCGTATGTATCGATGACACGCAGGGCGCCGTTGTCCTGATTATAGGCCTTCTCGATTTCCTTGAGCGCCTGTTTGGTTCGGCCCGCTGCAAACGCAATGTAAGCCTTGTGAGTGCTCTTGAAGACATCAAACCACTCGGGGCCATCAAGCTCTTCAATTGTGTTTAGCGCTTCATCAACCTGGCCGGTGCCATAGAGTGCCCAAGCACGACTGATGTCGACTGTAAGCTGGGCAAGGGGCCCGACGTTGACCGGAGCCAGAATCTCGGCGGCTTCAGAGTAGTTCTCGAGAGTGATTTCATTTGCGGCCCTTGTCAGCGGGCCGACGAATGTCTCTGCGTTGAGAGACTTCAATTCTTCTGCGTAGTTGAGAGCAACGAAGATTTCTCCATTCGCCAAGCTCAGCATGAACGCGCGGTCCAGCAACATATTGTTGTCGGGATCTGTGCTTAGGGCTTCCTGATAGAAGGCTGCCGATTGGGCAAAGTCCTTTTCCATATCAGCCAGACGCGCGGCGAGATAGGAGCCCGCGAGGGTGATTGGAAGATCAAGAGGTGTCCCGAGGTGTGGTGTATCCAGAGGGGCTGTATCTGCGTGCGCATTTGCTGCCAAGCCTAGATGAAGTGTGCTTGCCAGACACGTCGCAGCAAGTGCGTTTCGCGCGACGCGAGCCAGAGTTGAAATTGATCTGATCTGGTTGCGTGCTGCAGTGTTCATGTCGCCTTGTTTTCCTCATTACAGTCAACATTGATACTCGCGTGCGACAATGGCTTCTTTGAGGCATAGGGGCAAGCGATTGAGCATCTTTGACGTTGCTGCTGGCCTCTTCACAGGGGATAAGAAGGGTATTAGAAACCGTGTTTGCTGTTTTATTAGGCATATTGGGTTAGGCATTTAAGGAAATACTTGACGTTTTGACAAAAAGGCATCTTATGTGCGGTGCAACATAATGTATGATTTATACACTTAAGAGGTGAGCTGGGTTGTTGACGGCCAACTGGATATTTCGGTTTGGAGACGGCACTTCCGATCAAGCGTCTGGGACTCTTCAGGCTCTTGGCTGGAAAGGGCAAAGTCTTGCCGAAATGAGCCGTTTAAGGCTCCCAGTGCCACCGGGTTTTACGATCTCGAGCGATGTTTGTAGCTGGTGGGGCGGACCTGAAAGCAGTTCAACCGGGGCCCTGCGGCGTGAGGTCGAATATGCGCTTGCTGCACTTGCGAACACGACTGGCCGAACGTTTGGTTCTCCAACTAATCCTCTGATTGTTTCTCTCAGGCCGAGTGCTGCTCATTCTGTTCCCGGATTGATGGACGGACTTCTCAACATCGGGCTGAACGCGTCAACTGTCGAGGGCTTGGCGGAGCAATCAGGCGACGCCGCTTTTGCCTACGATTGCTATCGTCGCTTCGTTCAGAGCTATTGCGATGTTGTTCTCGGCATTGATCCGCAAGATCTTGAAGACATTCTTGAGGAGCTGCGCGCAGAGGCCTGTGTCCCAGATGGAATAAAGCCGTCCGCCGATGTCGGTCGCCAGATCATCCGCGCTTTTCTGGCGTTTGTCGAAGATGAGCTGGGCGAACCTTTTCCTGATGATCCGATGGAACAGCTGTGGGGAGCCGTCGGGGCTGCCTACAAGTCATGGAACGGTCGTCGTGCAATCTTGCACCGCCAAGCTCATGGTTTGCCGTCGGATGCAGGCATGGCCGTCGTCGTGCAAACAATGGTGTTTGGCAACCGGGGCAAGGCAAGTTCAACCGGTGTCTTGTGTACACGCGATGCAACAACAGGTGAAAAGACCCTTGTTGGCGAGTTCCTGAACGACAGCCAAGGTAATGAACTTGTTGCTGGGACTCGTAAAGCAAGCAGTATTCGCGTCGAGGCATTGGCTCAATCCGGTTGTCCGACCGGTTTCAATTCATCAATTCGGGAGAGCTCTGAGCCTGAAGACACCGCAGATGTCGCGCCTGCACTTGTTGAGGCCCTGCAACAGATTGCCTGCCAGCTTGAACGCGCCTTTTGCGGCCCACAGGAATTTGAGTTTACTGTTGAAGCGGGCACCTTGTGGCTTCTGCAAAGCCGCGAGGTGACGGGGCAGGGCAAGGCAGCGCTCAAGATTGTCGTTGATTTGGTACAAGAGGGGCTGATTTCCGAAGAAGAAGCGGTTTTGCGCATTGACCCCGCAATGCTCGATCAGCTGCTCCATTCAACAATTGACCCTTCAGCTGCGCGAGATGAACTCGCGCGCGGTCTTCCGGCCTCTCCCGGGGCTGCGTGTGGCCTTATCGTTTTCAGCTGTGAAGATGCTGAAGTTGCAAAGGCTGACGGCAAGAAGGTCATTCTGGTTCGCAACGACACGACGCCTGAAGATGTTCACGGCATGCACGTTGCAGAAGGTATTTTGACGAGCCGGGGCGGGATGACATCTCACGCGGCCGTAGTGGCACGCGGCATGGGCAAACCTTGCGTCTCCGGGGCATGGACCTTGAGCATTGATGCTGCTGAGAAATCACTTGTTGTTGGAGACCGGGTGTTCGGTGAGGGGGATCTGATCACCATCGACGGAACATCCGGACAGATCCTGGTTGGTGAAGTGCCTTTGCAGCGTTCCGATCTGTCCGGCGACTTCGGGACCTTGTTGGGATGGGCCGATAAATATCGACGCTTGGAAGTGCGTTCGAATGCCGAGCAGGCAAGTGATGCAATTGTCGCGCGGGAGTTCGGAGCCGAAGGTATCGGCCTTTGCCGCACGGAGCATATGTTCTTTGATTCCGAGCGTATCGTGACTGTTCGCGAAATGATCCTGGCCGAAGACGATGAAGGGCGTAAGGAAGCTATCGCGAAGTTGCTGGAAATGCAGCGCGGTGACTTCATCAAGCTTTTTACGACCATGCGTGGCTCGCCGGTGACCATCCGATTGCTGGATCCGCCATTGCATGAATTTCTGCCTAAAGGTGAGCGTGAAAGCGCAGAGGTCGCAACTGCAATGGGAGTCAGTCCGGAAAAGCTCATCAAGCTTGCGGCTTCTCTGGACGAGTTCAATCCGATGTTGGGCCACCGAGGGTGCCGATTGCTTGTGTCTTACCCGGGCATTGCCGAAATGCAGGCAAGGGCGATTTTCGAGGCTGCAATTGAGGCTGGGCGCTTAACTGGTGAACCGGTTCTGACTGAAATAATGGTGCCGCTGGTTAGCTTGAAGCGCGAGTTGGTGCTGGTGCGCAGCATTATTGATGCGACGGCCAATGACGTCATGAAGGAAACCGGAGAAACGCTGTATTATTCCATCGGCACGATGGTGGAGCTGCCGCGTGCAGCCTTGCGCGCCGGTGAGATTGCCAAGAGTGCAGAGTTCTTTTCGTTTGGAACCAATGACCTGACGCAAACCACATTCGGGATTTCCCGAGATGATGCGGCAGCATTCCTTTCGACCTATCAGGCCAAGGGCTTGATGGATGCAGATCCTTTTGTGACCCTCGATCAGGAGGGGGTCGGCGAGTTGATGAAGATTGCCGTAGAACGTGGTCGGGCCACACGGCCGGAATTGAAGTTGGGTATTTGCGGAGAACATGCGGGCGATCCGGCCTCAATTGCCTTTTGTGAAGCTATTGGCCTGGATTATGTGTCTTGTTCGCCATTCCGCGTACCAACTGCGCGGCTTGCAGCGGCGCAGGCAGTTCTGCGTGCCAGGAAAACTTCCTAGCAGTCGCACTGACATTGCTTCCTAGAGCGCCTACTCGTTTGAGATCCTAATTTGCTTTTGGCAATGGGTGTATGATGGCCGGCGCGAGGAGCTGTTCCTGGTCGCTCATGGCTTGTTGCATTTCATGGTCTTCAATGAAGCTGGCCAGATCTTCGCAGGTTAATGGCCGCGAAATCATGTAGCCTTGCATTCTGTGGCAGCCATTCCGGGCAACAAAATCAAATTGTTCTTGCGTTTCAATGCCCTCTGCAACAAGCGTCAGGTTAAGTGCATGGCCAAGTTGCAAAATGGTTTTCAGAATTGCGCGGGCTTCCTCACTCTCATGCACATTGGAAATGAAGTCCTGATCGACTTTCAGTGTGTCGAAGGGGAACTGTCGCAAGTAGCTGAGGCTTGAATAGCCAGTGCCAAAATCGTCCAGTGCGACCTTGATACCCAGATCCTTCAGTCGCTGGAGCGAAGAGAGGATAGACTTGTGACGCCCGGCGAAGACACTTTCGGTAACTTCCAGTTCGAGGCGATCCGGTCGCATGTTGTGACGCTCAAGAATGGCAACCACCTTTTCAACGAACTGCGGATGCTTGAACTGAGTTGTCGAGACATTCACGGAGATCAAAAGATCTGGCCAGCGGTGCGCGTCCCGGCAGGCAGTCTCCAAGATCGCAAGTCCAAGGTCGTTGATTAGCCCGGTGTTTTCGGCCAGTGGAATAAACACACTTGGTTTGATTTCACCCAGTTTCGGGTGCTGCCAACGTGCCAGCACTTCGATCGCAGTAATGCGGTCTGCGGCGGCAGATGCTTGAGGTTGGTAGACGATGGTCAATTCACCGTTGTCAATCGCGCTGCGCAGCTCACGCGACATTGAATCCTTGGCGAGAACTTCCTGTTGCATCGAGTTGTCGTAGAAGGACCAGCGACCGCGACCGCTATCCTTTGCATCATACAACGCGATGTCAGACTTGCGGACCAGCTCATCAATTGACAGGCCATCGCGCGGAGCAAGTGTTGCGCCCATGGACAGGCTGACGTGGATGTCGGTGTTCTCTGCCCGGATCGGGGGGATCATCGCATCCTGGACTTTCGTGAGTGTATGCTCCACCCACTGCTGGTCGCTACAGTTTGGCAGGAACATCGCAAACTCATCGCCGCTGATACGGGCAACGCAGCCGTCTTCCTGTATTGCCTGCTCCAGACGTCTGGCAACCTCGCAAATCACCGTATCGCCGGCACCGTGGCCGAGCGTGTCATTGATGTCCTTGAAATGATCAAGATCAATGTAAATGACCGCGGTTGATGTTTCGAAAACCTTGCCTTCATCCAGAGCCTCTTGCAGAAGGATCGAGAAGTAAGATCTGTTCGGCAGTCCCGAAAGCGCATCGTGCCGCGCACTGTAAATTGCCCTTGCTCTACTTTGAGCAAGACGGCGGGTGCTGTTCTTGATGAGACCGACCACGCCAACGGTCAAACCGCCGATGGACAAAGCCAGGACCAACAGAACCGGAGCAACCCGGCTGAGCATATCGGTTCCGGGTAAGTTGGCTGGCCAGACAAATATGCCACTGAGGTCATTGCGTGCCGTGTATATTTCCAGGCTTGCGTCTTCGCTCCTAGGGAAATAGGCCTTCATAAGTTTCAGGTCGGTCAAGCCGGACACCTGCATCAGCTTATTGATGATATGTTTATCGATCCTGTTAAAGCTGACCAACACCGCTGCCATCGTGCGTTCGAGCGTGACTGTATGTGCTTCTGGCGAAATTGGAGTAGCGCTGTAGATATAAAAATCGTCGCCCATGCGAACGATCCCGCCCTCAGTACTGTGCTGGGCATATTCATCGTCATGCGCTCTGTACACATATAGACCCGAATAGGTGCGTTCAAAACGCTGCAAATTTTTCGCGCGCGCCTTGGCTACAGCGGCTTTCAGATTGTTTCTTACATCTTTATTGAACCAAGCATTTTCGTCATTGGCGTCATAGATGAAGGCTGGTTTGCCTTCTGTGTCGTAAATAACTTGCCTAGTGAAGCCATATGTTCGGTGAAGCCATTCACCGACATTTTGTGACAGCCAGTCTTGGTCGAACGATTCCGGCAAGGTCTTGAAATAGGCTTTGTCCCAAACAGCTGTTGCTCGCTGCTGGTCCGCGATCTGGCTTTCGACCAGTTCAATTGCTCCGGTAAGCAGTTTTTCCTGACTGTGGATGGAATTCTCATCGGATACATGAGCAGACCAGATCATCAACCCAGACACGCAAGCAACAGACAGCACAACGACAGCGATCATCGGAATGATGATTGCGCTGGCTAAGCGTTGACTGGAATTGTTGCTTGTGGCGTCCATAAATACCCCCGGTTCCGGGAGACTATGCCTGAAAGCTCTTAATGAATACCGGATGAGCGTGGTTAATTTAGATAAATTTGAGCTTATAAACTCTTACCGGCGCTAGGGAATTCTTGGATTACAATGCCGTTTCGACAACCCTAGATAAGTCGAAGTCCGCGAAAACTGACCTGTCCGTCACGTCCGACGATAATGTGATCATGTACTTCGACGCCGAGCGGTTTTGCGATGTCAATGATCTGTCTGGTCATGCGGATATCAGCCTGGGAAGGCGTTGGGTCGCCTGAGGGGTGATTGTGCACCAGAATGATCGCGGTCGCAGAGAGTTCGAGTGCTCTTCGGATCACCTCACGCGGATAAACCGGCGTGTGGTCGACGGTGCCTGTTTGCTGTACCTCATCCGCAATCAACCCATTTCGTTTGTCCAGGAACAAGATGCGGAATTCTTCGATTTCGGCAAAGGCCATGGCGGTGTGAATGTAATCGATAACCTTGGACCAGGAAGACAGTGGTTCGCGCGTGTTCACTTTTCCACGGGTGAAGCGCAGAGCGGCTGCCTGGGCGATCTTGATTGTGTCGACGACCTTGTCGCCGACACCCTTGATTTCCTTGAGCCGTGGCCGAGGGGCTGCCAAAACCGCCGAGAATGAACCAAAGCGTTTCATCAATGCCTTGGAAATCGGCTTGGTATCCTGGCGGGGAAGGGCGGAATAGAGCAGCATTTCCAGCAGCTCATAATCCTGCAGAGCGGCCTCTCCATGGGCTCTGAAGCGTTCGCGCATGCGATCCCGATGGCCAATGTGGTCCGGATCGCTGTGCTTTTCTTCAAACCCCAGAGTTAGGTCCGACATTTACTCTTTTACCTTGTGTCTCCCGCTCGGGGACATAGTAGTAAAAGCGTGTGTTTGTGTCTATTCACAATCCAGGCTTGTGTATCCCGCCAGGTGACAGTGTGAAGATTTCGCAGCCATCGTCCGTGATGCCGATTGAATGCTCATACTGAGCCGACAAGGATCTATCCCGTGTCACTGCCGTCCAGCCATCGCTTAGTACTTTCACATTCGGACGGCCAGTGTTGACCATCGGTTCGATAGTGAAAATCATGCCCGGCTTTAATTCGATGCCTTCACCCGGATGGCCATAGTGCAGAATGTTTGGTGTGTCGTGGAACAATTTGCCGACGCCGTGACCGCAGAAATCGCGCACAACGGAAAAACGATTGCTTTCCACGAGGGTTTGAATGGCAGCGCCGATGTCTCCGGTTGTGTTGCCAGGCTTGGCGGCTTCAATGCCGAGCATCAGCGAATCATATGTGACTTCCAGCAGGCGTTCTGCTTTGCGGTTGATCGCTCCGACCGGATACATGCGGCTTGAATCGCCGTGCCAACCATCGACAATGTAAGTCACATCAATGTTGACAATATCACCTTCGCGGAGCGGCTTTTCGTTCGGAATGCCGTGACACACGACGTGATTGATGGATGTACAGCACGACTTTGTGTAGCCGCGGTAATTCAAGGTAGCGGCGTATACGCCGCGTTCTTCGCCGTAGTTGAAGACGAAATCGTCGATCGCTTGTGTTGTCACGCCGGGTTTCACGAAGTCTGCCAATTCATCGAGGCAGCCAGCAGTGATCTGACTGGCTTTCTTCATTCCAGCGAAATCGTCTGGTGTATAGAGGCGAATTTGGCCGGTGTTCTTCATCGGCGCATCGGCGGCATCAATATATGTGACCATAAACCTGCGATCTCGTTGGAAGGCTCACCCTTTGGAAGGGACGGGTTTCCGAGGCATTGGCCTGCAGAAACGGCCAGCGGAGCCGAATTGAAACATTATTCGTTCAGATATCGCGTTAAGGGCAACATTTCCAGTGCTGTCAGCGTCGCAGTGTGATTTTGGCTTCAAAAGCTTTTTGATAGCGACTTTCTGACTTGCGATTTTGCAAGTGAGGCGATAGGCAGGATCCAACGCGGGCATGGCGGAATTGGTAGACGCAAGGGACTTAAAATCCCTCGACCCTAGGTCGTGCCGGTTCGAGTCCGGCTGCCCGCACCAAGTTCTCCGTCTCCCCCTCAAGTTTTCCCAGTGCTTTGAGATCTGTTTTCCGGACAGGAATTGGCAAAGCGCGCGCTTCAGTGTAGTGAAAAGGCTGAAGCGCATCGTTTTTTGCTGGAAGTCGGCAAGGTTCGTGATCTGAGGTGGATCGTATCCATTTCGAACAACAGAGCATCCAGGATTTAGCTTTTTGATCTCACTTCGCCCAGTCTTAAGCGTGCTAGGTTTTCTTTATGTCGGTCTGGCAACTGCAATGCTGATTCCAGCCATTGTGGATGTGATCGCGAAGAATGCTGATTGGCAGGCGTTCGTGTTCTCTGCGCTGATCACAGGCCTCTTTGGTCTGCTGCTCTCGCTGGCCATGGGCGGGTCGCTGTCGAAAGGGCTCGACACGCGCCAGACGTTCATTCTGACAACGCTTGCCTGGACAACATTGCCGGCTTTCGGTGCGGTCCCGTTTCTGTGGCTTGGTGTCGGTTATGCAGATGCCGTGTTTGAAGCTGTTTCCGGGTTCACAACGACGGGCTCCACGGTTTTGTCCGGTCTTGACGGCCTGCCGCCGGGATTGCTGGTCTGGCGGTCGATCATGCAGTGGATGGGCGGTGTCGGTATTGTCGTTATGGCTATTGTTCTGCTGCCCTTTCTGGGTATCGGCGGGATGCAATTGTTCCAAAGCGAAAACTCTGATCGATCCCAGAAAATTGTCAGCCGCTCGGTCGAACTGATCCGCTTGCTTGGCTTGGCCTATGTTTTCCTCACGGTTCTCTGCATCATTGCGTTTCTGGCCACAGGGATGGAACTGTTTGACGCCTTCAATCACGCCCTGACCACGATCGCGACGGGTGGATATTCGACCCATGACCTCTCGTTTGGCTATTTCGACAATCTCGCCGCTGGCTGGGTTGCGGTCTTCTTCATGATCATTGGTGCAATGCCATTTGTTCTGATCATCCAGGCGCTCCGCGGACAACCGCTTCTTCTATGGCGTGACCCGCAGGTCCGGGCTTTGATTACCTTCCTGGTGATCGTGTCTTTGGGACTGACCGTCTATCTTGGCGTTCACATGCATTTCCCGTTCCCTGAAGCGCTGTTGAAGGCAACCTTCAATGTGGTCTCTGTCGTAACCGGCACTGGCTATGCTTATGGCGATTACACCCAATGGGGCCCGCCAGTCGTCGGCCTTGCGCTGCTGCTCAAATTTGTCGGCGGCTGCACCGGTTCGACAACCGGAGGCATCAAGGTGTTTCGATTCCTGGTGTTTTTCGGCACTGTGCGTGCCCACCTGCGCCGGATGGTGCGACCAAGCCGCGTGATGTCTGAGGAATATGGTGGGACGCGCCTGACACCGGAGCTTTCGTTTTCGGTGCTGGCTTTTCTGGTGGTCTACCTCGGCTCGGTTGGCATGATCACTTTGGCTCTGTCTTTCTTCGATCTTGATCTGTTGACCGCGATTTCGGCAGCAGCAACCTCTGTCGGCAATGTTGGTCCGGGTCTTGGTCCGATTATTGGCCCTTCCGGCAATTTTGCACCTTTGCCTGACGGCGCCAAATGGCTGCTGTCTTTTGCCATGCTTCTTGGACGCCTTGAGTTGTTCACTGTTCTCGTGCTGCTCGATCCGGATTTCTGGTCGCGATGAAGTTTTCAGCGCCGCTCGTCACAGGGCGATTGGTCAAACGATACAAGCGGTTTCTGGCAGACGTCATCCTGGACAGCGATGGCTCTGAGGTAACAGCGCATTGCGCGAATCCAGGCTCAATGCTGGGTCTGAAAGACCCGGGTTCGCGGGTCTGGTTATCGATTTCCGATAATCCGAACCGTAAGCTGAAATATTCCTGGGAAATTATGGAAGCCGATGGCGCTTTGGTTGGCATTAACACCAGCCATCCAAATCGGCTGGTGGAAGAGGCGCTAAATTCGGGGATGATTCCTGACCTTGCCGGTTTTGCCAGCCTTCGACGGGAGGTCAAATACGGCAAGAATTCCCGCATTGATATTCTGCTTGAGGGAAAAGACGGCGCAAAGACCTATGTCGAGGTCAAGAATGCTCATCTGATGCGTCAGCCCGGTTTGGCTGAGTTTCCCGACAGTGTGACGGCTCGTGGTGCAAAGCACCTGGGTGAACTAGCGGATATGGTGCGTGATGGACACCGGGCCGTTATGGTGTTTCTGGTTCAAAGAACTGATTGCAATGAGTTGGCTCTCGCCGCTGATATAGACCCTGTCTATGCGGCTGCTTTTGCTGCGGCCAAGGTTGCTGGCGTTGAAACTTATGCGGTTGGATGCGCAATCACACCGGAAGAAATTGTCGTCGACAAGCAGGTCAAGCTGTTGGTTTGAACAGCGGTTGTTGAAATTCGTTATTTGATTCAAAAAGCCCGCGCAAAATATTGTTTGCGCGGGCTTTTTTTGATCGCTTGTGACTATGAAGTTTCAGCCTGCGCTGTCTTTCGCAAGCGGTGGCTGGAACTGCCATCCCATGTCCCATGGAAAATAAATCCAGGTGTCCTGGGATACCTCGGTGATAAAGGTGTCGACCATTGGACGACCGCTTGGCTTGGCATAAACTGTTGCAAAGTGCGCTTTGGGCAACATCTCGCGGACGACGCTGGCAGTTTTTCCGGTATCAACGAGATCATCGATCACCAGAACGCCACTGCCTTCACCGTCTTCAAGATCGATCAGCTTGGGATCGACCGGCTTGATGACCTGGAGTTGGCCCTGATTTTCGTAGTCGTGGTATGACGCGATGCAGACTGTATCAATGGTGCGCAGACCGAGTTCGCGTGCAACGATTGCCGCGGGAACCAGACCGCCCCGGGTGATGCAGACAATGGCCTTCCACTCGCCCTGGCTGGACAGGCGCCAGGCAAGAGCCCTGGCATCGCGATGAAACATGTCCCAAGAAACAGGGAATGCCTTGTTCTGTTCGTTATGTTCCATGTGCAATCCTTCGTAAATCTCGTTAAAGCGTCAAATCTTGGTGTTGGAAACGATCTGCTCGACCGCCGCGATTACGGTGTCGATTTGTTGTGGGTCGCGGCTGCGGACCACAATCTGCGTCGTGAAGCGCCCATCGTCGTTTTTTGGATAGGAGCCGATCATCACATCCGGATGTGCGGATTGGAGGTCTCCAAGTGCGGCTGCGATGCGGCTTTCAGGCAGGTCTGCATCGACGTGTCGTGACAGCATCTTCTGGCCCGTTTTCAAAGTCGGGACGATCTCATCAACCATGGCCTGCATGATCTTGGGCACGCCGGCCATAACGTGGACGTTTTCCATGACAAATCCGGGAGCGCCGGATACTGGATTGGCGATCAGCCCCGCTCCGGATGGAATTCTCGCCATACGCAGACGCGCCTCGGTAACTTCGCCGTTAGGATAGTAATCTTCCAGGATTTGACGCGCGCGCGGATCGATGTCTATGGACACACCGAATGCTTTCGCGATGCTGTCCGCTGTTATGTCGTCGTGCGTCGGACCGATGCCTCCCGACGTGAAAACATAGGTGTATTTCGCCCGAAGCTCGTTCACAGCCTCGACAATACGGTCTTCGATGTCTGGAACAATGCGCACTTCGGCAAGGTCAATGCCAACGTTGGTCATGTAATCGGCGAGGAAACCAATGTTCTTGTCCTTGGTGCGTCCAGACAGAACTTCGTCGCCGATGACAATGAATGCCGCTGTTACGATCTCGTTCTGTTGCCCGCTCATTGAGGACACCTCCATAAATGTTGGCCAGTGCCATAGCCTATGAAGGGGCTGCGCTCAAGGCTTTATGCGGCCTTGCGGTCATTCTGATTACGGCTTCCAGTCGTATATCCAGTCCATACGGGAGATCAGGCTTTCCGGGGACGATAGCCGCAGGACTGTATCGCGAGCAAAGGCAAGAGGTCCGTGCATGTGGTAGATCTTGCCATTCTTTGCTGCTGAGTCTTGTATTTTGACCGCACGGGCCTGACGCAAGCTCTGATATTCCAGCAGTGCTGCGGAGGTATCTTCATTTGTGCTCAGACATTTTGCCAACACGATTGCATCTTCGATGGCGCAGCCGGCACCTTGGGCTGCAAAAGGCAGCATCGCGTGAGCGGCATCGCCCAAAAGCGCGATCCGGCCTTTGACCCAGGGCAGATTGCCGTCTGCGGCGCACAAGGCCCATCTCGTCCATCTTTGCGGGATTTCGATTACGTTCCTGATAGATGGATGCCAATCCTTGAAATGCGCCATCAAAGCTTGTCGGTCTGCCGGTTCGGACCAGCCTTCCGTTCGCCAGTCTTCTTCAACCAGAATCACAATGTTGAAGTTCTCACGTCCATTCACCGGGTAATGAACAATATGGGCGTTTGCGCCAAACCACAGGCCGGTGTTTGTCAGCAAATTCTCGGGGATCTGGCTTGCCGCAATTGTGGTTCGATAGGCTGTACGTCCGGAATAGTTGGCTTGCCAGGTGTCGCGGACCTGTTTGCGTACCTGGGATCTGACGCCATCAGCTCCGATCAGGGCATCAGCCTGGTAGGTTTTTATGTCGCCGTTTGTTGTCTTGCAGGTAACACTAATCTTGCCAGATGGGTCTTCTGCGTAACTCTCGAACCCTTGTCCCAGGGCGAGTGTGATGGCAGGTTCTGCAAGAACCTTTTCCAACAGGACCGTTTGCAGATCGGCGCGATGGATGACGAGGTGAGGGGCACCATAGCGCTTGCGCACTGTGTCTCCCAAAGGAACATCTGCGAGTTTCCTTCCCGAATAACCGGATGAAATACGCACGTTGTCCGGTTGGAAGCTTACCTCAGTCAGTGCGGGTAGCAGTCCGAGACTTTCGAGGCATGCAGAGGCATTCGCCGAGAGCTGCAGGCCTGCCCCGACTTCCTCAAGTTTCCTGCTCTTTTCCAATAGCAGGACCTTTTTGCCAGCTTGCGCTAGCGCGAGGGCCGTGGTGAGGCCGCCGACACCGGCACCCACAACAATGATCTGGGAGCTCTCCGGCATGGTAAGGCACTGCCTTCGGTCGTTTAGGGGAACCTGTTAGGGCTTCAAGCGGCTTCTGGTTTCCAGAGGCAGTCGGCAGGAGAGCTTTCAATCGGTGAAAGCGTCTTGTCGAGCTTGTAAAGTGTCGAACAGTAAGGGCAAACGACTTCGGTGTCGGATCCCATATCCAGGAAGACATGCGGATGGTCGAAGGGTGGGTTTGCACCAATGCACATGAATTCAGAGACACCAATCGCGATGGAATCGTGACCATTGCTGTTCTGGAAATGTGGGACGATATGATCCGCCATGGGGTTCTATCCACTTTTGAAAGTCGTTCGAATTGAGCCGGACCATACCCATTTGTCGCTGGGTTGAACAGAGGAAAAGGCATGTTTTGCGCCAGCAGTCCCCTGACAGGTTGACGCGCCCTTACAATGAGCGTTGCAACGCTTCCGGTCCATGCTTTGGAGCAGTATGCGACCGTAGAATTTTTTAAGGAAGAGGAATGCGCCTTTCCTGTTCGAGCTAATCACAGTAAAAGCTGCACCAAATGCCAGTCATCTGCCAGTAGCCGTGAGACAAGGACCCATAGGACGATGCCGAAGTTTGAAATGGACGGAATCGAAATTTCTTATCTGGATGAAGGAGAGGGCGACCCGATCCTGCTGATCCACGGTTTTGGTTCAAATAAGTCAATCAACTGGAAAGGCCCTGGATGGGTCGATCTTTTGGTCGGCGATGGGCGCCGTGTGATAGCTATCGACAATCGTGGTCACGGCGAAAGTCAGAAGTTTTATGAACCGGAGGACTACGGTGCTCCGGCTATGGCGGAAGATGCACGTCGCCTGCTTGATCATCTGGAGATCGAAAGTGCTGACGTCATGGGCTATTCCATGGGCGCAAGGATCTCGGCCTTTTTGACGCTCAAATACCCCGAGCGGGTGAAACGCGTGATCTTCGGTGGTCTTGGCTATGGCATGATAACCGGTATTGGCGACCCAGAGCCTGTCTCTGAAGCATTGGAAGCTGACAGTATTCAAGACGTTAAGGATCGGGTTGGGCGCATGTTCCGCGCTTTTGCCGAACAAACCAACTCGGATCGTTTTGCCTTGGCTGCGTGTATGCGGTCGTCTCGGCAACGGATTTCAGAAGAAGATGTAGCCAAGATCTCCCGCCCGGCGTTGATCGCAGTTGGTACCAAAGACGAGATCGCGGGCTCTCCGGACAAACTTGCAGCGCTGATGCAAAATGCTCAGGTGCTGGAAATCCCTGGCCGGGATCATATGATTGCGGTTGGTGACAAGGTCTATAAGCAGGGCGTTCTGGAATTCTTGCAAAGTGATATTGCCTGAAGAAGGTGAAGTGTAACTTCTTGAAAACGCCTTTTGTAGAGCAGGTTGTCGGTATTTGCTCGTAAGTTGTTTCTTGTTTCAGCTGGTGAGGAAGCCATCTTGAACTGGCTGAAGTGCGGTGGTTCCTCAAACTTTGTTAGGCAATGCACTTCAAGTTTTCTACAAGTTTGACTTTTAATTCATAAGCGCGTCCTTATCTTGGACGCACAACTGAAGTCGTGATGAGGCGGTAAAGGAGCCGAGCCATGTCCAAATTGACCCCTCGCCAGAGTGCCGCGAGTATCGCGCTCCATGACCCTGTGTGGCGACAGCTGCGTGAAGAAGCAGAGGCGATGGTCGTTGGCGAGCCGGCGCTCTCCTCGTTCGTCTATGAGACTGTCCTCAACCACGGGACCTTTGAAGAAGCTGTTGTTCATCGCATCGGTGACCGTCTCGGCCGTGACGTGGTTTCGCCGTCCTTGATCCGTCAAACCTATCTTGAGGCTTTGGCCAGTGATCCCAGTCTTTCAGAAACTTTGAGGGTCGACATTGTCGCCGTGCAGGACCGCGATCCGGTCAGCGACCGCCTTCTTGAACCATTGCTGTATTTCAAAGGGTTCCACGCCTTGCAGACACACCGTTTGGCCAACTGGCTGTGGCGGCAGGGGCGCAATGATTTTGCGCTGTATTTGCAAAGTCGGTCTTCGGAAGTGTTTCAAGTCGATATTCATCCTGCTGTACCATTCGGAAAAGGGATCTTCATTGACCACGGAACCGGGATTGTCGTTGGCGCGACCGCGGAGGTCGGCGATGACGTTTCCATTCTTCAAGGCGTCACCCTTGGCGGTACAGGCAAGGAAGGCGGCGACCGACATCCAAAAATCCGCAATGGCGTGCTGATTGGGGCTGGCGCCAAAATCCTTGGCAACATCGAGATTGGACAATGCTCGCGCATAGCAGCCGGGTCGGTTGTCTTAAAACCAGTGCCTGAAGGGTCGACAGTGGCAGGTGTGCCTGCGCGTGTTGTTGGTGAAGCAGGGTGTTCGGAGCCCGCGCGCACAATGAACCAACTGCTTGGTGCTGAATAAAGCTGAACGCAGGCCTTTGTTCAGGAACCCGGGGATAGCTTCCAAGAGAATTGGAACCTGCCGATGACTTTGTTATACGGTTGCCGAACATCAAGTCTAAGACATCGTCCAGTAGGAGTTGAAACGTGAATCCAGAAGAAATTGCCAAGCTAGAAGCCTACCTGCGCAGAAAATTCTCTCTGGATGCCTTGAAGGTCAAGGCGCGTCCAAAAAAGGATGACAGTGCAGAAGTTTACATCGGCGATGAGTTTATTGGCGTTATCTACCGTGATGATGAAGATGACGACGATTTGAGCTGGAACTTCCAGATGGCGATTCTGGAGTTTGATCTTGAAGAAGACGCCGATATCTAAGCCGTTGTATTCGATGGAATAGCAAAAGACCCGCTGGAGCATCTCCGCGGGTCTTTTTTTGTCCTAAATGCTTTTGGACAAACTCAGTGGTCCTGCGTTCTGATTGCATCCACAAAGCTGCGCATATTGAAATCCATCTTTGGCCAGTCGCGAAGGCGTGGTTCTGCGAAGTTATAGATCACCGTCAGGCCGTCGCTGGTCATGAATTTTCTTGAGCACCACGTTGCCGTGTTGCGTAGCTGCGTGCAGCGGGCTGCAAAACCAGTTTCCCCGGTGGGGTCGAAGTACACTTCCGTGATGGCAAGGGCGAGCGGTGAGGACACTGTTACGGCTTTCAGACCCCTTGGACCATCGGAGCCTGGTCCTTGTGCCAGCGATTGGTAGGCCGGTGTCTGGTTGGCGTAAATCCTGTCTTCGCGGGATGCGGGACTGAGTGAGATCGACAAGATATCCGCGGGAAGGTCTGTTACCGGACCTTGGAGAGCGCGCAGGCGCGGTGGGACCTGGAAGGTCGGCCACTGGATGGCCAGCTTGACCTCGCCGCCGCGATGAAGCTGCCCGCCGTCTTTGTCAGCACCTTTGAGACGCGTAACATACCCTTTTGGGATGGTGAAAGACGACTTGCCTATGTTGACCTCGACAACGCTGTTGTCGACCGTCCAGAAGACGCTTGGTTGCCAGTATCCAAACCAGTTGCTGACTGTATAGGTCACGTATCCCAGACCCAAAATGGTCAACAGGATGGTGAGCATCATGAAGTGGTTCTTCTGGAATTGTGGCGTCTGATGCAGCTCGAACGGCGTCACTGGACTGCTCCGCCGTTTTGTTCCGCCACTCTGCTGCCTTGGCTCATCACTGGACACAGGTCACTGGCAGATCTGTCCCAACGCGGAACATATGTCCCAATTTGAGATGGAGGGATCTGACAAGTAGCCGTCATATTGAATTGAGCCCGAGGGTTTTGGCCAAAAAAGCGAATCGGCATGGCAATTGCTCTATGCCTAACAAATGTTTAATGTCTATCTCGACCTTAAAAGGTTAACGAAAGGTTAATGACGTGCTTCGGGAATTGCTTATAGCTCTTTATATTGGCTGTGCCGGTTTTTGCTGCGCGGGTGTTATCGGCAGCCTTTATCAACTTTTGACGAACAAGCCGCCAAAATTCCAGTTTGACGTGGAAAGCCTGTTCGGATCTTTGATGGCAATGGCGTTGATGCTTTTGGCCGGACCTTTCATCATCATGCGCAATGCCATTCGCGGGCGCCGAATCGAAGGGCGTCCGATCGGCTGGCTGGTTGCCTCTTCAACGATTGCAGGTATGTGGAGCATTATTTCTGGCCTGTTTGTCGTTCAAGTGGCTATTTCGGTTTCTTCGACCTTCTGAATTGCTGACTTTTAAAGCGGCGGCGACGCTCATGTCTGGTGTCTCTGCATCGACTGAGGTTGAGGCAGGCGAGGGCATCGAAAGCGGAAACTTCTGATGACACTTTATGAACTGGATGGCATTCGCCCCGATTGTAGCGCAGAGCGAACCTGTTGGGTTGCTGAGGGCGCTTTTTTGATTGGGCGTGTCAGATTAGACGTGGATGCGAGCGTCTGGTTTGGGGCCGTCCTGCGTGGTGACAATGAGCTGATCCACGTTGGTGCACGGTCCAACATTCAGGATGGCGCTGTTCTTCACACAGATATGGGGTATCCCCTAACCATTGGGGAAGGCTGTACGATTGGCCACCGGGCCATCCTTCACGGCTGTACCATTGGCGACAACACATTGATCGGCATGGGAGCGACTGTTCTCAACGGTGCAAAAATCGGCAAGAACTGTGTGATTGGGGCAATGGCCTTGGTTCCCGAAGGCAAGGACATCCCGGATAATTCTCTGGTCGTCGGGGTGCCTGGTCGTGTTACGCGTAAATTGGACGCTGATGCTGAAGCCGCAAATGCGAGCTCTGCAGATCGCTACGTGACCAACTGGAAGCGCTACCTGGACAGCCTTAGAGCCCTTTAACGGGACGCTTCAGACCTGCGTGTCTTCTTCAGAGAAGTCTCTTCAGGCAAGTTTCCGCCGTTCCACATCCAGATCAACTTGATCCAGCTAAAGAAAGCGGGAGCCGGCTTGCGGGGGCAGCCGACTCCCTGGATCCGGTCGTGGTAGGGATGGGGAGGGTGGGGACGCGACCGGATCGTCCATTTTGCCTTTCGGCAAACCTCATATCCCAACTGTTGCGCTAGTTAAGCGCCCTGACAGCGCCCACTGCTGCGACACGTGTGTCGGAAATGCCAGTCCATTTTGCGTAGTTCTTCGGTGACTGACGCTTCACAAAGCGGTAGGGCGTCGAATACCACGGCAGAACGGCGGCTATTTGATTGTCGAGAACGATATCTCCCTGATCAGTCCGTACAGTGAGAACTGCATGACCGGCGTTTTGGGTGTCTTTCACCACGGTGATCAAAAGGGTGCTGCTGGGCCAACCGGCCTTCAGGAGAGCACGCTGCTTTTCGAGCACATATTCTTCACAATCCCCGGCATTGCCGACTGGATATGTCCAGTATTCTTCGCGACCATAGAGTTCCATGTCCGTTACGGGTCGTATGCGCTTGTTGATCGCATCATTGAGCGCAACCAACTCATTCCACCGTGCTTCTGTAAGCTTCACGACGACTGGTTTAGCGGTTTGCAACGTGCAGGCCTTCCTGTTCTCCCTACAGAACTGGACGTGACCAATCGGAGCTTTTACCGACTTGCTCATTGCCATGTAACGCACTGGATCTGCATTTGCCGTTCCAGCGTATGTGAACATCATGATGCCAGCGATTGCAGGCCAGTATTGAATAGTCTTCAGTAGTTTCATCGTATTGCCCTCCCCAAGGCTGACAACACGCTCTCATACTGCTTTTTATTCTACTGTAATTCCTGAAGTAAAAAACTATATATACTTTAGTATTATTTGAATTGTATTTGTTTTTTATTTGAATTTTATTTTATGAAAACTTGAAGATATTTTTCGTAAAACTTTACCGATATCCAGTAATCCTATGATTTTAAACGTATTTTTAGGCCAATTAGGCTGCGTTACTGGAGTGAGGTGATCGCGCTAAGAGTTTGATGCTGCACGGAAAGGACGCAAGGACCGCCCGCTTCGGGGACTGAAAAAAAGTTGATATTTGTGCGAAAAAATCGTCTGCCACTATGCTGCTATAGGCTTTGGATGCCCTAACGGCATGTGAGGCAAGGCAAAAGTGATACAAGGACCTGAGGTCTACGACCCGTCTAGACTGATTTGACTGGAAGGCACGTCATAGAAATAAAAACACCGCCGAAAGCGGCGGTGCGGAGATTTTGACTGATAAAGTGGATACAGCGTTAGCTGTTCAGGGCCTCTTCCAGCCCACCGGTAATATGGCGTTCCAGAAGTTCCCGATTTTGAATGGCCGCAAACTCAACGGCAATGCCGTCACCGATGCGGCGAACAACACGGGCCCGCATTTTGCCAAGAGCAATGCTCTCACCCATTTCCGGAATGATGTCTGTGGCGATAGCAGCGCCGGACAAGGACACGTCAATGATGCGGCCGACATGTTCTGACCCATCCGCAAGCACGATCTTGGTGAGCGGATTTTTGGGAACAAAGCGGTCGTAGCGCCGGTCTTCAGGCAAATTGAGGGCATCACGGTTGGCAAGCCAGGTCAAAATGCTTGCTAATTTATCTCGTTTGCGGGGTGTGTTCTGCAGGGCCACCGCAAATCCACCATCAATATGACGAACGATACGGCCTTCGATACGGCTGATGTGATCAAGATAAGCGACAATACGCTCACCAACACGACCGGTGACAGGTGAAATGACGGCCATGCCTCCTGGAGACATGTCAATCACCTGACACGGGTACTCATGCCTGTCTTCAAGCATAAAACGGCCAAGGATGTTGATCGAGACCCGCTGATGGCGGCGTCGGTCACTCTTGGGCTGCTGGACGTTTTCGCCAACGGATGTCGCCAAGCCGGTCGTCATATGACTGCCTATTCTCACTCGGAAATGCGCTCAGAAGAACGCAATGAACGAGTGATAAACTAGAACGGGTAAGTTAACGATCAGTAAGGGCAGTCTATAAAATCAGGCTTTGCCACCTTGATAAACGGTCAGGTGACCTACGCGTTTTTCCGCTCCCTGAGGGATCTGGCTCACCGGCGTTGCGGACAAGGGGATCCCTTCGGCCGTAAAGCGGGGCAAAACCCGGTTGACGCTGAGGTTGTCTGTATCCTGATTGTTCAAGAAGAACGGACGTTCATCGGGCCATACAAGCCGCAAGCTGGTGATGGATTGCTTCAGGATCGGATGAAGACCAAGCCAGTAGGGGCGCTCCATTGGTGTGCTGCATCCCAAAACCCGGACGCGACCTTCGCCTGGAACGTTCAGCGGCAACAACAGCATTTCCATGGGAAGTGTTTGGCCCCGTTCAGTGTGACCTGAAATGCCGACAACGGCAGCTGCAGCGTCTTCCGTGATCGCAGCGACGAGGCTGACCAATGCTTCACGATCCTTGTCGTTCCATCCGCGCAGGAAGTTGCGGCCCTTCAGTTCACGGCAATGGGCCGAGCAGAGACGCGTTCCGGCGAGCCTATAACGTACCGCATTGGGATTGGAGACTTCCAAGATGAATGTGTCGCCTAAAAGTCCGCGAATGCTTCCTGGGTCGATTTCGCTGCGATTGGGCGCAGGACGCCCGTTCCGTAGTTCGTCCCAGTAGTTATAAAGCGTTTGGGTGACACCGTGTTTCATTTGAAACGCCTTCTTTTCATGTCCCGCCAGGTGACCTGGTCTGGAAAGCTCTGTCCTGATTTGGGACAGATCCCTGTGTGTTGCTCTGTTCTGCCCTTCAAATTGCAGGCTCCGTGCCAGTTTCAGCCGGTGGGACAAAGGAGGTGCCGGTTTACACCCGGTTAAGGTTAAGTTTGTCTAGCGCTTGAAAGATCAGGGGGGAGGTGGCCAACTGAAGCCACCATTTGGCGTTTCGCAGCGGGGTACAGAAGCGTTCAAAACGCAGAATTGCGGAATGTTGCAAACGATTTCCGTCGTCCGGTGGATGGTCTAGCTGACGGAACTTTCAGGTTCTGAATGTGGGAAAGCGTGGGGGCGCGACCAATGCACCTGTCTGGACTTCAAAACGTCCAGGCAGGTGCATTTTTTTGTTTTTTGGTCTTCTTGGCATTGATTGACGCGCGCTCAAAAGGCGGCGCAGTCATTTTGAAATGGGATTCTCATCAAAGGATCGTGCCGGAATGACACAGCCGATGCTGAAAGTGTCTCGCAGCGTATGAAGCCTTGTTTTGTGGCTTTGGCATTGCCAGATAGATGACAGCACGGAGTGGTATGATGAAGCTTGCTGCCTGATAGGATGATTTGAAATGAATGAAGAGATTACGGCTCAAGTCCGGCAGGCAAAGCAGCCTATGTTCAATGTGCCGACTGTCGTGTTGGTGCTGACGTTGATCATGGTTCTGATCCAACTTGTGCGGACATACATGCTGAGCGCTGATATGGATTTGCAGCTGCTGATTTATTTTGCCTTCTGGCCCGTACGCTTTGATCCGTCGGAGTTGGGACTGGGAACAGGGCCGGGCGGCCTGTTCGTAGATCTGTCATCCTTCGTGACTTACGCGTTCCTGCATGGCAGCGCGACGCATTTGATGCTCAACATGGTTTGGATGGCGATCTTCGGAAGTGTGGTTGCAAGGCGGTTCGGAACTCTGCGATTCCTTTTGCTTTCCGCCGTATGCGCGGCGGCTGGCGCACTTATGCACCTGGTTTTTCACTTCGGAGAGACGATTCCAGTGATTGGGGCATCTGCCGCAATCTCTGGTCATATGGGAGCTGCAGTGCGGTTTATCTGGCAATTGGGTGGCCCGCTCGGGGCGGTTCGTTTGCGCAATGTGGATGCCTATAGAGTGCCTGCCGAAGGTCTGTTTAAATCTCTGGCGGAGAAACAAACCCTAACGTTTATCGTCATTTGGGGCGTGATGAACGTTTTCGCGGGGCTTGGTCTGGGGTCTGGCGGCGGCGCAACCAATATTGCCTGGCAAGCACACATCGGAGGTTTCCTCGCAGGGCTTCTGTTGTTCTCCCTTTTCGATCCCGTTCCTTCCATGGACAGAATCCGTAACGGAAAGTGACTTCTCGCCCTCCAACGCCTGCGTCATTCTTCCATCATGAGGCAAACTTGCTGTCTTCACGGGAGGAAAAGACGATGAGTGTGGAATCTATTTTGAACCAAAAGGGATCTGAGGTTATTTCAACAACCGTTGATGTGACCCTGAGCGATATTTGTGTCCTTTTGGCCGAGCATAAAATTGGCGCAGTACCTGTCACCGGGTCATCAGGGGAATTGTTGGGCATTATCTCGGAGCGAGATGTGGTCAAGACCCTCGGCCGAACTGGTAGTGAGGCGCTCTCCATGCATGTGTCTGAAGTCATGACCCAGAATGTCATTACCTGTCAAGAGCGTGACAGTGTTCTGGATGCGCTTGGTCAGATGAGCCAAGGACGTTTCCGGCATATGCCTGTTGTTCGCGGCAACCGTCTGGTTGGCATGATTTCTATCGGCGATGCCGTCAAATACCGAATTGCACAGGTCGAGATGGAAGCCGAAGATCTGCGCTCCTATATCGCGATGGCTTGAACGGCGACCTCGGTTCCGGTCACCCGGTTCCGGCGCGAACTATGTTGACTGTGTCGCGCAGCGTTCTTGTTGTGCCAATTGATCCTGGAAGCGCAGCGGTATGGCGCTCTACTTGGTGCCGTAGACATCCTTGGGGTCATACACGCGGTCCGAGGTTGGGTCGGACAGGGTGATCTCGCCTGCGTCCGAAAGTTCGACCTTGCGATAAAAGCACGACTTGTAGCCGACGTGGCATGTTGCGCCATTGCCTTCGACGGTAACCTTCAGCCAGATGGCGTCCTGATCGCAGTCTGTCAGTATTTCGGAGACCTTTTGAACCTGACCCGAGGTGCCGCCTTTTTTCCAGTATTCCTGGCGTGAGCGGCTCCAGTACCAGGCTTCCCCGGTTTCAATGGTCCGCTTGAGCGCTTCGGCGTTCATATAGCCGACCATCAGCAGATCGCCGGTTACCGCATCCGTCACGACGGCTGCGATGAGGCCATCCTTGTCGAATTTGGGTGACAGCTTGTGTCCGGTTTCAAGTTCGGCTTTTGATCCGCGTTCGGCAAATAGTGTATCAGTCAACTGATCTGGCCTTCCCAAAATCGGCGAAGGCCCACCGCCTTCAGCCGCGTACCAGGGACATAAATTTAGCCTGTTCGGCTGGGTCGTCCTGGAAAATTCCCGTAAACTGGGTGGTTATTGTTGATGCACCCTGTTTTTGCACACCGCGCATGGTCATGCATTGATGTTCGGCTTCGATCATCAGAGCAAGGCCACGAGGTGCAAGTTTGTCGTCAATGGCCGATGCAATCTGCGCCGTCAAGTTTTCTTGGGTTTGCAGACGTTTGGCGAAGATGTCCACAACCCGGGCCAGTTTTGAAAGGCCGACTGCACCTTCGGAGGGATAATAGGCAATGTGCGCCTGCCCAATGAATGGCAGCATGTGATGTTCACAGTGGGAATGAAACGCGATGTTGCGCACGAGGATCAGATCCTCATAGCCACCGATGTCGTCGAAAGTTCGTTCCAGATGCTCTTCAGGATCTTCGAAGTAGCCTGAGAACAGTTCCTCATAGGCTTTCACGACGCGCTTTGGGGTGTCCAGCAGACCTTCACGATCAGAGTCATCTCCCGCCCAGGCAAGCAGTGTCTTGACGGCGGCTTCAGCTTCCTCGCGGCTAGGGCGCACGAGATCACTTTGAGCCTTGCGGGCAACCTTGTTGGTGCCGGGCTTTATAACTGCATCCATCGGAACCCCATTGATCACTTTCGATCAGCGTTAGAGCGGCCATTGGCTCGCATTCAAACTCATTAGAACACGGATACGTCCATATTCTCCTAATGGATCACCAAAAATCTCTATCGTTTGGGGTAAACAAAGCCAGAGGTTCTGGGTGACAGGGCGGAAACAACCCAGCTTCCAGATTTCGGAAGCAGGGAGAGTGACATTTTGTTCTGCCGACTTGTTTCCTGCTTCTCTCTATATATGTAACAGTGGAGGCGCTGCAATGGAGTCACAAGATGAAATGTGGTCTGGTGCATAAAGCCTTGATGCGCTTTACCCATCCGCAGACGCGAATTTGGAACGGGTTTGAAAATGCTCGATGATATCTACAACGCCAAAATTCTCGAATTTGCCGGGAATATTCCGCACATCGGGCGTCTTGATGCTCCTCAGGCAAGTGCAACGGCGCATTCTCGTTTATGCGGTTCGACTGTGACTGTTGATCTTGTGGTTGAGGACGGGAAAGTCAAAGAGTTCGCTCATGATGTCAAGGCTTGCGCCTTGGGGCAGGCCTCTTCCTCGATCCTGGCACGGCATGTGGTAGGTGCTCCTGTTGAAGACCTGCGGTCCCTGAAGACCACTATGTACGCTATGCTCAAAGACAATGGACCTGCTCCCGAAGGTCGCTTCGAAGATTTGAAGTATCTTGAGCCTGTCAAAGATTACAAGGCACGCCAGGCGTCGACACTTTTGACTTTTGACGCAGTTGTTGACGCGCTTGACCAGATTGATGCCAGCCAAGACGGCGAGCAGGCGACCGGTTGATGTGCTCAGGTGTTTCCCACCACGGCAGGGCACGTTCCAACGAAAGTGTGCAAACATTTGGCCGTATCTCTTTTCCGGCGCGGATAGGTCTCGTCTTGATATGGATCTATCGACATACGGTGTCGCTTTTTTTGGGTCGCAGCTGTCGCTACGCTCCAACTTGTTCAGAATATACCGCTGATGCACTCAAACGCTTTGGGCTCTGGCGTGGCGGCTGGCTTGGCTTGTCGCGTATCCTGAGATGCAATCCTTTTGGCGCTTCCGGCTTTGATCCGGTCCCCGAGCACTTGCCTGATGATGCGCGGTGGTATGTGCCCTGGAGGTACGGGCGCTGGAACGGCAACCACATCGCACGTGAAGATCGTCTGGATTGAGTATTTGCAGCCAGGCTGAGCTTTTTGGGTCATAGGCTCCGCTTTTCCGCGATCAGCCACTTTGCTCCTGTTGCCCCTTTTGGCCAAATCGCTTATGGGAATGTCATCATTTAAACGACAAAAGCTTACCTGCCTTGTTCGCAGGAGTGAGCAGGAGAAAAGACATGATCCAACTGACTTTCCCCGACAATTCGACTCGCGAGTATGAAGCTGGAGTAACTGGCGCTGATGTGGCTGCCGGAATTTCCAAGTCTCTGGCGAAAAAGGCCGTGGCTGTCGCCTTGAACGGCGAACTGACTGACCTTTCAGATCCCATCAAAAATGACTCCGCGATCGAGATCCTGACGCGCGATGATCCGCGAGCGCTGGAGTTGATCCGCCATGACGCCGCGCACGTGATGGCAGAAGCGGTTCAGGAACTGTGGCCGGGCACTCAGGTGACCATTGGTCCGGTGATCGAGAACGGTTTTTACTATGACTTCAAGCGTGTTCACCCGGATACACGCGAAGATTGGCCCTTCACACCTGAAGATTTGCCGACCATTGAAAAGAAAATGCGCGAGATCATCTCGCGTGGTGCTGCCTTTACCAAGGAGCTTTGGGGCCGTGATGAAGCCAAGGCTTACTTCAAGGCGAAAGGTGAGGACTACAAGGTTGAGCTTGTGGATGCGATCCCGGCTGACCAGGATCTGAAGATCTATAAGCAAGGCGAATGGCTCGATCTTTGCCGCGGTCCGCATATGGCGAACACCCGCCAGATCGGCGACAGCTTCAAATTGATGAAGGTGGCTGGTGCCTACTGGCGTGGTGACAGCAATAATGAAATGCTGACCCGGATCTACGCCACTGCATGGGCGAATGACAAGGATCTCAAAGCCTATCTGACCATGCTGGAAGAAGCGGAAAAGCGCGACCACCGCAAGCTTGGCCGTGAAATGGACCTGTTCCACTTCCAGGAAGAGGGCCCTGGCGTTGTTTTTTGGCACGGCAAGGGCTGGAGCTTGTTCCAAACCCTGACGTCCTACATGCGTCGTCGCCTGGCTGGCGACTATCAGGAAGTCAACGCGCCGCAGGTTCTGCATACCTCGCTTTGGGAAACTTCAGGTCACTGGGGTTGGTACAAAGAGAACATGTTTGCTGTTCAGTGTGCCGATCCTGAAAGTGAAGATGACCGCGTTTATGCCTTGAAGCCCATGAACTGTCCTGGACATGTTCAGATCTTCAAGCATGGGCTCAAGAGTTACCGTGACTTGCCGCTGCGCCTTGCTGAGTTTGGTGCTGTGCATCGGTATGAGCCATCTGGTGCGATGCACGGCCTGATGCGTGTACGCGGGTTTACCCAGGACGATGCTCACATTTTCTGTACTGATGAACAGATGGCGGCCGAATGCCTGAAGATCAACGATCTGATCCTGTCTGTCTATGAGCACTTCGGCTTTGGCGAAATCGTTGTCAAACTCTCCACTCGACCTGAAAAGCGGGTCGGCTCTGACGAGCTTTGGGATCATGCGGAAAAGGTTATGACCGAAGTTCTGAAGCTGATTGAGCAGCAGTCGGGCGGTCGCATCAAGACGGACATCCTGCCGGGTGAGGGAGCTTTCTACGGTCCCAAATTCGAGTATACCTTGCGCGATGCGATCGGGCGTGAATGGCAGTGCGGAACGACCCAGGTCGACTTCAACCTGCCTGAACGTTTTGGTGCATTTTACGTCGACAACAATGGCGAGAAGCAAACACCGGTCATGATTCACCGGGCGATCTGCGGATCCATGGAACGCTTCCTGGGCATTTTGATCGAAAACTTTGCCGGTCATTTCCCGCTATGGCTTGCTCCGCAACAAGTGGTGGTAGCGACCATCACAACGGAAGCAGATGATTATGGCCAGGAAGTTGCCGATGAATTGCGCAAGGCCGGTTTGTCGGTTGAAACCGATTTCCGCAATGAGAAGATCAACTACAAGGTTCGCGAGCATTCGCTCGCCAAGGTTCCTGTGATCGTCGTTTGCGGCATGCGTGAGGCGGAAGAGCGGACAGTCAACGTGCGCCGTCTGGGATCAAAAGACCAAACAGCCATGACTTTGGATGAGGCCGTAGCTGCATTCAAGGAAGAGGCGACACCTCCGGATTTGAAATGAGGCGCCTAATCGTCTAGAGGAATCTTGGGAGAGTCGCGGGGCAACCCGCGACTTTTTCGTGACTGTCGTCATCAGTGTCACGAAACTGCAATGATCGGGCTGGTATCCGGCTTTATTCGTCGTCGCCTACATTGGACTTAAGCCGTGCCAAACTACGCTGAGTTTACCTACGCCAATCCGGACCATCCGCTTATGAAGCGGTGCCTTATACGGGTCGTGGAAACCTTGTCGGGCAGGCAGCAACTCCTCGATCTCTATGAAATCTGGAAACATACGTTCGTTGGATCTTCGCCCAATATCTGGAGCGATCTGCTGGCGATGATCAATCTGAATGTATCCGTTGCTGAGGGCGAGTGGCCGCCACGCGATCTGCCTGCGGGACCTTTGGTGATGATCGCCAACCACCCTTATGGCATTGGTGATGGCCTGGCGATCCTGTCGCTGGCGGAAAGTCTCGGGCGACCTTTCAAAATTCTCATAAACAATGAACTCCTGAAAATGCCGGAGGTGCGTCCTTATTCGCTGCCGGTGGATTTTGAAGAGACCAAGGACGCTCTGAAAACCAACATGGAAACCCGTAAGGAGGCACTGCGCCTCTTGGCGGAGGGGACAACGATTATCGTGTTTCCTGGCGGCGGTGTTGCCACGGCTACCAAGCCTTTCGGCCGTGCGCAGGAGCTCCCGTGGAAAACGTTCACTGCCAAGATGATCAGGTCTTCCAAGGCAACGGTGCTGCCGATCTACTTTGATGGGCAGAACTCATGGCTGTTTCACTTGGTCTCGCGTTTCTCGCTGACCTTGCGCTTGTCGCTTTATGTGCGTGAGTTCAGGCGGATTCTCGGCTCTGTGATCACTGCGAGGGCAGGGGCACCAATTACATTCGAGACGATGTCCCAGTTTAGTGATCAGAAGCAGATCATGGACTTCCTTCAAAGTGAAGTCATGCGCATGCGCTCGGAACTTCAGAATCAAGCAGAGTAGATTTTAAAGCCTTAGCTGCGAGACAGTCAGTGACGGCGATCAGTTGCTGACCTGTGCCTGCGACGTTGCGGTCACAACTTCAAACTCTGTATCCACGCCATTTTCGACATTCAGCAGGCTGGTATAGATCTCGCCGTTGTTTTTGGCGACGACCTCGTATTCGCCCGTTGCCAGAACCACGTCGGGGAAAGCACCATTCGCTTCGACGATGACGTCACCTCCCGGTGAGAGTACAGACCAGGACGTGTTGGCAATTGCCTCGCCGCCGGGGCTGCTTACCAATTTCAAGGTGATGTCAGCGGCCTTGTGGATCATGGTGGCTTCCGTCAGCTTCCCGGCAACAACCTGAATATCAGCGCGGATAATTGCGTTGGCGCGGCCATAGCGGCTGATGACATGATAGGTCTCCGCATTCAGCCGGATGATCTGCCCGGGTAAGATATCGCCCGCGATCAAGTTGCGTTCGCCGCGCGCGTTGAATTCCATGCCGTAGATCGAGAAGGTGACGTTTCTGCCCTCAAGCGGCAGGTTCTCTCCCAAGGCAGCTTCCATCTTGATGCCACCGGCATTCAAGATCACCATCTTCGATTCAACGTCGCGTCGCATGACAATGCGATTTGTCGCCGAGGCAAAGCCATAGGATGTGTGAATCAGATAGGCGCCGGGATTGAGCCGGAATTCCGCATTGCCGCCTTCTGCGGTGGCTATCAGCTCCAGGCGGCCATCGTCGCCAGTCGTCTCGCTGTATATGCGCCAGACCAGTCCCTGGTCGAGCGGTTCGGAATCAGATGTCAGTTTCGCCATCAGGAAGAGGGCGCCCTGTTCAACGTTGACGTCAGATCCGGTCGCCGAATGCGTGGGCGGGGCATAGGGCACAAGCGTGTCGGTGAAATAAGGGTCACTTTTGGCGCCAACGAAGTCCTCGATAGATTGGCTTGCCTCATCACTGCCGCTGGAAACGCCGTCGCCGGCTGTTGCTTCCGTATGTTCGGGGCGTGGCAAAGGCATGGGCGGTGTTGTGGTCTGGGCTGTTGCCACAGTTGTCCAGCCCATCAACACAACAGCGAGAAATCCGTATACACTTTTCATGTGGCCGAACACGCCTTGCCTCGTCTTCTCGTAAGCGATCATTCTGATATCAGACTTTCTGTACCATGGTTGATCCGGTTGTGGGTCGCAATCTTTATCGAAGGACCCGTGGATCACCGAAAAACTATGCGCCCAAGCAGTCTTCCAGCGCCCGCGTTTGATGTCCTTTGACACTCATTTTCACTGAACTGCCTGCTATTAGATCGGCTTGGAATATAGCCATAGTGTGGCCGGGTGTAAAAGTTGACAAATTTGCATGATGTTCTAGATCAGGAAGGCCTTTCAATGCCTCTTTCAAGAGAAGTCTCTGTTCATGTCTCCCTATGCGCCACGCCACCAGGAAGTGTTGGATTTCCTGCTTATCCGTCGCTCCCATCCGAGCGTTTCCATGACCGCACCCGGTCCTAATCAGGAAACATTGGATGCTATTTTGACAGCAGCTTCCCGCGTGCCGGATCACGGTAAGCTTGCCCCCTGGCGGTTTGTTGTCTATCGGCAGGAGAAGGGTGAGGTTATTGGCCATAAGCTGCTTGAGATTTTTGAGGCCAAGAATGGCGAGCAGAGTGAAGCGCGCCGCACTCAGGAGCTGACGCGATTCTTGCGTGGCCCCGTGGTGATTGGTGTGATCAGTACGGCCGCTGTCCATCCAAAGATTCCGATCTGGGAGCAAGAGCTTTCAGCAGGTGCTTGTTGTATGAACCTTGTGAACGCGGCGACCGCTGCGGGATTTGCCGCCCAATGGATCACCGAGTGGTACACCTTTGATGAGGATGCTTCAGCCTATCTGGGTGCCAGCGAAAACGAACGTTTCGCAGGCTTTATCCATATTGGCACTCCGTCGGAACCTCCCTTTGAGCGTGCTCGTCCGCTTTTGGATGATATCGTCACCACTTGGTCAGAAAGTTGAAAAGTATGTTTTACGACACCGCAAAGAACGACCATGGGCTTCCTCACAATCCTTTCAAGGCCATTGTTTCGCCGCGACCCATTGGCTGGGTGTCGACGGTTGATGCCCAAGGCCGGAGCAATCTGGCGCCCTACAGCTTCTTCAATGCGGTGTGCGATACACCGCCAATGGTGATGTTTTCTTCTTCTCAGTACAAAGACAGCATTTCGAACGCGGAAAGCACGGGCGAGTTTGTCTGTAACATGTGCAGTTTTGATCTCATGGATGAGATGAACAAGAGCTCTGCTCCATTGGCGTCGGGCGTTTCCGAGTTTGAGGCGAGTGGACTTGAAGCTGCTGCTTGCAAGTTGGTTGACGCACCGCGTGTGGCAAAAGCCTATGCCGCGCTTGAATGTAAGGTAATTGACGTGCGGCGCCTGACAGGTCTGAACGGTCAGGAGACCAATAATTGGGTGGCGATTGGTCAAGTGGTTGGCGTCCATATCCGCGAGGATGCACTGGTTGATGGGCGTTTTGATGTGACCAAGGTGCGTCCCTTGTCTCGTCTCGGATATCTGGATTATGCGGTCGTTGATGATGTCTTTGAGCTCGAGCGGCCTGGTGCTTGACAGCACATCGTTCTGCCAAAACAGAATAGAATTTCAGAAGGCTCAGAGGAAACTTTGAGCCTTTTTTGTGATTCGTGTTCATGTTCTGATTCAGGACTTTCTACCTAACGTCATGAAAAAGCGCAGCTTCCTACATGTTAAGGTTTCATTAACCTTTGAGGCTCAAAAGTTAACGGAAGCCTAATCGGTCCTTAGGGGGCATCAGATGCGTGTTACAGACAGTGCGTCAATTGCGTCTCGTATAGAGCAAGCATTTCAGACAGCCAGCACATCAACGGGGACGTCATTTGACTATCTGGTAAAGACGGCTGCGCGCGAAAGCTCTATGAACCCGGCAGCGAAGGCCAACACTTCCAGTGCAACCGGATTGTTCCAGTTTGTCGAAGCGACCTGGCTAGAAACTGTAAAGGAAGCCGGACCTGAACATGGTCTTGGCAAGTTTTCAGATCAAATTGAAAAGACCTCCAAAGGCAGGTTTGTCGTTAATGATCCTGAGGTTCGGCAGCAAATTCTGGACCTTCGGAAGAATCCCGAAGTTTCCTCGCTTATGGCGGGAGCTCTGACCCAGAAGAACAGCGCTTATCTCAATCGTCGGCTTGGCCGGGAACCGAATGAGAGTGAGCTCTACATGGCGCATTTTTTGGGCGCGCGCGGTGCGAGCAAGCTCATTGATGCGGCCGAGAAAACGGGTGACTTGCGGGCAGATCATTTGTTTCCGTCGCAGGCGAAAGCCAACAAGGCGATTTTTTACGAAGCCGGTGGCAATCCCAGAACGACTTCAGAAGTATATGCCGTACTGGCAAAACAACATGACGTGGCCGTGCGCTCAACAATGGTGACCGAGACAGTCAAACCGGTTGGTAAGCCCCTGAATCTCATTGCGGGGCTTGAGACAGAAAAGCCTATTGATCAGCTTGGTGAGCTGGGTGCTTTCGACGTCGCGGTGGCGGCTGCCGAGGCGAGATCCGATGGATTTGCAGGAACGGACACACCTGGACCTTTTGATCAGAACAAGGCATCCCGGCGGGTCTTGAATGCCTTCCAGGCAACAGAAACCAGTGACCCATTTTCGATGCTGTTTAGGGATGACGGAACTTCGCGGGAAAATCTTCTTGCTGCTAATCTCGCAACTGCCTTCGCTGCTCCTGAAAAGACTGAGTTCTTTGCGTCCTCCGAAGGTTCCGAGGCCAAGCTTGCGGTTCAGGAAATCGGCGGACAGCAGCATAAAGAGGGCCCTTTGGACCTGAGACGGTTCCTGTCCTTTGATCTCAACAAGGACCAGAAGGACATTCTTCCTCCTGCTTAAAGCGCTGAGTTTGCCTAAAATTTTATGGTGAACCGATCGTTAAGCCTTTGGATGCATTATTGTCGCCGTATCGGAAGACAGTAGTGCGTAAAATGATTATTCAAAACTTCATCTCATGGGCTGAAACCGCGCCGGATCCTCTGCGTTCCCAAGCTACGCATGCACTGGCGCGTGCCTGGATAACGTCAGAATTTTCAGAGACCGAGAAGCAGAACGTGACGGCGGCATTGACTGTCCTTCTGGATGATCCCTTTCCACCAGTCCGCATGGCTTTGGCGGAAGTGCTTGCACCTTGCCCGGATACCCCGAGACATATTCTTTATAGTCTCGCCGAAGATGTCGGTGAGGTCGCATCGATTGTTTTTCGTCACGCCAATGCTTTTACCGATGACGAGTTGATCGAAGCCATTGAGCATCCAGCACCCATCGTTCAAGTCGCATTGGCGCAAAGACGCGTTTTATCAGCACGTGTTTGTTCTGCGTTGGCGAAGAGTGGAACGCGTGAAGCTTGTCTTGTCTTGCTGCATTCTCATGTGAAGCAATTGACAGAAGATGCTGTTGAGCAGATCTGGTCGCGGCATGTTGAGTGTGCCGAAATACGCGGTGCGTTGCTGGATTTGCCGGAGCTTGCCATTCATATCCGGCATGACGTGTTGTTAAAACATGCGCTGGCCGTCAACAGCAATCTGCCAGCCCTCTCGGACATGCCGGGCGAGACAAAATCACCAAGCTCGCTGGCTGAGGCGTCAGACAAAATTGCGCTGCGATTGTCACAAGAGGTCGGAGAATCCTGTCTCTTGAAGCTTGCCGAGCACTTGCGTGCGACCGGACAACTCAATACCCGTTTGTTGCTGAGGGCAGCCTGTATCGGCCGTTTCCGTCTTCTGGCGACGTCGTTGTCGCTTTTGACCGGGCTTTCCTGCGAGCGTGTTTATAACATTTTGGCAAGTGCGCGAGCGGTTGCTGTTCGGGCGCTCTTGAAGAAGGCGGGAATTCCGATGCGTGCTCAGCAGATCTTCCTTTTGGTGGCCGAGATGGTGCGCATGGCGGAGATCTCCTTTCGCAAGGATTTGGCGCTCGCAGAGGCGCGATTGCTCAGCGAAGCCTTGCTCGACGAGGTGCAGGATGAAACCTTTGCCATTGATGGTGATCTGAAATCCTTCATGCGGAAATTCGTGATCGATACCGCACGTCAGGAGGCACGGGCTCAGGTTCGTACCATGAGTCAAAAGGTTTTGACGGCCGCTTAAGGCATTGAGCGCGGTGCCTGAATGTTACTCTGCGCGGACCTGTTCCAATTCCAGGATGTTGCCTTCACTATCGCGCACATAAACCAACAAGTGTGGTTTGGCATCGGTGCCGAAGTTTGTGATCTGACCTTGCAGAGCCCCTCCATGTTGCAGGACCGTTTTGATGGTCTCATTGAGGTTGCGGACCTCGAAGGCAAGGTGGCCATAACCTGGCTCATTGACCATAGGCAAACGCCTTTCAATGGTTTCCGAGTATTCCATTATTTCAAGGAATGGTCCTTCGTCATCTGGCAAAGTCAGCCAGATTGAATAGATGTTTGAATTGTTTAGGCCATTGCCGCGCGAAACTGCTTTGCCAGAGATGCGTTTTGCTGCTCGCCGATCGATAAAACCGAAAACATACTTGTAGAATGCGGATAAGGAATTGGCATCGCGCGCGGTCAGACTTATGTGCGATAGCTTCACAACCACCACCATTCAGGGACTATTGAAGTCAGACACTTAGTCTTTCGAGATTTCGCCCTGGTGCTGTGCTAAATAGTCGTCGGTGACTTCTTCAAGGCGTTTGACGAGATTAACACCAAGTTCGTTCTGCTCATCGTTGGCACCTTCCGCAATCATCGCTCTGACAGCGGAGACATGCTGATCCACCAGCATGCGCGGGAGTTTTTCATCATCGGGCAGTTTTTCGAACAGATAGCAAAGATTTGCTGCGACCCGTCCAACCAAAGGGTATCCGAGAGTTTCGGCCTGACCCTTAATGTTATGAGTCGCCTGGTAGACCGCATCGAGATTGGTTTTGGTGAGCTCAAGCTTCGCTGAAGCTGACCATGCCTCCTGGAGAGTTTCGTTTTCGGAATTCATCCAGTTGTCAAAATTTTGCGACAACCGCTCGAGGGCCGCTTCAGCCGCTGCGATAGGATCGAATTTGGCCGCTTCTTTCTTGCTCATCACACGGACCTTTTTGCGAAGGTCGTCAGGTGGTGTGATGGTTTCGCTTGGTTCGTCTTCAAATGGGTCTGTGGACATGAGTCCCTCTCGATTTCGATCAGACCAGCTGTTCGGCAGCCGAATCGCGTTCAGTTATTGGCCCGCGTCGATTTCAGCTTGCCATCTAAAAACACGTAACGTCAATTGTCTCAGTAGCGGAACATCTCGGTCAGAACCCGTTCGTCCCAGCCATGGTCAGGATCAAACATGATGATGCCCGAGGTGTTTATGTCCTCGTGTACCGTGACATGTTGCACTTCCCGAAACTCCTTGTGATCTGCTGTCGCACTCACAGGCCGTTTCTTGGAATCAAGCACTTCAATGTCGACCCGTACGCGGTTTGGCAGCAATGCGCCACGCCAGCGACGCGGGCGGAAGGCACTGATCGGAGTGAGGGCGAGCAAGGTGGCCGAAATCGGCAGGATCGGGCCGTGTGCGGACAGATTGTAGGCGGTGCTGCCTGCAGGCGTTGCCACCAGGCAGCCATCACAAACGAGCTCTTCAAGGCGAGTCCGTCCATCGACGGATATTTTCAATGCAGCAGCCTGCGACGTTTGCCGAAGCAAGGAGACTTCATTGATGGCATGCGCACAGTGCTTGTTCCCGTTGACGTCTGTTGTTTCCATCAAGAGGGGATGGATTGTCGTGACGTCCGCGTTCTGCAAACGCTCTATGAGACGGTCCTCGCGGTAATCATTCATCAGAAAACCAACCGAGCCGCAGTTCATGCCGTAGATCGGTTTTCCGGTATTCATGCAGGTGTGCAAGGTGCTCAACATGAGGCCGTCACCGCCAAGCGCGATAACGACATCTGCCTCGTCGAGGGAAACATTGCCGTGCAAGCTTGTCAGCCGGCCAAAAGCGGTCTGCGCGCCGGGGGCATCACTGGCTATAAAAGCAAGCTTTTCAGTGCGGATGCTGACTTGATCCGAATCTTGAACCATAGGATTGCCGTCTTTGTTTGGCTTTGATCGCAGGCCTTCGCCCAATTGTGACCATCACTAAACAGCAGCAAGGGCGCGCTCGCCAAGCCCTGTTTGCGAAATTTCCTGTAATTTCAATCAGGAAAGAGACTTATTCGGATTTTCGGTGGTCTTCAAAACACCCTTGGTGGGCATGTTTACGCCTACTGGGGAACATCACTCGTCCAGTTAAACTGGCCGGTAAGGTCGACCGGCTCCGCGCGTCTGGTGCTCGAGGTGCAGAAGGGGTGGTCCAGCAGTTTTTGCCAGCGGGGGCGGGGAACCACAACAGAGGTACTCTTGCCGGCTGTCGCAGACAAGACGCCTGCGATGCGCAGCTTTCCCTTGTCTTCCATGAAGATTGGTCCGCCAGAAGCACCTTGTTTGCTGGCACAATTGGTTAGCCAGATGCCGTCGACCTCATCGACGATCTGGCAGGAAGGATCGAGTGTTGGAAGATAATTGCGATCCTTGTGGTATCCCGCTGCCTGCAGATTGGCATGTCTTGGGGGTGTCAGGAGATCTTTTGCAGGCACCTGCCCAACGCTCGGAAGCAGGCTGTCTTTTGACAACACGATCAATGCCACATCTTCCCTGACATCCTTCAGGTGTGGTTTTCTGGACGGGGTGTAGTTGCCCGGAATACGGAAGCAGCTCGCCTGCATTTGTTCTGAAAACAGATTGCGTCTGACCCCGGCGATAAATTTCACATCGCCAACCGGAAAGAGTCGTCCGGTGACCCTGTCGAACAGGCAATGGGCTGCTGTCAGGACGAGGTTTGGAGCTATGAGCGTTCCTGTACACATGGATGTCTTGCTGATGCCTGCAACATTGACCCGCCCAACAGACGGCCAAGGTGCGGCAACGCTATCAATGATCTGCGTCTTCCGGGCGTTGAGGTCCGGGCGTACCGCATCAAAAGCGTGCACAGGTTCCGACAGACCAAACAACAAATGGCCCATCGCGGTGAGGAATGGAGATGCGTAACTTGCTCGCAAGCAGCGCGTCTTTGCTTTGTTGCCCTTAAAGGCCATGCTCACGAACCCTTTCCAACCCACCATAATCTGAATGCCAAGAGCATCAAATGACGGATATGATGTGTTCAGGGTGACGTTAGGTTATTAAATGAGCGTAAAAGTGGATCGAGAGATCTGATACAATTCGGGCTGGAAGGTCTCTTCCAGCCCGAATTTATGTCTTTATGCTCTCGATACGGCCTTTGCGCTTAGTAGGCA
Source organism: Paracoccaceae bacterium (assembly GCA_013373445.1). Classification (GTDB taxonomy): domain Bacteria; phylum Pseudomonadota; class Alphaproteobacteria; order Rhizobiales; family Stappiaceae; genus Roseibium. The sequence goes on along the minus strand of JABXHV010000067.1, from coordinate 4,078 downwards.
CGGCCGATGCTGGTGTACTCAAAGCCCCGTTCGCTCATGTAGTCCGGTTTGTAGATATTCCTGAGATCGACGACTTTTGGAGTGTTGAGAAGTGACTTCACGCGCTCCAGATCCAGCGCACGGAACTGGTCCCACTCGGTTACAATGACCAGAACGTCTGAGTTTTCAATTGCGTGATAGGGGCCATCACAGAACAGTACATCCTTCATGATGTGACCGGCTTCGCCCATTGCGGCAGGGTCGTAGGCGCGGATTGAGGCGCCAGCCTCCTGCAGCTTCGAGACGATGTCGATGCTTGGTGCATCGCGCATGTCGTCGGTGTTTGGTTTGAACGCCAAACCAAGAAGGGCGATGGTTTTGCCTTTCACGTCTCCGCCCATGAAGCTGATGACCTTGTCTGCCATTCGACGCTTGCGGGCCGCATTTACTTCGATCACGCTGTCAACGATCTTGAGCGGTGAATTGGCCTCTGTCCCAATGCGCGACAGGGCCAGCGTGTCCTTGGGAAAGCAGGAGCCGCCATAACCTGGCCCTGCATGGAGAAACTTCGAACCGATACGATTGTCCAAACCAATGCCGCGAGATACTTCCTGGACGTTGGCGCCAACCTTTTCACACAGATCGGCAATCTCGTTGATGAAGGTGATCTTCACTGCCAAAAAGGCGTTGGCTGCATATTTGATCAGCTCGGACGTGCGGCGGCGGGTAACAATGATCGGCGTTTCATTGAGGTATAGCGGGCGGTAGAGCTCGCGCATGACCTCGACAGCTTCTTCGCTGTCTGTTCCGACAACGACACGGTCCGGGCGTTTGAAGTCGTTGATCGCGGCGCCTTCACGCAGGAACTCAGGGTTCGACACGACCGCAAAGTTGGCGTCCGGATTGGTTTTTTTGATGATTGCCTCGACCTCGTCTCCGGTTCCAACAGGAACCGTCGACTTGGTGACAATCACCGTAAAGCCTTCAATCAGGCCAGCGATCTCTTCTGCAGCTGCATAGACGTAGGACAGGTCGGCGTGTCCGTCTCCGCGTCGGGTCGGTGTGCCGACCGCGATGAAAACTGCATCGGCTTGTTTGATCGCATCGGATGCATCGGTTGAGAAGAACAAACGGTCATTGGCGACATTCTCGGCAACCAGTTCCTGAAGACCAGGCTCGTAGATCGGGATTTCGCCGCTGTTCAAGGCGTCGATCTTGGAGCTGTCCTTGTCGATGCAGGTAACGATATGGCCAAAGTCGGCAAAACAAGTGCCGGAGACGAGTCCAACGTATCCTGTTCCAATCATTGCAACACGCATTCGGTTCGTCCTTCACACAATCTCAAATTGATCTGCCTGTCGGCATATAGGTGCCGCTTTTGAAGATCAAGAACAAGCAGCACTCGTCGGCATCGATTTAGGGGGCTAACTTATCAAGCAGATGACAGCTGTGGTCACGGCGCTCGTAAAATGCGTTGGAAAAAAGGGGAAAGCGCCCGCGATCTGAATCGCCGGGCTCGAAGTTCTCCGTTTTGCCAGCGGGCGCTGCTCGGCGTGAGTGAGAGCATTTTCTCGCGAGCGCACTGGCAAAAGTTAGGTCTCGTCAGGAACCACGCTCACGTGAGCGGCAACCACGCGCCAGCCATCTCCCGTTTTGACCCAGGTCTGCATCTGACGGCCGACTTTCCCCGGTGCTGTTTTTCGATAAAAGAGCGTGGAGGCGGTTGCGAAGTCGGTGCCGTAGGTCGTTATCACAGTCTTGTCTAGGGTGCGTTCAAGACCGGCGGACGGCCTGGAAGACCGGAAGGCCGCGATTTCGTCATAGCCGTAAAGGTTCTCGCCGCCGCCATAGCGAATTGTGGTGGGAGCGTTCAGGAACAGGCGGTCCAGGCTGGCGACATCATTGGTGACCAGAGCTTTTTCGTATTCAGCAAAAGCTGCTTCGACTTCGGTTTTTACGCTCGGGATGTTGATTTGCATCGAGTGACTCTAAAGAAACGGGAGATGAAGCGTAACCATAGCTCAGAATTAAATTAGGTTGAGCACGTAGCGGTCGTCTTCGACCGTAGAGTCGATGCCAACAATATTCAAACATTTGGGGGGAGAAAAGTGGTGCCGGCAGCAGGATTCGAACCCGCGACCCCCTGATTACAAATCAGGTGCTCTACCAGCTGAGCTATACCGGCACATTGCATATCGGCGTTGAGACGCCGTCTGCGTTGGAGCGCCTTTTGTCCGATTTTTTTGCTACTCGCAAGAGCTAAAATGCAAAAGGCGAAAAATTCCGTATGATTTTGCCTTTTAGCGGTGTGGAAAACCTTGTTGCAAGGCTCAAGGCAGACGAGTGGCAGGAAGCGCCTTTAAGGAGTTCGGCGCGCCCTGATAAGGTGGTGTGCGGGATCGGGCTGCTAAAGGCCCATCTTCTGTCTTGCGACGTACAGAGACAATACAGCTGCGTTGGACACGTTCAGGGAGCGGATCTCGCCGGGCATGTCCAGGCGTGCCAACTGACCGCATGCTTCGCGCACGCCCTGCCGGACGCCTTTCCCCTCTGAGCCAAGCACAAGCACTGTATGGTCACCGAACTCGGTTTCCTCAAGGCTGTTCGGTCCATCACTATCTAGAGCGACGCAGCCAAAACCCTGATCGCTCATCTCATTGATGAAGCGTGCCATGTTCTTCACCCGCACATGCTTGATCATGTCGAGTGCGCCGGAAGCGGATTTTGCCAGAACAGAGCCTTCTTCTGGCGCATGGCGTTCTGTGGTTACCACGGCATCGGCGGACAAGGCGACAGCAGATCGCAGGATCGCGCCGACGTTGTGCGGGTCTGTGACCTGGTCGAGGGCGAGGATCAGACGGGCCCCATGAAGATGCTCTGGACCATAAGCGGGCAGGGGATCTGCCTCCAGGATCATGCCTTGATGCACGGCGTCCTTGGTGACCATACGATCCAGCGCGCGCGGCATTATGGTCTCAACAGGCACATCGATCTTCACGCCGCGTTCTTCGATCAAACGACGCTGGGCGTTTTCGGTCGCATAGAGCTTGAGACGCTTGCGGTCCGGATTGGCAAAAGCCGCCTCGACCGTATGGAGGCCATACAGAAGCACTGGCCCTTCGGGTGGCAGGCCTGGGCGCCGGGGACCTGGTTTGGACCAGGATCCGGATTTGCCCTTGTTGCGACCATCTTTGTAAAATGGCTTCTTGGGAGCTGGTGATTTGTCAGTCATGGGTTCAGATACTGTCAAAGTCAGTCTGACGGCAAGAATATTTGTTGCATGCCCGGCGATGCCTGGGTCCGATTATCCGGTTTGCATATGCATTTTATGTCCCTGAAGCTGTTCAGGCTGTGTCATGAAGTGCTTTTGAGCTTCATCCACAATCAGTGTTTATCGCTGTAGTTAATGTAAGAAGTGGCTGAAAAATATTAGAAAACTGCGAATTTTCATGCCTGATGATGTCTTGAAACAGGCTTGAAAAAGGGACGTATGGAAAATTTCTGAACTTTCGTATGAAAACTCGTTGACAGGGAAAGTCCGTATCTGCATAAAACGCGCCACGGGATTGCTCGTTCTTGTCGGACGGGCTTTCCGGTTAGCCATCCTGATCGCTTCGGCTGAAGCAGGACGAGATGGAGGAGTGCCCGAGTGGCTAAAGGGGACGGACTGTAAATCCGTTGGCTATGCCTACGTTGGTTCGAATCCAACCTCCTCCACCATCGCCCACTAAAGTCTGGTGTGCGGGTGTAGCTCAATGGTAGAGCAGCAGCCTTCCAAGCTGACGACGAGGGTTCGATTCCCTTCACCCGCTCCATCGGGGTTAAGTTGACCGGAATGTCCGGAACGGAAGGTCCTTTCGCCCGGAAATCTCGAACAGTTTAATCGGGAAGCAATTCGTCGTAGCGGCCTGGTCCAACGCGCGAAAAGCGTCCCGCCTTGAGCCTTTATGGGTTTAACGCGTATTGGACAGAGAGCGACGCGATGGCGAAGGAAAAATTTGAGCGTAACAAACCGCACGTCAACATTGGCACGATTGGCCACGTTGACCACGGTAAGACGACTCTTACAGCGGCGATTACCATGACGCTTGCCGAAACC
>JABXHV010000131.1 GCA_013373445.1 Paracoccaceae bacterium | reverse complement strand
ATCATGCCGGAAGAGATGGAAGGCTTTGAACAGTGCTTCCTGACGGGTACTGCTGCAGAAGTGACACCGGTTTCGGAAATTGGACCGTATCGGTTTGAAGTGGGCGATATCACACGTGCGCTGATGGAAGATTATGACGCAGCTGTTCGTCCTGCTCAGAGCAATCTGAAGGCCGCGACTGCCTAAAATACGATATTACTCAAGAAAAAGGCCGGTCATTTGACCGGCCTTTTTTGTTGGAGTGCTTTACATCAGTCGGTGTTGACGGATGGATGGAATAGTCGGCCGCGTTCTGCATAAAGGATGCAGCACAATGCGCATGATCCGAAGATGATGATCCCGACGGCCAAGGGGAGTGTTGTTCCGTTGAACATCTGCCCAACCACATAGCCAAGCAATGCTCCGCCCAAGGTTGTCACGAACCCGATCACTGATGATGCGGTTCCCGCAATACGACCTAATGGCTCCATCGCCAGAGCGTTGAAATTTGCACCCAGGAAGCCGAAACAGGCCATCGTGAGGGCGCAAGCGATCGTGAAGGAATAAACCGTCTCAAATCCGGATATCGAGACGATTGCCATAACTGATCCGCAACAGACAAATGCGAAGACCGCGCCATGTGACATGCGGCGCATACCGATCGTCTCGACAAGTCTTGAATTGGTGAAGGATGACAAAGAGCTCATCACTGCGCTCAAGGCAAAGACAACCGGAAACCAGACGCCCAAGTCAAAAATACCGACATAGATCTGCTGCGACATGGAAATGAACGAGAACAGACCACCAAAAACAAAAGTCAGTGCGAGCATGTAACCAAGGCTTAGTCTGCTGGTCAGTGCCAACTTGTAAGCATTGATGGTTTCCTTGACTTCAAGTTTGGTGCGACGCTCTTTCGGCAATGTCTCGGGAAGACGCACGGCGCACCATATCAGCACAGCGACACCTGCAAACAGCAGCAGGGAAAAGATCCAATGCCAACCTGCAAACAGCAAGACAGCCTGGCCAATGGAGGGGGCGATGATTGGAACAATCATAAAGATCATCATCACGAGTGACATGACCCGGCCCATCTGGCGACCATGGAAACAGTCTCGGACTGCGGAGACGGCAATCACGCGAGGGGCTGCACATCCGATACCCTGTAGCACGCGCGCTGCGAGCAATAGCTCAAGGTTGGGTGCAAAGATCGCAAAGATACTTCCGATCGAATAAAGGCCAAGACCCGCCAGAAGAAGTCCCCGGCGGCCCATGGCATCGGTGATGGGCCCCAGGAAAAGCTGGGCAACACCAAATCCGATTAGATAAGCCGTGAGAATGCTCTGGCGCTTGTTCGGATCTTCGATGTTGAGGTCCGCACCAATATCGGGCAACGCAGGCAGCATTACATCAAGCGCCAGCGCGTTTAATGCCATGAGGCACGCAATAATCACCACGAATTCAACGAAGGGTATGTTGAGTTTTGTTAAGGCGGGGGCTTCGGAACCGCTGGTCGGTGTGGTCATGGGTTTCCCTGTTAGGATGTGGGAACGCTTGTGCAATGACAAATTTACGTTACGTCAAGCGTATTGGGGGAGGAAGCTACATGATATTCATGTGGAGGGAGTTAAGACTTATCGTAACTACTTGTTCCAGCGCAAGAGCGCTTCTTCATCCGTTTGTTTGGCCTCAAGCCAGCTTGGTGCTTCGGTTGAAGCGAAATGCTGCTTCTTCCAAAATGGCGCGTGGTTTTTCAAGAAGTCCATGAGGAAATCAGCCGCCTCGAAGGCCGCCTGCCGGTGCGCTGAAGCGGCTGCGACGAGCACGATCTGTTCACCAGGACGAAGCCGGCCAAATCGGTGAATGACTGTCAGCCCTTGCAAAGGCCAGCGCTCTATCGCCTTCTTTGCGATCCGGGTGATTTCGGTCTCCGCCATGCCGGGGTAATGTTCGAGCTCAAGGGCTTCGAGGCTATGGTTCTCGTCCCGACAAAGGCCAAGAAAGCTTACCAACGCCCCGACATCAGTCCTGTCAGCAGTCAGCGCTTCGACTTCTTTAGTGAGGTCAAAGTCGTTGGACTGGACGACAATTTTTGGCGTGACGCTGACAATCGGAGGCATCGATCTATCCTCCGGTCATAGGCGGGAAGAACGCAATTTCACTTGCCGGTGTTATCCTTGCATCGTGCTCAACGTGTTCCTGATCGAGCGCGACACGGATTGCCTCTTCATCTGCAAAAGCTTCTGCATAGTTTTCGCCGCGCGACACGAGCCATTTAATCAGTGCGGCAACTGTCTGGATATCGCTCGGCACGTCGAGGTCTTCTGCTTCACAGCCGACCTTTTCGCGGACCCAAGCAAAGTAACGAATTTCCATGGCGCCTGTGCCTTTCACAAGGCATCTGTCACTCTTCTATGAGGTGACCGATGCCGACTCTGAAATAATCATAGCCAGTGTAAAGTGTGAGAATGGCAGCCAGCCAGAGGGCGATCAACCCAGCCAGTTCGGTTCCTGGCAGGACGGCCTCACCTGCAGGTCCGACCAAAAGAAGTGCGATCGCAATCAGCTGGACGGTGGTTTTCCATTTGGCCATTTTCGTGACCGGGACACTGACGCTCAGCTCAGCCAGGAACTCTCGCAGACCAGAAACCAGTATTTCACGGCACAGAATGATGATGGCAGCGACGAGCGACCAGCCGCCAATTGTCCCGATCGCGGCCAACATGAGCAGGCTGACGGACACCAGAAGCTTGTCTGCGATAGGATCAAGCATGCGGCCAAGAGCTGACTGCTGCTGCCATGCGCGTGCCAGATATCCATCAAAGAAATCGGTAATGGCGGCAACAATGAAAATTGCCAAGGCAACCCAGCGCGGTGCATGGCCTTCAAAATAGAAACAAGCGGAAACCGCCGGGACAGCCAGTATCCGGCCATAGGTCAGCAGGTTGGGAACGCTCAGGGTGACATTTCGTTTCATTGATAGGCCGTCTCTTGATGGCTCGAAAGAGCGTAAGGTATTGTTTTGCTAAGTAATCAGAAGCTGTCTAATGAAACAAGCTCTCGCCTTGCTGGTCGATCATGACCTTGGCTTTGCGGATCATGTGTTCGCTGGCTTCATCGGCGCTGGGCATGGTGTCGGCCCGGATAAAAACATGCGATTTGCGGGTTCCATCGATGTCTTTTTCGATGCGCCCTGCAACTTGCCACTGCGCGCCTGACGGGCGGGGCTCTGCAAAAATCTCATATCCTTCATGAAGAACGGCTTCCGCCTTGACCGACGTGTTGTCTGCCTTGCCACTGAACAGGCTACCGAAAATTTTTCCAAGCATCGTCATTCCTCTCACAAACACGGATCAGGTCCCCTGAGGGTTTACCTGCATGTGGCTGTGTTGTTCAAGGAAGGAATTGGATCAGGCTGTTTTCGATGTGCTTCTGTGGTCGTTCGCCGCGTCGTAGGAGGTCTCTGAACGGTATTGTTCGGAAAGGTCACACTTCCCGCCGACTTCTACCGGCGCATAGGTTCCCAGAGCTTCAAAGAGCCGTTGCAGCTCTTCTTTCTGGCGTCTCCATCGACCAACAGACGATTTAAAGATCGGACGTCTGACCTGAATGTCAGAGAATGTCGTGACGAGGTTCTTGTTGCGATAGAACTCGCGGCACTCTTCTTCCCATTCCATCCCGGCTGCCGCTAGAAGAGCCTTTGCCTCGGTGTCGAAGTCATAGACTATACCTTCGTAACGCTGGCTGTAGATCTGAACAGGGAGGTTGTCTTCCCAGTGATGCATCAGTCCGCCATATTGCTGGAAATAGCGTCCGACGCTCTCCTGTGTGCGGGCATAGGCGTGAGCAGGAGAGAGTGCGTGCGTCATCAGCGAAACACAGGTGTCTGCCGGACATCTGAGTGTGTGGACGTAGGTTGCATTTGGGAAGAGCAAAGACATCAACCACAGCGCTTCGAAGTTATGCGGCATCTTGTCGGTGATCCGCTGCGCTCGCTTGTCGACGCCCTCGAGTTCTTTCAGGTATTGGCGGGCAATGCGATTGTAGTCGCGTTTGTCCATCGACTTCAGGCGTTGCTCCAGTTCGGCACTTGGCCGATCCATCAAGCCCAATTCCTTCATGGTCTGGATGAAGAAGCGCTGTTCGCCGCCACTGGCAGCCTTCGAATGGCGTGCCACAATCTGTTCGATCAGGGTTGTTCCTGACCGCGGCATGCCAAAAATGAAAACCGGCTTCTCGCTCTCGTTGGCAACATCCTTGCGATCTTCGAAAAACTTGCTTGTGAAAACTTCCTTCACGAAAGCCATGCGTTCTTCGTGTTCGTCGTGATTGAAGGGCACGTAGTGTGTGCGCCTTGCCGTACGATAGTGTTCGTTGGCTTGCTGCGTGTCACCTAGGTCGTAATTGATCTTACCCGCCGCCCAGTGAAGGTAGGCAAGCTCGTTTCCACTTATCTCTGAAGCGTTTTCAATCTGCTTGTTGATGTCGTCCAGATAGTCAGGACGCTCATTGTGGTAAGACGCCATTGCAAGACGGGAATATGCGAGTGCATTGGCACCCTCGCCGTCGATGGCGCGTTTGAAGAGATCTGTCGCTGCGTCAATGTCGCCAATGGAAACCTCAAGCTGACCCAGACCGAGCAGGGCTCCCTTGTTTTTGGCGTCCAGTTTCAAAGCACGCTCAAAAGACTGTCTGGCCATGACGGCACGATGCTGCTGATGAAAGACTTCGCCGAGCAGAGCGTGGAACTCTGCATCATTCGGGTTAATCGAAATGGCTTTTTGTATCGCTAAACGTGCTTTTTCGAGGTCGCCACTCGCACGATAGGTTGCTCCAAGGAACAAATGCGTTTGCGGATGGTTCTTCGCTTTTGGAGCGGCCGTCTCGAGGTGGGTTCTGGCTTTTTTCAAGTCGCCAACCTGATAGGCAATCATTCCAACGAAGAAGTTTGCCTGTGGGTCCTTTGGGGAGATCGTCAGAACCTGACCAAATGATCGTAACGCAGCGTCAACATCGTTGCGCTGCAAATGACCAAGCGCATCCTGCGCATGTTGTTGGGCGGATTTTGTCATACGGCCTGATGCTGATTTGATTGGGACAAAGGGCGACTACATAGGGAAACTACATAGTTTACTTTATCAGTAAAATTTCTTGCGGCAACGCAAAAAAATATGCGCCTGTTAATAAAAAAAGGAGGTGTTTTTTTGAGGGTTTCTCTTATCTATTTGATTGTTTTGGAAAATTTTTTTAGCGTTATTCAAACGGTGAACAGTGCGTCTGCACAATGACGAACTTGTGACTGTCGCATAAGTGATAACGCTACCCGCGCTCAATCATTCGGCGAGTGTTCGCTTGCGCCAATGATTACGGCATAGCGAGACATAGGTGTCTTCCCCTCCAATCACAACCTGGTCACCTTCTTCAAGAATGTTTCCGTCTGCATCCAGGCGTGCAACCATCGTTGCCTTACGACCGCACCAGCAAATGGTCTTGATTTCCTTCAAATTGTCCGCAATCGCCAGCAGCGCCTGAGAGCCAGGAAAGAGCTTGCCTTGGAAGTCGGTGCGCAGACCGAAGCACAAAACCGGGATCTTGAGCTCATCGGCCACTCGGGCAAGCTGCCAAACCTGATCCTCTGTCAGAAACTGCGCCTCGTCGACGAATACTGCGTGCACAGTCTTTGTCTCGTGAACGTTATGAATGTGTTTGAACACATCGTCATTCGTTTCAAAAATGTCAGCGTCTGCGCCAAGTCCGATGCGCGACGCAATGCGCCCTTTTCCTGCCCGATTATCGATCGCTGCGATCAGAAGAAGCGTGTTCATGCCTCTTTCTTCGTAGTTGTAGGCAGCTTGCAACAGCAGGGTCGACTTGCCTGCATTCATGGATGAGTAGTTGAAGTAGAGCTTTGACATTTTGCAGCGAATTCAGGTCTGGAACTTGAGGCTCTTGCGGTTTTTCACGTCAGGCCAGGCTGTGCAATCGCCGGGACGTGGTTATTCAGTGCTTTCGGCCAACTGAATGTCGGCAATCAGAGGCAAATGGTCTGATCCGATGTCGGGACCAAGTTTGACTGCGTTGACGGTGATGTCATTTGAAACTGCGATATGATCGACAATAGCGCCAAAAATCCAATGCAGACGATAGTCGTAAAAAAAACGGGTGGTGCTTGGAACACCGTCTGGAAAGGTCACCCGTAAATCATGATCCTTCAGAAACTTGAGCAAAACGCCTGACCATGGGGAAGTGTTCCAATCCCCCATCACGATGGTCGGCAATTTGTTTGGTTGAGTTTCTTGGGCAAGCGCTTCCGACAGAGCGTCGTAATAGTCTTGACGGTTCGTCCATCTGATACTGCTGCGAGGACTTTCCGGATGTAGCGCAAAGACACGGACCCGTTGGCCTTTCAGGTCTAGCGTTGCTGCAACAAGCTCACGGTTTGCAACGTAATGCGCGTTTGTTCCTTCAGGTGGTATGCCGTGAACAATCGTCGTCTCATCTTCAACAATTGGGTACTTGGAAAAAAGTGCGACATCACCCAGGTCTCCGAGGGCAAGGTGGTGAGGATAGGCCGCACCAAGTGCCTTCCTATGGTCCGACTGGAGCGCCTTGTTGCGATGGACCTGATAATCCCACTGCAGTTCTTCGATCAAAAGGACATCCGGATCGGTTCTCTCAATGAACGAAACAAAATCGGGGTCTGAGAGAGAGAGGCCTTCGATGTTTGCGCTCATCAGGCGCAGGCCGGGACCTGCCGCCGCTTGGTCTATCGCCACGGAGTTGGTTGGCGTCGAAACTTCCTGCGTTCTAGAGATCAACAGGCTGAGCAGGGTTACGATCGTTATCAGGAGAACCAGTTGGCCTTTGACAAATGCTCGTCCCAGACCTCCAGCTGCGGCAGAGGTTAAAAGGCTCCCCACCAATCCGCCAACGGCAGCTGCAAGGAACTGTCGATGAAAGAAACTCATGTTGTCGGTGAACCAGAAACCTGGGGCCAGGAAACTTGAAAATGCCAGCAGGCATATGACGATACCGCCAGCGATACACAGCCAGGCTGAAAGACGCATGAAGTCCGCGAAGGGCCGGGCCGGTTCTCCCGAAGGTTCAGGCTTTTGCTGTTCGGAAGGACCGGGTTTGACTGACATTTGTCTCGCGCTGTTTCAGTATTTTCTGACCAATGCCAATAACATTTGTTCCGGCGGATGTCTGCTTATTCGTGAAAGTGATCATAGACGAGCTTGGCGATTGCTTCTGAAATGCCGGGAACGGCGGAAAGGTCATCAATTCCGGCTTTTGAGACCGCCTTGGCGGTACCAAAATGGCTTAGCAAGGCACGCTTGCGGGTCGGACCTACGCCTGCAATCTCGTCGAGAGGGTTTTTGGTAATGTCCTTCTTGCGCCGCGCCCGGTGGGAGCCGATCGCAAAGCGGTGTGCTTCGTCACGCAGGCGCTGGATGAAGTACAGGACAGGATCTCGCTCGGGCAGCATGAACGCTTGCTGACCCGGTTTGAAGAACTTCTCGCGTCCAGCGTCCCTGTCAGGGCCTTTGGCAATACCGACAAGAGGAATATCAGTCAGCTCAAGGCTTTCCAGGGTTTCGCGCGCGGCCGTCAGTTGGCCTTGTCCACCATCCACAATAACGAGGTCTGGCCATGCGGGAATGTCATCGGAGGCCAGTATGTTGTCCGGGGTGTCCTCGTCGCCCTCATTGGCTTCCAAGTTCGCCACTGGTGTTGCAACACGCGGATGCTCTTTCTTGAGCCGTGAAAAACGCCGGGTCAAAACTTCGCGCATCATGCCGTAGTCATCGCCGGGCACCAAGTCTTCGGACTTGATGTTGAACTTGCGATACTGGCCTTTGCTGAAACCTTCCGTGCCAGCGACAATCATACCGCCGACCGCATTGGTGCCCATGATGTGGGAGTTGTCATAGACTTCGATGCGTTTGGGGGCGGCGGGCAGCTCGAATGCTTCGGCCAATCCGTCCAACAGGCGCCGCTGGCTTGAGGTCTCGGCAAGTCTGCGTCCCAAAGCTTCGCGGGCATTTGTCAGAGCGTGTTTCACCAGCTCTTTCTTTTCGCCGCGTTGCGGATGCAGGACCTCTACACGTTTTTCGGCGCGTGCGGTCAGAGCTTCTGCAAGCACCTCTTGTTCGCCGACCTGATGCGACAACAGCACAAGTCTCGGTGCCGGTTTGTCGTCATAGAACTGAGCCAGAAAGCTCTCGAGAATTGATGCCTCGCTCATGTCCTTGTCGGCTTTTGGAAAATAGGCGCGGTTGCCCCAGTTCTGGCCGGTGCGGAAAAAGAACACCTGCACGCAGGACTGTCCGCCTTCCTGATGGATCGCGAACACATCGGCTTCTTCAGTGTTTTGTGGATTGATGCCCTGATGCGCCTGAGTATGTGACAGCGCGGCCAGGCGATCGCGGTAAATTGCGGCGCGCTCGAAGTCTAGATTCTCCGAAGCCTCCGCCATCTGCGCGGCCAGTTCCTGTTTAATCAACTGGCTTTTGCCGGACAGGAACGACTGTGCCTCGTCGACGAGGCGCGCATAGTCATCGCCGGAAATTTCGCCGGTGCAGGGACCGGAGCAGCGTTTGATCTGATACATCAAACAGGGGCGGGATCTGTTCTCGTAGTAGCTGTCTGAACAGTTCCGGATCAGGAAGGCTTTCTGGAGCGCGTTAATGGTCCGGTCCACGGCACCTGCCGATGCGAAGGGGCCAAAATAGCTGCCTTTGCGCTTGCGCGCGCCGCGATGCTTGATGATGGCTGGTGCTTGGTGATCACCGGAAATCAGGATGTAGGGAAACGACTTGTCGTCACGCAGCAAAACGTTGAACCGTGGGCGCAGACGCTTGATCAGATTGGCTTCAAGCAACAGCGCTTCCGGCTCGGTATTGGTGACAACAAATTCCATCGCGGCGGTTGCCATGATCATGCGCGCGATGCGGTTCGATTGCCCCTGCAGGCGGGTATAGCTGGACACACGTTTTTTGAGACTGCGTGCCTTGCCGACGTAAAGAACTGTCCCGTCTTCGCCCAGCATGCGATAAACGCCGGGTCCCATCGGCAGCCGCTTGACGTGATCTGCGATCACATCAACGCCCTTGAGTACCTTTTCTGTCGGTACACTTTCAGCAGTTTCCGCTGGCGCCGGGCTCTCTTGCGGTGTGCTTTCGTTTGACGGGCTATCTGTCATGGATGCTTGGCTTTTGAAGTTCTGCTGATGGTTATTGACCTGAAGGAGAGATGGTATCAGATTCTGATCCGGACCCGCTATTCTCCTACATCGATTACATCAGGTGTTTGCCAATTGAGGTGTTGACCGCCGTCGAGAGCGATCATCTGTCCGGTTACCGATTTTGCATCCCAAAGGTAACGGATTGTGCGTCCGAACTCTTCTGGCTCGGGCCCATGTCCGAGTAGAGTGGCTGCCGACTGTTTGGCAAACTCTGCTTCGGTTTGGCGTTCATTCTTGAAGCTTGGACCAGGACCGATTGCATTAACGCGGATCTTGGGGGCCAGTGCCTGCGCAAGCATTTGTGTCTGCGCCCATAGAGCGTGTTTCGACAGGCTGTAAGTTACGGCCTGGGGTGTTGTCTTCCAGACACGCTGATCAATCATGTTGACCACAAGGGCGTCTTCCCCTTGATGCTGCAAGGCGGCCAATTGATCGCACAAGAAAAGCGGCGCTTTGACATGGATAGCAAAGTGGTCGTCAAACAGATCTGAGCTGAGTGATCCGATACCATCATCTTCGAAAATGCTGGCGTTGTTAATCAGGATGTTTGGAGTTCCAAAGGGTTTCGACGCCTTTGATAAAAGTGAGGACAGATCCTCTGACTGTGTGAGGTCAGCTCGTAACACGCTTGCTATTCCGCCGGCGCGGGAAACTGCAGCGGACAAGTTTTCTGCCTCATCGACCTGCATATGGGTGTGCAGAACAAGCTGCCAACCTTGTGCTGCCAACTCCAGCGCGACCGCGCTGCCGATGCGGCTGGTGGCTCCCGTCAAAAATGCGACTGGTGGGTTTTGGTTCATCTGCGATCTCATCCAGTCAGTGTTGCAGGAGCTTCATTGGTCGCAGCGATCAGCCTAGCGCATAGACAGCAATAACATAGCCCACATAACCCAGTGAAAGAACTGCGCCGGTGGTCTTGCGCAGACAAATGCGATAGTTCGCCAAGCCGAGCAACAGCAGGGAGCAGCCCAACATGACCCAGACATCCATGTAGAGGATCTCAGGCGGAACACGCAGTGGAACCACAACTGTGGTGATGCCAATGATGGCCAGTATATTGAAAATATTGGAGCCGATGACATTACCCAAGGCGACGCCGCCGTGTTTGCGGACGGCAGCCATCACTGTTGTGGCAAGTTCGGGCAAGGAGGTGCCAAGTGCAACAACGGTTAGACCAATCGTTGCCTCACTGACGCCCCAGTCGCGCGCAATTGCGGTCGCGCCCTGGATTGTCAGGTGTCCGCCGAGAGGCAAGCCGACCAAGCCGATGACGATGTATCCGATTGCGAGTGCCGTGGACGCCGGCACGCCATCTACCTCTTCAAGGGTGCAGTCATTGGCAGCGGCTTTCATATCCTTGCGGTGACGCATGGCAGAGCGCGCAGAGTCGACGAGGAAAAAGATCAGCAGAACCAGGAGAATTATGCCGCTTGTCAGACCGATGACCCCTTGGAAGCACATCGCGATAAAGACAACAGAAACGGCGACCATGAACATAGCTGTCCGGGTTGCACCCTTTTCACCGCAAGGTGTTGCTGCGATGAGAGCGGGAACGCCAAGGACAAGAAGAACATTGGCGATGTTGGAGCCAACCACATTTCCAAGCGCCAAGCCACCTGATCCTGCCAGACCAGCTTCCAGGGATATGAAGAGCTCGGGTGCACTTGTGCCGAACGCAACAATCGTCAGACCGATCACCAGATTTGGAATGCCAAGCTTTTGAGCGATTCCAACGGAGCCTCTTACGAGCATGTCACCTGCGAAGATCAGGGCGAGCAGGCCACCGGCGAGGCTGAAATAGGCGATGAGCATTTAAGGTTCGGGCTTTCTTTTTCTGCAAAAGTGGTCGCTGACATTCAAGCGTTCGGGCCACCATCTGCACACATGATGTGTGCCTCGTAGGCACTGAATTTCAAGGGCGCGAAGGCGCTGCCTGTGAATCCTAACTCGTCATATTGGGTCGGTGTCCTGTTTTTTCAATCAGTGTTGCTGAAGAGCTTCCTCTTTATTGCAGAAATGTAACAAAAAACAATGATCTATACAGAATAGGGTGCCTGAAACGGCCTTAGCGAGCATTTGCTCGGCAAGCCCTTGGCAGGCATTTTTGATGTGGTCTGGCTAGACTGAGCATTTATTGTTTTTGATACAAGTTGATACATGTTTTTTTACAGCTTGTTGCACTGCGGTGATATTCTGGCGCAACTCGTTGAATTTCGTGGGCAGAGAGACGCCTGCATGTGGTCATATTTTAGTGTCACCGTTGGTTCTTCTATCGGCGGTTATTGGTTCCAAGGAGAATGTGGATGAGGTTCCTGAAGCGGGGGCTTATTGGTCTGTTGTTGCTTGCAATCATGACCGGCTCTCTTGGATACGGCGTCTATCGGGTTACGGTTGCCCTGAAGAAAGAGGAAAAGGCATTCCGTCCGCGCGTCACGGAGCGGTCCTATTCGGTCAATACGGCAACGTTTCGATCAGAAACAGTTCGCCCGACGACGGCCGCTTATGGCCAGATCGAAAGTTGGCGGACGCTCGAGATCCGCGCCAGTTCTGCAGGTAAACTTGTCGAGGCATTGCCTGTTTTTCGAGATGGAGCGTCTGTAGGCAAAGGCGAAGTGCTGGTCACAATCGACCCTGCTGATGCCAAGTCGTCCCTGTTGGATGCGCGCGCTGCCCTGGCTGACGCAGAAGCCCAGAAAGCTGAAGCGGATGAGGCCCTCGTCGCAGCCGAGTTTGAGTTGAAATCAACCCGCAAGCAGATGGAAGTGCGGCAGCAGTCTCTGGCGCGCACCCAGGAAATGCGTGGCAAAGGTTACTCGACCGCTGGAGATGTGGAAGAGCTGGAACTTGCTATCGCCTCTTTGGAACAGTCGATTTCCGGTCAGCGTCAGGCGCTTGTCACTGCGCGCAAAAACATTGAGCGAATGGAGTTGAATGTCGAGCGTGCGAAGATCACGGTTCAGGATGCAGAGCGTACCTTGAGTGAAACCAAAGTCGTTGCACCGTTTTCCGGAATGCTTGATGGAGTCGATGCCACGCTTGGCCGTCGGGTTGCTGCAAGTGAAGCGTTGGCAACTCTGATCGATCCCACGGCTTTGGAAGTCAGTTTTTCTGTTTCAACGGATCAGTTTTCCCGGTTCCTGGATGACAGTGGACGGCTTTTGAATGTGCCACTGCACGTGATCCTGCAGCTGGGTGGGCGTGAGGTCGAAACCACTGGGCGTTTGGAACGTGTAGCCGCCATCGTTGGGGAAGGTGAGGCCGGGCGCAAGCTTTATGGCTCTCTGGACGTGCCGGATGGGTCCCTGCTTCGCCCCGGTGATTTCGTCGAGGTGAAGGTTCAGGAACCAGCGCTTGAAAACGTGGTCCGTATTCCTTCTGCTGCAACAAATGAAGACGGTCAGATGCTGGTGATCACCGAGGACAATCGTCTTGAGGAGATCGAGGTCACCGTGTTGCGCCGAATGAAGGACGAGGTGATCGTTTCAGATGCTCCGATTGGTCGCGATTACGTGATCAAGCGCTTGCCACAATTGGGCAAGGGCTTGAAGGTCGAGCCGCGCAACATCGATGTCGATGATCAGGCGCCTTCAGCGGCAGGCGACAAAGCTGTCGATGCCAGTGGCGCGTCTGCCGATACTCCGATCGATGAGAGTTCGTTCGTTACCCTGGAACCTGCGCGCCGTGCTGCATTGATCGCCATGTTGAAAGACAGCGCCATGCCGCAGCAGCGCAAGGACACACTTTTGGAAACACTTCGGCAGGACAAGGTTCCTCTCGAAATCGTCAAAAGGCTCGAAGGTCGTTCGGTTGAGACTGAGACGCGAGGTTAGTCATGAAATTACCTCAAGCTCAAAGCTTCACGTCCTTCTTTGATTATATGGTGCGACATCGCACGGCGGCGAACCTGATCCTGGCGATCATGGTTGTTGCGGGCGTGTTCGCAGGGCTGAAGATCAGAACCCAGTATTTTCCAGACATTATTTTCGATGAGATCAATGTTTCGGTCTCATGGTCTGGCGCAGGCCCGGAGGATATGGACGAGGCTGTCGTTGAGATCCTGGGTGCGAAGCTGCTCGCTGTAGAGGGGGTTGATAGCGCGACGTTCATTGCCCGCGAAGGCCGCGCGTCATTCGAACTTGAGTTTGAGTCCGACACCGACATGGGGCAGGCCGCAGATGATGTGAAATCTGTTGTCGATACTGCCCGGTCATCGTTGCCTGATGGTATTGATGATCCTGTTGTAAAGCGGGCCGGGTTTTCCGACCGCGTAACGAACGTTGTTATCTTCGGGCCGATTGACATCGATCAGTTGTCTCAGTTTGCTGAAGAGTTGCAGACCAAACTGTTTCGTGAGGGGGTAACCGGTGTCACGATCCAGGGATCGCCGAACCCCTTGATCCGTATTGATACGCCTGAGGCGCAACTCGTCCAGCACAATCTGACACTGGCTGATATCTCCGCGATCGTTGAAGGCGAGATGGAGACAACACCTGCCGGAAGTATTTCCGGAGGCAGCGCTCGCCTTCGCACGGGTGAGACGCGGCGTACCAAGGAAGACCTTGGCAACATCATTGTGAAGTCGACCGAGGCCGGTGAGAAGCTGCAGCTGCGCTCAATTGCGAACATTATCACCGAGGGCGCCGAGAGCGGTGTTGCCTATTCGCACAAAGGGATGCCGGCCATACTGTTGCGAGTGTCGCGGGATGCGAGCGGCGATACCGTTGGAATCCAAAAGCAGGTCGAGGATGTTGTTGCAGATATGCAGACCGATCTGCCGAATGGGGTTGAAGTCCGTTTGACGGAAACCCGCGCGCAGGCAATCAGTGACCGCCTGGATATCCTGGTCAAAAACGGGCTTACCGGCCTGGCGCTCGTGCTTGCATTTCTGTTCCTGTTTTTATCGGGACGTACCGCATTTTGGGTGGCCGCAGGCATTCCTGTGGCCATGGCTGCAACGATTGGCATCATGTATGTGATGGGGCTGACCCTGAACATGCTGTCCTTGTTCGCGCTGATCATCTGCCTGGGTATCGTTGTCGATGATGCCATTGTCGTGGGCGAGCACGCCGACTTTCTGTCACGCAAAGGCTATTCGCCCGAACAGGCAGCCTCCCTGGCAGCCAAACGGATGCTCGGGCCTGTGTTCTCTGCTTCGATTACAACTGTGATTGCCTTCAGTGGTCTGCTGGCGATTGGCGGGCGGTTCGGCGACTTGATTGTCGATATTCCGCTGACAGTCTCGGTGGTAATGGTGGCCAGTCTGGTGGAATCGTTTCTCATCCTGCCAGCGCATATGCGCCATGCGTTGTCTGCGTCGAGTAAGCCGGCATGGTACGATTGGCCAAACCGGATATTCGACCGGGGGTTTAGTTGGTTTCGCAGAACCCTTTTCCGTCCGTTCATTGCAAGGGTGATCGAATGGCGGTACGCGGTTCTCGGCATTACGGTGATGCTGGTGATGGTGACAGCCAGCATGTATTTTGACGGAACCGTCAAATGGCGGTTCTTCTCCTCTCCAGAGCGTAATGTGATCAACGCCAACTTCGCGATGTTGCCGGGCGCCAGCCGTTCGGACACGACAGCGATGGTGCGTGAGATGGAACGTGCGCTCGACGTCGTCGATCAACGCTTTGAAGATGAATATGGACGCCCGCCGGTTGATTTCGCGCTGTCGAAAATCGGTGCGGTCTCGGGATGGGGTTTTCCTGCTGGAGACACCAAGGACGAGGACGAATTGGGGAGTATGGCAATCGAGTTGCTTGATCCCGACAAACGACCTTATTCGGCCTACGAGTTCATCGGCGCATGGCAAAAGGAAATCAAGGAGCCCCCGCTTCTGGAAACCCTGGCTGTCCGTGGCAGTTTTGGCGGGCCGAGCGGCGATGCGATTGATGTTCGCTTGTATGGAACCTCGACCAACGTGCTGAAAGAGGCCGCTGAGTATCTTAAGCAGGCGCTGGCGTCTCTTGATGGGGTCAGCGGGCTGGAAGATACACTTTCCTATGACAAACCGGAGATCAACCTGGCTCTGACACCAAAGGGACAAGCTCTCGGTGTGACGTCAAATGATATCGCAAAAACACTGCGTCAGCGTCTTGAAGGCATCGAGGTTGCGGAATTCCCAGTTGGCCGGCGGACAGCAACCGTCAGGGTTGGTTTGCCGGAAAATGAAACCAACGCTGCCTTTGTCTATGATACGCGGCTTCGGGTTTCCGATGGCAACTATATTGCTTTGAGCGAGTTGGTCACGATCGACCGGAGCTACGGTTTCTCCTCTGTGCGCCGTGAGGACGGATTGCGCACCTTGCAGGTCACAGGAGCTGTTTCGGAAGACGATCCTGCTGCTGCCCAACAGGTGACCAAAGTGCTGGAGGAGACCTTGTTGCCGGAGCTGCAGTCCAGGTTCGGTGTTGAGAGTGTGCTGGGCGGCAGGGCGCAGCAGGAGCGTGATTTTCTTTCCGATGCAGTCCTTGCCTTCGGTCTCTGCATGATTGGTATCTATCTGGTTCTCTGCTGGATTTTTGCGTCCTGGTCGCGGCCTCTCGTGATCATGGCAGTTATTCCAACCGGTGTGATCGGGATGGTCTGGGGCCACTATATCCACGGTATCGCGATCAGCATGTTCTCGATTGTCGGCTTCGTTGGCATGGCTGGGATCATTATCAACGACAGCATTGTGCTGGTGACGACCATCGATGAATACCGTTTGGATCGCCCGTTCCGCCAGGCGCTTATTGACGGCGTGACGGATCGGTTGCGGGCGGTCATCCTGACCAGTGCGACGACTGTGTTTGGGCTGGCGCCCCTCTTGTTTGAGACAAGCCGCCAGGCCCAGTTTCTCCTGCCGACGGTTGTGACTCTCGCTTATGGGCTGGGTGTCGGACTGTTCGTTGTTATTCTGGTGACGCCAGCGCTGCTAGCTGCGCAACACGATTTTGGCCAGTCGATCACGTCGGGTCGCCGATTGTTCCAGCATGGTGTCAAACGGCGCAAGTCTCTCGGGTCCCAGGCGACATAGGCACACGCTGCCAAGAGGAACTTAGACAAGAAAATCCCCGCTGCCTTTTATGAAAAGGCAGCGGGGAACTTCATTTGTCGCGCAGTCAGTAAGCGGTCATGTGCTGCTCTACTGCAGCTTGATGACTGGTCCGTCTTCGGGAATCGGGGCAGGGGCCTGCCGGGTGGCTGCGAAGAGTGGCACCGCGGTTTCAAAGGTCTCGAGCCATGTTGCCAGCTTTGGGCATGTCGAACGCCATTTCCCTTCATAGCGCAGGTCCAGATAGGCAAGCGCACATGCAAGGGCGATGGTGCCGATGGTCGCGTCTGTGCGGCTTTTCAAATGCGCTGGTGGTGTAGTCTCCAGCACTTCCAGAACACGTTCCACCTTGCCGTTCTGATAGGCGATCCAGTCTGCGGAGCGCAGTTCTTTTGGACGGAAACGTCTTTCGTAGGCTTGAAGAACGGCAGCTTCCATCAACCCATCAGCGGTGGCCTGCAGCGTGAGGGCTTCGAAACGCGCATTGCCTGACGGAAAGATGGTTTTGCCATCGGCGATGCTGTCCAGATATTCCACAATCACGCGGCTGTCATAAAGCGCCGTTCCGTCTTCGAGCACCAGTACCGGGATTTTGCCGAGCGGGTTTTGCGCACGCAGGCTGTCTGAAGGGTCAGATGTCACTGCATCTTCGATTTTCAGTTGGTCCTTGACGCCAAGAATGTCGGCAGCAATTTTTACCTTGCGAACAAATGGAGAGGAATCTGATGTGCGAAGGGTTAGCATGAGCATCCTTTCTGCAATGCTATTCGATGACTGATGCTAGCCAGCGAATTTGGACGAAACGTGACACCTCTAACGTATTGGTGGTGAAACGGAAATCTTTTTGGCTCGACAGCCTGACCGGTCTACAGCCTTGCAGCTGCGGAATTTCAGATCCTTGGTCATGCAGATCCGAACCTCTTTTAGCGCCCCTTTTTTGCACGTTACAGCCATGGCGGTATCACGCAGATTTGGATTGGACAGTCTGAAGGCCTGTTCAACGCCATCGGGGCCAATTGATCCGGTTCGATTCAACGACTGGAATGCTGCAGGTATTTTGACCTTGTCATAGGCGTCGCGGATCTTGTCGAGGTAATCATCACCGCTCAGGCCAGAACAAACGCCGTGTTTTTTCCATTGATGGGCAATGAGGTCACGGCTTGGCATGATGTCCAGTAGTGACGATACCGTGTGTTGTCCGGGGCGCCGTTCGCGGCTGTTGCAGTAATCCGGCCAGCCATTTTCATACTGTGGCCACAGGCCGTGAACGATGAAACGGTGAGGCTTCGCTGCGCGGCACTGCAGGGGATCAGCGTTGCGGCCTGCTTGTTTGCAATAGGTTGGCGACCATGACAGGGCCAGGACATAATAATCAAAGTCACCGGGCGTGCCGCCAGCTTGCGCAGGACTATCTGGCGATGCTGAGGCCAGTACGAAGAACACCAGGAAAGACAGCAGCTTTGGTAGCCTAGCGGCGGTGCGACTTGCGGCGGGCAAACGTAAAGACACGGACAATCTCTTTCGCGTTTGAAAATCAGCGTGTTTGCTATGCAACAAAACATGCTGTGTTTTATGCCGCCGCGTCAAGCGCTATGGCTAAATCATTCTGATATCAGCTGGTTGACGTTCCACGCGGCGCCTGGTCCCTGCCGCAGGGTTTCGCTCAGCCAAGGCAGTACCTGTCGCAGCTCGTTGGCCAAGGTGTAGGGCGGGTTTATGATCGTCATGCCCGAACCCAGCATTGCGCTGTCCGGAGAGCTGTGACCAACGCTGAGCTCCATCGTCAGGACGTCGCGAATACCTGCACTTTCCAGGGCTGTGTGAAACCGTCTGATCCCCTGCCGATCCTTGACCGGATACCAGCAAACATAGGTCCCGGTCTTGAATTTTCGCCAGCCAGTGGTAACGGCCTTTGCCATGCGATCAAACTCGTCCGTTTCTTCAAACGCCGGGTCGATGATAATCAGGCCGCGCTTTTCCTTTGGTGGCAGGAAGCTGCCGAGGGCCAGCCAGCCGTCCAGATGGATGGTCTTTACCTGATGATCTCCAGCAAACTTCTCAGCCAGTGTGGCGAAGTCGACTGGATGCAGCTCGGTAAGCGTCAAACGATCGCATTGGCGCATGAGTTCACGCGCAAGCATTGGGGAGCCGGGATAGACCGTGATGTCATCGCTCATGTTCTGGCTGCGGATGACGTCGAGCCAAGGCGCAAGAAGGTCCGCGACCTGTTGCGGCTTGTCCTTTTTAAGGACCTTGGCGATGCCTTGCTGCCATTCGCCTGTTTTCTGCGTTTCTTCCGACGTCAGATCATAGCTTCCAATACCCGCATGGGTATCGATGATGCGGAACGCTTTTTCCTTGCGCTGAAAGTAGGTAATGAGCCGGGCGAAGACAAAGTGCTTGAGCACATCTCCAATGTTTCCGGCGTGATAGGCGTGGCGATAATTCATTTTTGACCGTGTTCGGCTGGATCGCGTTTCAGATAGACAACAGCTTTATCGCCATCGTCGGCCGTTCCGATTTCATAAAAACCGAGGCGCTTGTGAAAACGCAAAGATCCTGGATTTGCAGGACGGGTGTTGACTTCGCAGGTGATGGGCCGCTTGGCTACCTCAGGAAGGTCTGCAAGAGCGGCGTAGAGTTTTTCGCCAATGTTTTGGCCTCGCAATTGCGTGTCGACGAAGACGCGGTCGACGTAGGCAAACTTGGGCAGGCGTTCGGATAGCCACAGGTAGTTATTGCTGGAGTAGTCATGGCCTTCAAGAAAGCACATGAGCAGTCCGGATGGCTGCTGGTTGTGTTCTGCCACAAGTGCGCAATAACTGTTTGCGCATTGGGCCTCGAGTTGGTCGAGGGAGAGGATGTTGACTGCAGGGGCCGCAGCATTGTTGAGCTGTAGAAGAGCAGGTAGATCGCTCTTGGAGTAGTGTCTAATTGTTGTCATGACCGGTTCGTTTGGTGAAGCGAACGGCTTTATATCATGCTCTGTTGTTGAAGGGGCAGATTAATATCTTTCTGGAATTCACAATTTTAAGCAGCTATGAGTTGTGGTTTTAGTATTGACAGCTTTTGATAAACAAAAAGGGCGCCTTTTGGCGCCCTCAATTCTTGCGTTTTCTAAGATCCTAGTCTTCGTACGGGGCGTTTTCAGCTGCCGGGCCAGCATCGCCATCGGCGAGTTTCAGATCGACAGCCTTGGGGCCTTTGCCGCGACGATCAGGTTCTGTCTCGAATGAGACTTTCTGACCGCTGTCCAAAGTGTCGAGGCCAGAGCGTTCCACTGCTGAAATATGAACGAAGACATCGGCTTCGCCGCTATCAGGCGTGATAAAGCCAAAACCTTTGTCAGATTTGAAGAACTTCACGATGCCATCTTGCCTTGGACCACGTTCAACCGGACCGCTGTCAGGACGCGGACCGCGTGGACGGAAGCCACCTTCACCTTGTCCCTCGCCGTCGCGTCCGCGGTAGCCGCCGCCAGCACCACTGCGCTCACCGCCGCCGTAGCCGCCAGTGCGCTCGCCGCCGCCACGGTATCCACCGCCGCCGCTGCGATCTCCGCCACCGCGGTATCCACCACCGCCAGTGCGATCACCACCGCCGTATCCGCCACCACTGCGTTCGCCGCCACCTGCGCCGCGGTATCCGCCGCGATCACCGCTGCCACGATACCCACCGCCGTCACGGTTTCCACTGTCGCGGTCTCCATAACTGCGCTGATTGTTGTCGTAAGAACCCCGGCCACCGCCGTAAGATCTGTCTTCGTCTCGCGGCGGGAACCCATATCCCCCACCAAAGTCTCCGCCCGCGAAGTCACTTCCGAATTCTTGCGGACCGTCAAACTGCCGCTTTCCGCCGCGCTTGTTGCGCGGACGACGGTCCGAATCACCACCATGCATTACCAAATCACCTTAACTGCAAGCTCCAGCCACAGAGCCAAGTCTTTAAAATTTCTCGCAAAAGAAGCCGCGAGCCATGCCAGATGAAAATGAACTCAACAAAAATCACTTCCCAGAGTTGAAGATGTTCAGCCTTGCCACCAACAATTCTGTCCTGGTTGCATAAGATCATAAGGGCGAAATTGGCGGTTTCGCAAGTGAAACTTGCGTGAAACTATTCACGACCTACTGTAACGACAGGCCAAGTTGCTGGCCATTGCGATACGTCAGTTTCAATGCCGTCACATGTTGGACGAGCGGCCTCTTCGAGCAAAACGAAATTCGAGTTTACCCATTTCCAACGGTTCCACTTGCCGCATTCGCCCAGACCGCTGCCCTTGAACAGCGCTGTCAGCTCCAGGTTCTTGGGGTTCCATCTTGCATTGTAAAGTACTCCGGTTGCAATCGGGCCGAGGTCGGTCATTTGTGCCAGACTGACGTGTCTCGCCTTGCTGCCTTCCACCAGGTGCAAGGCTACATAGGCTGAGTTGTGTGCTGTGGGGGTCCCGCACGGCAAGATGAAGAGCGTCGTCTTGTTGTCGAGGCTCACCGATATTGCATCAGAACTTGCGAAAATCGCAGGGTCGATATCTGAGCAGACGTTGTTGTTTTGCCAGGTTGCCATGACGGCAGGCGGCAGGGAGACCACTGTTGTGACACTAGTTGCATGAGGCGCATCGACTGCCGGGCTTTCTCCGGTTTCGGCCAAAGCCCCGACCGTGCCCGTTTGGGCTTGCCGCTCATCCATCCAGGAGAGGGCTTGGTGGAGACCGATGAGCGAAATATTGATTGTCTTGATGCCATCGGCTCCGGGCAGTTCGACCTGCAAGGTCAGGCCATCGCGCATCGATTTGATCATCGCATCTGTCGAGGGGCCTGTCGGATACCAGAAGCCTTCGCCGCCAATGGGTCTGAAGCCTGCGGGGGATATGACGCTCGGCTGGAATTCGCGCAGCTGTGTAATCGGCAGGGCTTCCACTGCTTTGCCGTCGATTGCAAAGCGTAATGTGCCTTCGCCGTTCAGAGGGGTGTTGGCGGCAATTCGAAGCATGGGAAGCGCGTTGGCTGGCCAGTCGCGGACAAGGCGAATATCGAGCCACGTGGATTGGTCACGCACGAAAGTGGCGGTCGAACAAAAGCCGGTGTTGCCGCAGCTCACAGACCAACTACCAAAGGTCGGGAAGCTCCGCTCGCTGGCCTGAGCGCCGTGCGACGCCGACAGCAAGATAACGGTAAGAAACACCCTCAGTGACATTGCTAACATGTCTATCGACAACCTGTTTTGTCTTGGCGCTGTTCACAGTGCCATTCTTTTTGTACGAAAAGCAAAGCACAAGGTGAAGCATGGTCAGAACATAAAAACACTGCGTTGTTATGTTTACCCAGCATTTATACGGTTAAATCAGCCCGGTTCCCTAAAGGAGTATGAAATTGACGGATATGTCGTCCCAGCCTGACGGTCAGGAAATGCCACCCATTCAGACCCTGATCATTCCTGTGACTGGCTTTCAGCAGAATTGTTCCCTGGTCTGGAATCCGGCCACAATGCTTGGTGCGGTTGTTGATCCTGGCGGGGATGTGCCGTTGATCCTGGATGCGATCAAGGAGCACGGGGTCAAGGTTGAGAAAATTGTACTGACCCATGGTCATATCGATCACATTGGCGGTGCGGCAGACTTGGCCGCTGCGCTTTCCGTACCGGTCGAAGGACCTCATGAAGCTGACCGGATGCTGATCGCAAGGGTCAAGGACCAGGCTGTGCAGTTTGGTATGCCTGATGTGAAAACGGTTGAGCCGGATCTTTGGCTGAATGACGGAGATACCATCGAGTTTGCCGGGCGTACGTTTGATGTTCTGCATTGCCCTGGCCATGCACCGGGCCATGTTGTGTTTTTCGATGCAGAATTGCGCCTGGCCATCTCGGGCGACGTGCTGTTTGCGGGTTCTGTGGGAAGGACCGACCTTCCGGGCGGCGATCACGAGACCTTGTTGAAGTCCATTCGCGAGAAAATGCTGCCGCTTGGAGATGACGTTTCCTTCTTGCCCGGACATGGACCAGCTTCAACCATTGGCCACGAGCGTCAGACCAACCCGTTCCTGAAGTGAGATTGGGGAGTACGCCACAATAAAGGCGATTGCAGATCGCGGATGTTAGCTGAGGATCTCTCGAAGCTCTTCGATCTTGTCGTTTACAAGCCAGCCATAATAGTTCTCACGTGGCCATCTGGCGCCGGAGCGCCGGAAGCTTCGGGCGCGGGCCCAAGGATCGCCGAGGTTGTATAGGGTGGATGTCAATCCCGGATTTTCGGAGATGTCCACCTTGGCGACAGATTTGTAAGCAGCAATTGCGTCCTGAATGATCGCAGCCATGTAATGCAGCGAGATCTTCGGGTCCATGGTCGCGCGATACACTTCTTCCTCGTCACGCGCGTCCAGCTTGCGATTGCGGCTTTGTTTGGCAACGCTGTCTGTCATTTTTAGAACTGTTAGCGGGCTCAATTGTCCCAGACCAAAGCTCTGACCTGAAAACAGGGGTTGAAAGAAAGTCTCATTGAAATTGGTCTTCGGGTAACGTGTCCCGTCAACTTTCCTGCCAAGAAACTTTGTGTTCCAGATGTTCTCATAACAAGACCAGCGCTTGTTGCTGGAGTCCAGGGTCTTCTCATCCTGGCACTTCTTGAATTGCTCTCGCTTTACAAAATCTTCCACGTGTTCGCCGAGATAGGCGAACTTGATCTTGATGCCGGCGTAAGCAAGCGCCTTCACATAATAGGATTGAGCACTGTCGAGCGTGTCATAGTTGTATGTGTGTTCGCCAATAATCGCACCGATCATGTGGATTGGATCGATGCCATATCTTTTGGCAACGGTCTTGATGTTTCGGATCAGGCCGTTTTCGCGCTTCAGCATGCGCACAACCCGATCGAACTTGGCATCGTAGGTTGATTTGGACGAGGCAGTCCGGCGCAACGAAGAGAAGGGTATTTTCGGCTGGGATTTAAGGCGATTGCCCTCAGGCACCACTCTGACGCTGGCGGCATCTGCGCTCGACCAGAGGGCGGCATCAATTGCGAGCGAAGCGCTGGCTAAAGGAAGACATAGAGCCAATGTCGCGCAGGTCGCGACGATCCAGCCTTTTGTCTTCCTAGTCTGTGCGCGCATTCATGCTACTCCAAAGTTAAACCGAATTGCCAAGCCGTGCCGTTGTCAAAGTGCCCATTGACGTAAGGGAGCGCATGTCCACAAAGCGCTCTACGTGACTCGAATCTCTTCACGTGAGCCGCTGTAAATGAACATTCCTTTGTGTCACTTTCAAGCGTAGAGACGCGTGTTCTTGGTGTCGCTGTTGGTAAATGTTCCCGGTATCTATAGGCCGAAGCATGTTGCGCAGCATTCCTGAGTTCGTTTGAAATCCCGAAGCTGTGCTAACTGCCTTTGTTGGCTCAGCTATTAGCAGTTCTACAGATCGTGATTGACGGCAGTGATCTACAACACATGTCGTCGTGTGAGCTGGACTTGTTCACGATATTGTTAGGTTAGAAGTCTGGCTAGGTGTCTGATTTGACGCTTTTTTGAACAGGTCCTGCAATCAGGCGCACTTCGCGGGGGACATTCATGTGGTTCAAAAACGCCTGATGGGATCGCATTCCGCACAATTCCCGCTGGATCATGACATGCCATAGCGCTTCGGCGGCTTCGGCCTTCAACTTCATGCAGAGGTCTTTGTCGCGCAGAGCTTCGTCGCATTCAGTCTTGGCGGCATAGGCCTCGAGGGATTTCTCCAGCTTTTTGTTGAGCCGGGTGAGAGTTCCCACCTTCTCTTCGAGTATTTCCTGATCCAGAGCAGCTGCTATGGGATCGTCTTGGGCTTGTTGCGAAAACGCTTTGGGTGGACGAACGCTCATCAGGTGGCCGCACCTTTTAAATCTACTTGTTTGCTAATAACGATATTCAAATAAAAATGGCGCCTAAAATCAATATTGAAATTAAACTGAAAAAAATATTGACACCAAAATAAGTTTGAAACATTACTCTTGCCATGACCAAGATCGAGTTTGCATCCTCAGTTTATTATTACGTCACCGACATATTGGCGGCTGCGTAGGATCTTGCTTATCTGAATACTCTCAAAACAGCCGCCGCGTCAGGCGGCTTTTTGATTTGAGGCTTTCCTGGCGGGCCAACCCCTAGGAAACGCTAAAATGACTACTCATATTCCCCCTGCCGCAACGTCGGCGACCAAGTTGAAATCCGAAGCTCTTCAAGTGCTTTTGGAGCGCGGTCTGGTGCATCAATGCACTGATCTGGCTGCGCTGGATGCAAAACTTTCGCAAGGCACGGTCACGGCGTACGCGGGTTTTGATGCGACCGCCAACAGTTTGCATGTCGGGCACCTTATGCCCTTGATGACGCTGCGCTGGTTGCAAAGGCTCGGCCATCAGTCGATTGTGGTCTTGGGTGGTGGCACCAGCCAGGTGGGTGATCCGAGTTTTCAAAATGAAGCCCGCCCCGTGCTCGAACAGCAACAAATTGCTGCGAATATTGCCGGGATCAAGCTTTCGGTTGAGCGGCTTTTGGGCAGTGTCCCGGACAATCCGGCGATGCTTGTCGACAATGCCGAGTGGCTGAACGAATTCCGTTTCCTTGAGTTCCTTGGCGATTTTGGCAAGCACTTTACCGTCAACCGGATGATGACGTTTGACAGCGTTAAGTCGCGTCTCGATGCTCAGATGCCGCTGACCATCCTGGAATTCTGTTACATGATGCTTCAGGCGGTAGATTTTCTGGAGCTGTCTCGGCGGCACGGTTGCGAACTGCAAATTGGCGGATCGGACCAGTGGGGGAACATCATCAACGGTGTCGACCTGGGTCGCAAAGGAGATGGGCGTCAGCTCTTCGGACTGACAGTTCCGCTTGTAACCACCTCCAGTGGAGCCAAGATGGGCAAGACCGCCGCGGGTGCGGTCTGGCTCCATCCCGAGCGCCTATCACCTTCAGCTTTCTGGCAGTTCTGGCGGAACACGGATGACGCTGACGTGCCGCACTTCCTGCGTTTTTTCACCGAGCTTCCAATGGATCAGATTGTGCGTCTGTCTTCACTTCAGGGCGCGGAGCTGAATGAAGCCAAGAAAATCCTGGCGACGGAAGTGACCACCATGATCCATGGTGTTGATGCGGCACGCCACGCAATGGAGCAGGGCGAAGCCTTGTTCCGCGAGACCGGCGATCCTGTTGAGCCGACCCATGTTTTGCCGCGCGCAAAGTTGCCTGAGGGATTGGGGCTGTTGGAGCTAATCGTCGCTGTGGGATTTGCCGGCACCAACAGCGATGCGCGTCGGCTGGTCGAGGCTGGCGGTGTACGTCTCAACGGTCAGGTCGTGGATGAACCGCGTCGCCAGATTTCCAGTGGGGATCTGCGCAGCAAGGATCGTTTGACCTTGGCAGTGGGCCGCCGCCGAAAGGCGCTGGTTGGGTTCGAGTGATATCCTGAAAACACGTTTTGCCGACGCATAGCCTTAGGGCGTTGCGTCGGCAAACTCGATTAGATCCCAGAGATTTCCGTAAAGGTCTTTGAATACGGCAACAGTGCCATAGTCCTGTTTCTTTGGATCGCGGATAAACTCGATGCCACGACTTTTGTACATCTCATAGTCTCGCCAGAAGTCGTCCGTTTGCAGAAACAGAAAGACGCGGCCGCCCGCCTGATCGCCGATGTAATTCGCCTGATGTTCGCTTGAAGCGCGTGCAAGGAGTAGCGATGTTGCGTTGTCGCCTTTCGGTCTGACCAGCACCCAGCGCTTGTCCTGCTCTGGTTGGTAGGTGTCGTCAATCAGCTCGAAGCCGAGCTTGTCGACATAAAAGGCGATCGCTTCGTCGTAGTCGCGCACGACAAGAGCTATGTGTGCGATCATTTGAGGCATAGGGTAGATTCCAGTTCTACGTCAGGCTCATAGAGGATCAAAGACAGATCCCATGCGCGGTGCAAACAGCCGTTCATAGGTTTTCAAAAGTGTTCCATCCGTCATGCTGGCAACGTGATCACAGATGGTTCGAATGTCGCCATTTGAGGTGCGGTAGGCAGTAAGTGCGTCTGCTGGCAACAGGCGCTCGGGATCTGAGTGGAAGGCCTCAAAGACGGCGACCACCATGTTTTGACCCTTGAATTCGAGATGTTGGACGCCTGGGCTGGTTATGACTTTTTTCACCACCAGGTTTTGCAACGCGTCGAGGAATGTGCGCTGCGCAGCTTGCAAAGCTGCACGGTATTTCAGAAGTGGCTCTTCAAAGTCGTCGTGTGTTTGAAAGCGTGTGGCCGAGACAAAATGGGAGACCAGCTGGCTGATCCCGAGTTTGCGGGACCCGGCATCCGTGAACAGGCGTTTTACCAGCGTGTCGTAATGCACTTGATCGGCTTCATCTGGATAACGCGCCTTGCGTTCCTCAATATAGGAGGCGGCTTGATCCAGTGTGATGTTGGCGCGGAAGGCCGTTTCATCGATGAGACCCAGCTCGATTGCGTCTTCCAGGTCATGAACGCCATAGGCGATGTCATCGGCCACATCCATGATGGAGCAATCAAGTGACTTGTGCAGCGGTTTGTTGTGTTTGCCCGCCTTTGGCTCACTTGCTTCAAACAGGTCACGGTCACTTTTGGATAGCGGCTCAAAGATCCAGCTGACGACATCCGCTTCGGAGCTCATATAGCATTTCGGAGGCTTCGACGCTTTTGCGTTGATGATACGCAGGGTCGACGTTTTATCGCTTAGAACCGGTACGAGTTCCGGATTGCGAGCCTTTTCGAAGACGACCGGGTATTTCAGAACACCGAGCAGAGTGCGGCGGGTCAGGTTTGCACCGTTGTCTTGCGAGAAGTTTTCCAACTTGGAGAGGATGCGCAGGGTTTGACCATTGCCCTCAAAGCCTCCCCTGGAGGTGCCATCGACATCGCGCATGCAATAATTCAGCGCGACTTCGCCGCCATGGCCGAAAGGAGGATGCCCGAGGTCATGGGTGCAGCCGATGGCCTGGATAAGGCTCCGGTCAGGAAGGTGAGGGAGGGCGGCATGACCAATTTGATTGCTCGCCAGACGGCTCACGATGCCGCCGGCGATCTGTGCGACTTCCAGTGAATGTGTCAGACGGGTGCGATAGAAGTCACTTTCGCCAAGATTCAGGATCTGTGTCTTGCCCTGCAGACGGCGGAAGGAGGCAGAATGGACAACGCGCCCATAATCAATATCGCCATGGGTGCGTGGATCATTGTCATGTTTGGTCCAGCTGTCTCGCCTGTCCCACCAGCTCATCTTCGGTTTCCTTGTTCTCGTCTACTCGCTCTTACCATGTTCACGGCAGGGGCGTCAGATCGCGGTCCAGATTTCCACTTTCGTAGCGGGTAGTGATACCAGATGCTGAAAGTAAAGAGGCCAGGGGTGACTGGCACCGCCATGTTATGACATTCTGGCGGTGCCCGTCGTTTTACAGGGACATGCTTGTCACAGCTTCAAAAAGTCGGCCACGGCATCGATGATCCGGCGGTGGACGTCTGCACGTTCCACACCTTCGGGATCCGTGCAGATTGGATCATCCTCTTCTTCTTCCAACATCTTGATGCCAGCTTCCTTGCATTCTGCCAGAAAGGTGAAGTGGTGCGCTGGTGCCAATGTGATCCGCTGTGCATTTGGCATGATATCGACAATGCCACTGCCGTTCTCGCCAACATCGGCTGCCTGCATCATGTTTGTTGTGCCGAGCGTGATGAAGAGCGTTGGCACATCTGTTTCGGTCATGCTTTTCTTTTTCGCCGCAAAGGTCAGACCCGGGTCAAAGGCGATGGTTCTTGAGACCCTAGGGTCCTTTGCATAGGCCGCGAAATCCTTGCTCATGTTTTCCAATGTGACGTCTCCTTTGGCTAAGAAGATGCAGTCATCCGTTGTTCCAGAAAATTTGGCGCAATAGTCCGCAAAGGCTTCATTGTCGAATTGGATGCCTGCCAGATTGAGCGCAGTGCCGCCGCCAAGTGAGAATCCGGCGGAAGAAATTCGGGATCGGTCTATGTATTTGTTGAAGGCCGGATCGGCCAAAACCTGATCCAAAGCAGCAGAGAGATCCTTGGCCCGTTTGCCGAGTTCCGATGAACGACGGGGTGAAGAATCTCCCGATGTGCTGCCTGGATGATTGACGGCCAGAACAATGGCGCCTTTGAGAGCAAGCTGTGATGACAGCCAGCCAAGACCATCCATATTGCCGCCTGAGCCATGGGAGAGCAGGATCAGTGGATATTTGCCTTCCTTCACGCCTGCGCCAACGTATGCGAGTGTGCCCTCGAAGAGCATGTTGTCACCGATCTTGGCGCGATAGGTCTTGCTTCCGAGCGGATACCAAATGGATGCGGCGACAGGTGAAGCGCGGTGAGCCGCATGAACGTCGAGGCGATCATAACCGGCAAGGTCTTCTGCAGCACTCGCATGAGCGGCAGCTGTTAGAAGGATTGAGGAAAGCAGAGTTCGTAGTAGGTGTTTCATTTTTCAAAGCTCCTGTTGTGGATGCCTTGTCTTGCGCTTCCCATGGTGGACTGGCGTCCTGTTTTGAGCTTAAAAGGTCCTAAAACCGGATCTAGTACCTGGCAGCGACCGCCTGCCCAAAGGACCTCATGCTCAGTTTTCCGCTTCCACTGATCGTTGCCTTGTTGTTGGGCTTCTGGGCCATCAAGGCACTCTTCGATCGTTCAATGTCTTCGGTTCTGCTGCTGCTGTTGTTTTTTTGCGCTTTGCAGAACCTCATTGTTACCCTGTCCGTTCATTACGGCCTGCCGTTCTTCAGGATGATCCAACCGATGACCGGGGCGATTATTCCACCGCTGGCCTTTGTTGCTTTTCAGGACAATGTGCTGCGTCGGATCAAGCCAGTTGAGATACTGCCGCATTTGACCGGGCCCATTTTGGTGGTGCTTTGCGTTGCCTTTGCTCCAGATGCCATCGATCCTGCCCTGATTTCCCTGTTTGTGCTTTATGCCTTTTTGATCCTGGTGCCGATTTTTCAGCGCAAACAGGAATTGCCGCGGGCACGTCTGGACGCAGGAGAGTTGCCCCGGGTGATCTGGCTCGGCATTGGTCTGAACCTCTTGTTATCAGCGTCGCTGGACCTGGCGATCGCCTTCGCGCTCGCAGATGGCCAGTTCTGGCTGCGCCCGATCTTGATCACCGTGTCTTCCAGTGTGGCGCTCCTGGGCATTGGCGGGCTTAGCCTTTCACCCTCTCTTGGGCGGTTCAGCAGTGAGGCTTACCAGTCTGAAAACCGCCCTGCCGAAGATGTGAAACCTGATAGTGAGAATGCCCGAGACCTGGCGCCCGGCTCCGAACAAAACACCTCACAAGACGCCGAGTTGATTGGGCGTCTCGAAGGGCTTCTGATGGAGGAAAAACTCTATCTTGATCCGGACCTGACCTTGGCACGACTGGCGCGAAGACTGTCTGTGCCGGCAAAGCTGTTGTCAGCGGCGGTCAACCGGAGTTCAGGTGAGAATGTTTCGCGTTACATCAATGCCTACCGCGTTCGACATGCATGTGCAGCCTTGGCTGCCGGTGCGACGGTTACCTCCGCGATGCTCAACAGCGGCTTTAACACCAAGTCGAACTTCAATCGCGAATTCTTGCGTGTGACAGGCGTAACACCGAGTGACTGGAAAGCAGGCGAGCAGGGCTGAGTCAAAAGAAAAAACCTCCAGTTCTTGCGAACCGGAGGTATGAGTTTGTCTACGGGGACATTTGAGTATAGGACCTGTTTAACCCAGCAGGCGGGATCTGATTTCCTTGCGCAAGTCGTCGATTGGTGCGCGTTTGCGGCCGCTCTTGATGTGCCAGAACGTCCAGCCATTGCAGCTTTCCGCGTCTTGCACCAAGGCTCCGACCTTATGGATGGAGCCGGTGTGATTGCCCGACTTGAGCGAGCCATCAGCGCGTACAATCGCCAGGTGCTTGCCTTTCGAGCAGCTCAGCTCGGCTCCGGGCTGCAAAAGACCGGCCTCCAGCAACGTGCCGAAAGGAATGCGTTTTTCAGCGCGTTTGCCTTTTTGCATTTCAAGTGAAACACCGGAGCAGGCTTCAATCGCATCGATACGGGCTGTGGCCGCGTCGATATAATCCTGTTCGCGCTCAACGCCGACAAAGTCGCGGCCCAGTTTCTTGGCGACCGCACCGGTCGTGCCCGTGCCAAAGAATGGGTCGAGAACCACATCGCCCGGATTGGAAGAGGCGGTCATCACACGATAGAGCAGGCTTTCCGGCTTCTGCGTTGGATGCACTTTCTGGCCGTCGTCATTCTTCAGACGCTCCGAGCCGGTGCACAGTGGCAAATGCCAGTCTGAGCGCATCTGAAGATCATCATTGAATGTCTTTAGGGCTTCATAGTTAAAGGTCGGCTTGGCCGTCTTGGACTTTGTCGCCCAGATGATTGTCTCGTGGGCGTTGGTGAAGCGCTTGCCACGGAAGTTGGGCATCGGGTTCGACTTCAGCCAGACGATATCATTCATGATCCAGTAGCCGAGATCCTGAAGGATCGAGCCGACGCGGAAAATGTTATGGTACGAGCCAATCACATAGAGTGAGCCATTGTCTTTCAAGACACGACGTACTGACAGCAGCCAGGCGCGTGTGAAGGCATCGTAAGCTTCGAAGCTATCGAACTGATCCCAATGATCGTCGCAGGCATCGACCTTCGATTGGTCCGGTCTGTGCAGGTCGCCGCCCAGCTGAAGATTGTAGGGCGGGTCCGCAAATACCAGGTCCACTGATTTGGCCGGCAGCTTGCTCAGGGCGGCTACACAGTCGCCCTTGATGATTGTGTTGAGCCAGTCAGGCTCTTGATTTGTGTGGGGTGCCTCTGTGGACACCCCGGTACGCAAAACTCTCATTGCGACGCAATACCTCACGCAATTTCAAGCGTCATGGTTACTGAGTTTGGTAAATCAGAAGTTAAGTTAAGAATTTGAAAATCGCTAATAAATCAAAGCTTTGTTTACTTCTGTAAAAGTTTAACAAGAAGCTAATTTTGGAGCTCGAACGAAAACGCGGGTTTTCTGCTGTTTTCGCATGCCAGCAAAATTCTCCGCGGAGGGCAAAGGTTAAGCAAGCGGGTGAATTCGCTTCGAAGTTTTTTTGAAAATAGTTTTCTGGCGCCCTTCGCCGAGCGCCAATCGTAAACATTTATACCTATCGAGGGGGAATGTTGCGGCTATCTGACACGTGGATTGCCATTGACCTTGCTCGTCGGGGGCGTATTTTGCAGCCGGTTCAATATTGAGCCTGACACTCATAATTTTGCGTGGTGGACACTGTTCGCCAGGAAAGGGTTTCATGTCCGGCCGTCTGGGTATATCTCGTCGCGAGCTGCTTGTTGGAAGTTCCTGCGTGGGGCTTGCTGCGCTTGGCGGAGGCTTTGCAGCTACGCGCGCTGCTGCTGCCGACATGGTCCTGCCAATCCGAAAGGTGAGCGGGCTCGAGATTGTTCCGGGCACACAGACGCTGGATATGATGAGCTTCGGCGACAATGGAGCTCCGCCGGTATTGCGTTTCAAACAGGGTGAGGAACTGGTTGTCGATGTCGAGAACCAGCTCGGGGAAGCTTCTGTTGTTCACTGGCATGGGCTGCGGATCGATAATCGATATGACGGGGTTCCCTATCTGACCCAGGAACCGGTGGAAGATGGTCAGAGCTTTCGCTATCGCGTGAAATCGCCAGACGCGGGGACCTATTGGTACCACCCTCATTGCAACACGCTTGAGCAGATGGCTCGCGGCCTCACCGGTGTTCTGATCGTCGAAGAGCAAGAAGACGTCGGGTTTGACCACGACCTGCCTTTGAACATTCGTGATTTTCGCATGGACGGAAAAGGTCAGTTCATCGATTTTTACAAACCGCGGCTGGCTGCACGTGGTGGGACGTTGGGCACTGTCTCGACGATCAACTGGCAGGTTGCGCCGGTTTATGAGTTTCCAGCTGGTTCTCTTGTGCGCTTGCGGATGGCCGTTACCGATTTGACACGCGTTGGAACCTATGCGGTCAACGGCGGAGTTGCGCGGGTGATCGCGCTCGATTCAAATCCATTGCCGGTGCCACAGCCTCCGGAAGACATTTTGCTTGCACCGGGGCAACGCGCTGATGTCGCGCTTCAGATGCCGGATCAGGATGGGGAATTGGTGACGTTGACCCGCAGGACGCCAAGCGGGCAAAAGGTCCTGATGACGCTCAGGGCGGTCGGTCAAAGCGCTGGGCGCAAACTTGTTGAACTCAAGCCGCTGCCACTCAACCCTCATCCTGTACCGGATCTGGAGAATGCCGAGGTGGTTGAGTTTCTGTTCGGCTGGACACCGGAGAGCGGGCCACCGATCGTCAGCATCTGCGGCACACTCGGCTATACGTTCTGGTCAATCAACCGGGTGGCATGGGAAGGCGATACACCTGGACCTGTTGAGCCGCTTGCCGTCTTGCGGCAGGGCAAGTCCTATATCTTGCGGTTCAAGAACGAGACGCCGAATGACCACCCCATCCATTTGCACGGAATGTCTTTCCGGCTGCTGCGCTCCAACAAGCGCAAGCTGCCGCCGCTGATCACGGATACGGCCTTACTTCGCAAGGGTGAGACGATGGAGGTGGCTCTGGTTGCGGACAATCCCGGCAATTGGGCCTTCCACTGCCATGTGATCGAACACCAGAAGACCGGGCTGACGGGCTATATAAGAGTAGAGGCTTAGACCTTCTGGCTTTTATGTTTGTAGGCCGGGCTTATCGACTGCCCATGTGCAGTTGAAGGCGCTTGTCTGGGCAGTTGTCTCTTTTAAAATTCTTCATGAAACTGCGCTAGCCTGTTGACCTTGTGGGACAGAAGACCGACTTTCTTCGGTTAAACAAGAAGAATAACAGGAGAACAATTTGTCCAAGTCTATTGGCAGCTACTTCAAGCGCCCAACCCATTCCATTGAAACTGCTCCGGCCTATGATCTTGAAGCTTTTCAGGACGCAGATGCTGCCGTTGATCGGTTGCTGGAAATTTTTGAAGCCAACACTGCGTTCTTGCGGGCTCATTTTCAAAAACTCTTGCAGGGTGAAACGCTGCTGGGAAGGGTGCGTGCCTTCTATCCGAAAATCCAGATCGTGACGGAAAGCCATGAGCGGCTGGACAGCCGTTTGTCCTTTGGCTTTGTTTCTGGTCCGGGCACACATGCAACCACGGTGACCCGCCCTGATCTTTACCGGGACTATCTGGTCAAGCAGCTCGGTCTGCTGATCGAGAACCACAAGGTGCCGGTTTTCGTTGGTGACAGCGATGTGCCAATCCCGTTGCACTTTGCCTTTTACGACGGCACACATGTGGAAGGCGGAGCTTCGGCTGCCAACATGACACGGCCTTTGGCAGACATGTTTGATCTTCCGGATCTGACCTACATGGACGATGCGATTGCCAATGGTACCTATGAGCCATCGGATGGGGTCATGCCGCTTGCATCCTTTACAGCGCCGCGCATCGACTATTCCTTGCATCGGTTGCAGCATTATACGGCAACGGCTGCAGAGCATTTTCAGAACTATGTGCTTTTTACCAACTACCAGTTCTACATCGATGAGTTTTGCCGCCTGTCCAAGGAGCTGATCTCAGATCCGAGCAATGACTATGAGGCCTTTGTCGAGCCGGGCAATGTGGTGACATTGGCTGGTGATGTGGAAGAAACCGGCGGAACTGCTCCAGCGAAGTTGCCGCAAATGCCGGCCTATCATTTGAAGCGCAAGAATGGCGGCGGCATTACGATGATCAACATTGGTGTCGGCCCGTCGAATGCCAAGACCATCACCGACCATGTGGCTGTCCTCAGACCGCATGTCTGGCTGATGCTGGGGCACTGCGCTGGCCTTCGCAACAGTCAGACGCTCGGCGACTATGTTCTGGCCCATGGCTATGTGCGCGAGGACAATGTGCTCAATCAGGACCTGCCAATCTGGGTTCCCATTCCGCCACTGGCGGAAGTTCAGGTCGCACTGGAAGATGCTGTTGCCGATACCACGGGCTATGACGGGTATGAGCTCAAGCGCATCATGCGCACCGGGACGGTCGCCTCGATCGACAACCGCAATTGGGAGCTCTGGGACCAGAAGGACTTGGTGCAAAGGTTCTCGCAGTCACGGGCCATTGCCCTTGATATGGAGAGTGCAACGATTGCAGCCAACGGCTTTCGCTTCCGCGTGCCCTATGGAACGCTGCTGTGTATCTCCGACAAGCCCTTGCACGGGGAACTGAAGTTGCCGGGCATGGCGACTGAATTCTACAAGCGCCAGGTCCAGCAGCATCTTGAAATTGGCATCAAGGCACTTGAAAGCCTGAT
>JABXHV010000039.1 GCA_013373445.1 Paracoccaceae bacterium | reverse complement strand
ATGCCTTCCTGCATACGCGCGCCGCCAGAAGCGGCAAAAAGAACGAAAGGCGTCTTGTGACTGACAGCTGTCTGCATGCCCGTCACGATCGCTTCACCAGCAGCCATGCCCAGGGAGCCACCCATAAAGGCAAAGTCCTGAACGGCGGCAGTGATGTAAGATCCATTCACGCGACCCTTGCCGACGTAAACAGCATCTGTCTCGCCTGTCTTGGAGCGATACTCCTTAAGACGGTCGACGTACTTCTTGGTATCACGGAATTTGAGCGGATCAAGATGCACACCGGGTGTGTCGATCGACTCGTAGTCACCTTCGTCAAAGAAGGTTTCCAGCCGCTTGCGGGCGGGCAGACGCATATGGTGACCGGAACTTGGAACCACCCAAAGATTGGCTTCCAGATCCCGATGAAAAACCATTTCACCGGTTTCCGGGCACTTGATCCATAGGTTTTCAGGAACCTCGCGCTTTTTAAGCAGGTTCTGAATTTTTGGCCGAACGAGGGAATTAATCCAGTTCACGAGCGTGCGTCCGTCTTTTATTACAAGTTACTCTCAGCGGGCTATAAAGCCCCCTTGGGTATAAGATCAAGCTTTTCTCGCGCGAGCTGCACCTTCAGCAAGCGACGAAACAAGATCCGTGACGGCCTTAACCGTCTTTTCAGTCGCGACACCAGCGTCGTCCAATGAATTGCGAATTGCTTCCACAATCACCGAACCAACAACCACACCATCGGCAGCCTTGCCGATACGGGCCGCGTCTTCTGCCGTCTTAACACCGAAACCAACGGCAACCGGCAAATCCGTATGTCCCTTGATGCGCTGAACGGCATCAACCACGTTTCCGGCATTCATCGCGCCTGAACCGGTGACGCCGGTCACAGAGACATAATACACAAACCCGGAGGTGTTCGCGAGAACTGCCGGAAGGCGCTCATCATCGGTGGTAGGTGTTGCCAAACGGATAAAATTCAATCCGGCTTCCAACGCGGGGATGCAAAGCTCATCGTCAGCTTCGGGTGGAATATCGACCAAAATAAGCCCATCCACGCCTGCATCCTTGGCTTCTTTTACAAAAAGCTTCGGGTCACGGATATAAATCGGATTGTAGTAGCCCATCAGAATAATGGGTGTGTCCTGATCGTCTTCGCGAAATCCGCGAACCATCTGGAGGGTCTTGTCCATCTTCTGGCCGCCCTTTAGGGCACGCTGAGAGGCAAGCTGAATAGGAATACCTTCGGCCATCGGATCAGAAAAGGGCATTCCCAATTCAATCACGTCGGCACCGGCAGCTGGAAGAGACTTCAAGATGGACTTGGATGTTTCCAGGTCAGGATCACCTGCGGTGATAAAAGTGACCAAAGCCGGGCGATTGGCATCAGCACAAGCTTTGAAACGGCGATCGATACGCGTATCCGTCATCTATCATTCCCTGCATTTGTCAGGCGCTTTGATTTCAGCACACTCAATTATCCGATTGGATGTAGGGGGCAGGGTAACCCCATGTCAATCCGCCTCGAGGATATCAGGGCAGAAATAGTCTTTATTCGCCGCAGAAAAGTTCACGGCGTCCGCTATTAGCGGACGTCGGAGACCTTGGAGTAAATGGTGCGGGTGACGTCGTCACGCTTCAGACCATACTGATCAAGTTCTGCATCACTCATTGCAGAAAGTTCAGCATACATTGCGCGGGAAGCACGTGCACGGCCAACTTCTTCACAGACCGCAATAAAACGGCTGAAGAAAGAAGAAATCGCTTCAGATACACCTTCGAAGTGGAGCGATGTTGCAAGAGTTGTCATTGGTATTTCCTTTCATGACTTGGTGAACTTGCCGAATGGCCAGTAAGTGGTCGTTCCTCTGCAAGCCATGATTTGAAAATAGAACGTTTCTTGTGCGGCGCAACTGTTCATGTTGCGAAGCAGCATTGCAGTTTTTGCATATCTTGGACCGCCGCGTTTTCACTCTCCTCATACAAACAAATGATCAAAGAAAAACCGCCGAAACCCTAAGGTTCCGACGGTTTTGTCATTCAAGGCTTTGAGCGGCCGATATTGCTTAAAGATCGAAACCGAGCATTTCGCCAACTGCAAAAACGTCTTTATCACCACGACCACAAAGGTTCATGACGATAATCTGATCCTTGCGCATCTTTGGTGCCATCTTCACCACATGCGCCAACGCATGGGCCGGTTCCAGTGCTGGAATAATGCCTTCAACCTTGGTCAGCATCTGGAAAGCTTCCAATGCTTCATGGTCCATGATCGGAACATATTTCGCCCTGCCGATGTCATTCAGCCATGAATGTTCCGGACCAATACCCGGATAATCCAATCCAGCTGAAATGGAATGCCCTTCCAGGATCTGACCGTCTTCATCCTGAAGCAGATAGGTGCGGTTGCCATGCAAAACACCAGGCTTACCAGCAGTCAAAGAGGCGCAATGCTCTTCACCGGTCAGGCCACGGCCGCCAGCTTCGACGCCAACGATTTCAACGCTCTCATCGTCGAGGAACGGATGGAACAAGCCAATCGCATTTGAACCGCCACCAACGGCTGCAACGACGGCGTCCGGCAGGCGACCTTCCAGTTCCAGGATCTGCTCACGTGCTTCCTTACCGATGACCGACTGGAAATCACGCACTAGCTCTGGGTACGGATGCGGGCCGGCAGCCGTGCCGATCAGGTAATATGTGTCGTCCACATTGGTCACCCAGTCACGCAAAGCTTCGTTCATTGCATCCTTCAAGGTGCCAGCTCCGGCAGTCACCGGAACAATTTCAGCACCCAGAAGCTTCATGCGGAACACGTTCGGCTTTTGGCGCTCCACGTCGGTGGCACCCATGTAAACAACGCAGGGCAGGCCGAAGCGTGCGCAGACTGTTGCCGTTGCCACACCGTGCTGCCCAGCGCCGGTCTCAGCAATGATGCGGGTCTTGCCCATGCGCATCGCCAAAAGAATTTGGCCAAGGCAGTTGTTGATCTTGTGCGAACCGGTGTGGTTCAGCTCATCGCGCTTGAAATAGATCTTTGCGCCGCCGAGTTCCTCGGTCAGACGCTCGGCAAAATACATCGGAGATGGCCGACCGGTATAATGAGTGTTCAGGGATTCCAGTTCACCGTGAAATTCCGGATCTGCCTTCGCCTCGTTGTAAGCCTTTTCCAACTCCAGGATCAGCGGCATGAGGGTTTCGGCCACATAGCGACCACCATAGATACCGAAATGACCGCGATCATCTGGTCCGGAACGGATCGTGTTTGGTGTCTGTACCACGTGTTTACTCCCCTGATACTTCAAATGCTTTGCGCGCCTCTGCAATAAAGGCCCGAATGAGGTCGCAATCCTTGACGCCTCTCTCCCGCTCGACGCCGGAAGATACATCGATCTCTTTGGCCCCGGATTGGCGGATCGCTTCTGCGACGTTGGAAACCGTTAGACCACCGGAAAGCATGAAGGGCCTAGACAGGTCAAGGTCTTTCAACAGTGACCAATCATAGGAAACGCCATTGCCGCCCGGAATTTCAGCGTCATGAGGGGGCTTCGCATCAAACAGGATACGTTCGACAGCCGGAAAGTAGCTTTCCGCAACCGCCAGATCCTCGCGAGTGGAAACGCCCAGCGCTTTCATAATCTTGATCTTTTGCATGACCTTGGCCATGGCACAGCCTTCTGGCGTTTCCGTGCCATGGAACTGAAAGGTATCGGGACCAACAAGTTCCCTGATCCGTGCCAGGCCGTCCATGTCCATATCAACGGTAACAGCAACGATTTCCGCTTTGCCGCGCGCCATATCCGCCAGTTTGCAAGCCTCGGACAAGGTCACATGACGTGGGCTCTTCGGAAAAAACATCAGCCCGACCATATCGGCCCCAGCATCCAATGCCGCTTCCATTGTGTCTTCGGTCGACAGGCCACAAATCTTGATGAGCTGTTTTGTCATGGTGCTTCCTGATCAGCCCGCGTTGAACGCCGCAATTGCCGCCATATTCACGATGTCGGAATCTTTCGCCCCGATAGGAACAATCTGGACAGACTTATCGAGCCCGACCAGCAAAGGCCCAATTACCGTGGTGCCGCCAAATTCCTGGAGAAGCTTGGTGGCGATTGAGGCCGAGTGGAAGGCCGGCATAACGAGAACATTTGCCGGACCCGACAGTCTACAGAATGGATAGGCTGCCATCTTGTCAGGGTTCAAGGCAACATCTGCGGCCATTTCTCCGTCATATTCAAAATGCACGCGGCGACTGTCGAGAATCTTGACGGCTTCCTGAATACGTTCGGAGCGTTCGCCGCGCGGATGCCCAAAGGTCGAATAGGCCAACATGGCAACACGTGGCTCGTAACCGAACTTCTTTGCAATGGTTGCGGCTTCTTCAGCGATATCCGCCAATTCCTCGGAGTTTGGCATATCATGAACCGCCGTGTCGGCAATCAGAACGGTGTGACCGCGTCCCAGCGCCATGGACAGGCCGATCACGCGGTGACCAGGTTTCGGATCAATACAGGCCCGCACCGTATCCAGTGCCACTGAATAATTCCGTGTCAGGCCGGTGACCATTGCATCAGCATCACCGCGAGCGACCATAATGGCGCCCCAGTAGTTGCGGTCGTTGTTGACCATGCGCTGACAATCGCGCAGCAAGTAGCCACGGCGCTGCAATCGGCCGTAAAGGAACTGGGCGTAGTCATCATTTCGGTCTGAATGGCGCGCATTTTCCAGCGTGATGCCGCCGCGTGTCAGATCAACACCAGCCTTTTCGGCATTTGCGCGAATCTCGTCTTCTCGTCCGATAAGCGTTGCTTCACCCAACCCTTGTGCAACAAA
Organism: Paracoccaceae bacterium; assembly: GCA_013373445.1. Classification (GTDB taxonomy): domain Bacteria; phylum Pseudomonadota; class Alphaproteobacteria; order Rhizobiales; family Stappiaceae; genus Roseibium. The sequence goes on along the minus strand of JABXHV010000039.1, from coordinate 42,837 downwards.
GCTGACAGCCGCGCGAATAACTGGCTCTTCTTCGCCTTCAGCAAAAACGACCCGTTTCGGCATCGAGCGCACCTTAGAGAAGATGCGTTGCAACGTACCTGCAACAGGATCACGACGCGCAGACAGATGATCGACATAGGCTTCCATATCGACGATTGGACGACGTGCGACACCTGAATCCATCGCAGCCTGCGCAACCGCTGGCGGGATGGCCGTCAAAAGACGCGGATCAAATGGTACTGGAATGATATATTCAGGACCGAATTTTGGCCGGTTGCCGCGATAGGCAGCCGCCACTTCGTCCGGCACTTCCTCGCGAGCCAATGCCGCAAGCGCCTTGGCGCAAGCCACCTTCATCTCATCGTTGATCGTGGTTGCCTGAACATCCAGCGCACCGCGGAAGATATATGGAAAGCCAAGTACATTGTTGACCTGGTTTGGATAATCCGAACGCCCAGTGGCAACGATGGCATCGCCGCGAACCTCGTGGGCCTCTTCTGGAGTGATTTCCGGATCAGGGTTGGCCATTGCGAAAATGATCGGATTTGGCGCCATGCTGGCGAGCATCTCATTGGTCAGTGCGCCCTTGGCAGACACGCCAAGAAAGACATCGGCTCCATCAAGCGCCTGCGCAAGAGTCCGGCGGTCGGTCGGCACAGCGTGTGCAGACTTCCACTGGTTCATGCCTTCTTCGCGACCCTTGAAAATTACACCCTTGGTGTCGCACAGAATGACGTTTTCGTGGGGAATACCCAGCGCCTTGATCAATTCGATACAGGCAATACCTGCGGCACCGGCACCGTTGCAGACAACACGTGTGTCTTTCATCTCACGGCCGGTCATATGCAGCGCATTGATCAAACCGGCCGCCGCGATGATAGCGGTTCCGTGCTGATCGTCATGGAAGACCGGAATATCCATCAGTTCGCGCAACCGCTGTTCGATGATGAAACAGTCAGGCGCCTTGATGTCTTCCAGATTGATGCCGCCAAATGACGGACCGAGATAACGTACAGAGTTGATAAACTCTTCGACATCCTGTGTATCAACTTCCAAATCAATGGAATCGACGTCTGCGAAGCGTTTGAAAAGGACTGCCTTGCCTTCCATCACCGGTTTGGAGGCAAGCGCGCCGAGATTTCCAAGTCCGAGAATTGCTGAGCCATTCGAAATAACCGCAACCATGTTACCGCGCGTCGTATAGTCGAACGCGAGACTTGGATCTTCAGCGATTGCACGAACTGGAACCGCAACACCGGGGGAATAGGCAAGTGATAAATCACGCTGCGTTGCCATAGGCTTGGTTGGAGTGATCTCCAATTTTCCCGGGCGACCTTCCTGGTGAAAGTTCAGAGCTTCCTGATCGGTGAAACTCACCGACGACTTTGCGGATTTATCCGTTGCTGGCATGGATTTTTCTTCCCTTTCCATCACTCTTTTTGCTTTTCCCAGAACTGCGCAAGGTCGCCGACCTTATCCCCTGAAAATTCGCGCTTCAAGGCGTGATTGCTCTATGGTCCAATGAAACAACCAAAAGGGTTTGCTAGTTTCACCAGATGTCTGAAAAACAGTCCATTTCCACGCCGCCGGCTGACGCTCGCGTTACTCCGATGATGGCGCAATTTATCGAGATCAAGACCGCAAACCCGGACAGCCTGCTGTTTTACCGGATGGGTGACTTTTACGAGCTGTTTTTCGAAGACGCGGAAATAGCAGCACGTGCCCTCGGAATCACGCTGACCAAACGCGGAAAGCACTTGGGTGAAGACATCCCGATGTGCGGTGTGCCGGTTCATGCCGCCGATGACTATCTGCAGAAGCTCATCGGACTGGGCCATCGGGTGGCTGTCTGCGAACAGACCGAAAATCCGGCTGAGGCCAAAAAACGCGGCTCGAAATCCGTTGTACGCCGCGATGTCGTTCGGCTGGTCACACCGGGAACCCTGACCGAAGACCGTTTGCTGGATTCCAGCGCCAACAATTTCCTTTGTGCACTCACGCGATTGCGCGGTGGCTCACTTGCCGGCGATTCAGTCTATGGCCTTGCCTGGATCGATATGTCGACCGGATCGTTTCAGGTGTGTGAGACCGATGATCAACGGCTGGCTGCCGATCTGGCCCAGATCGCCCCCAGCGAACTCATCCTGCCTGACACATTGCTTCAGGAAATGGACCTCCGCCATACCGTTGAAGGCGCAGGAGCTGCTGTTTCACCTGTGCCAAGGGCGTTTTTTGATGGATCAACAGCCGCTGATCGTCTCACCCATTATTTCGGGGTCAAGACCCTCGATGGTTTCGGATTGTTCACCCGGGCCGAGCTCTCGGCCGCAGCAGGTGTTCTGTCCTACATTGAAAAAACCCAACTGGGCGAGCGACCACCGCTCGATCCACCAACACGCGAAGCTGGCGCGGGGCGTATGCTCATCGATCCGGCCACGCGTGCAAATCTGGAACTGACCCGAACGCTTGGCGGTGAAAAGCAGGGAAGCCTGCTGTCCACGATCGACAGGACAGTCACCGGCGGTGGGTCACGGCTTTTAACATCGAGACTTGCGGGACCGCTCGTCAATCCGGATGAAATCGCGCGGCGTCATGATGCTGTTGATTTCTTCTTGGAAAACGAAATGATCCGCGAAGCTTTGCGGGAGAGTCTGAAAGGCGCGCCTGATATGGCCCGCGCCTTGTCACGACTTGCCCTGCAACGCGGGGGTCCACGGGACATTCTGGCCATTGCCCAGGGCCTGTCCGCAGCAAAGTCCATCTCAGAGCGGGTGGACCGTGCGAATGGAACACTCCCGACTGAAGTGGCTGCTGCTCAATCCAGCCTGAACTCTGCTCCACATGACCTGGGCGACCGGCTGCAACGCGCCATCAAACAGGACCCACCGCTTCTAAAGCGCGACGGAAACTTTGTTGCCAGCGACTATGACGCAAACCTCGACGAGTTGCGGGCCTTGCGCGATGAATCTCGTAAAGTGATTGCAAAGCTGCAGGCGCAATATTCCGAGGAACTCGGCGTTCGCAGTTTGAAAATCAAGCACAACAACGTGCTTGGCTGGTTCATCGAAGCTCCAACGGCCCAATCCGAAAAACTGACGGCTGACCCTGGCCGCTTCATACATCGCCAGTCGATGGCAGGCGCCATGCGTTTCACAACGACGGAACTGGCGGACTTGGAAAGCAAGATCGCCAGCGCCGGCGAACGCTCTATGTCAATCGAGCTCGAAATTTTCGAAAAGCTCACAGCCGACATCATTGCCGCAGGCGATGCGATCAAAGCGGCAGCGCATGGGCTCAGCATTCTTGATGTTTCATCAACATTGGCGAAGCTCGCACAACAGGAAAACCACACCCGTCCGATTGTCGATAACAGTTTGGCGTTCGACATTGTCGGTGGTCGCCATCCGGTCGTCGAACAAGCCTTGAAAGCATCTGGCGGTGAAAGCTTTGTCGCCAACAATGCCAATCTTGGACCTGACACTGCAACAAGCAAGGATGCAGCGGGTCGGATATGGCTGATCACCGGTCCAAACATGGCCGGTAAATCGACATTCCTGCGTCAGAACGCATTGATTGCGGTCATGGCGCAAATGGGTGCTTTTGTTCCGGCTGAAAAGGCACATATCGGCATCGTCGACCGCCTCTTTTCGCGCGTAGGTGCAGCTGACGATCTGGCGCGAGGGCGTTCTACCTTCATGGTCGAAATGGTCGAAACCGCAGCGATCCTCAACCAGGCGGGCGAGCGCTCACTGGTCATTCTGGATGAAATCGGCCGCGGTACAGCGACATTTGATGGATTATCCATTGCCTGGGCGACGATTGAGCATTTACATGAAGTGAACAAGTCGCGGGCTCTGTTTGCCACCCACTATCACGAGCTAACAGCCCTTTCGCAAAAGCTCGACAGGCTTATGAATGCAACCGTTCTGGTGAAAGAATGGAACGGTGATGTCGTTTTCCTGCATGAAATCGTGCCAGGCGCCGCCGATAGATCCTACGGTATCCAGGTCGCCAAACTGGCCGGCTTGCCGAATGCCGTTGTCGAGCGATCAAAGCAGGTGTTGAGCCAACTGGAAGAACAAGATCGGCGTGCACCATCAGAAGCCCTGATCGACGAATTGCCTTTGTTTGCCGCCACCACGCCGCATGCTTCAACCTCCACCCATCAGAATGCGAACGATCCAGTGCTCGACACTTTGGATGACATTGATCCTGATGATCTGACACCGCGTGAAGCATTGGAAGCGCTTTACAAACTCAAGGCCGGGAGACAGGCAAACAAAACCTGAGCGCTTCTTTGCCTTCAAGTGACAAATCGAACAAATAGAGCTAGCTTGGCCGTGCATTTCCCGTCCGATCGGAAGTTCTTCCGGCTTTTTGAGTTCATTTGATGACGTTCATTTTTCAGCTGCCCCGGCAGGCAGTGCTTATCTTTTTTCTGATTTTAGCTGCAACAACCTGCACCTCATCCCTTATTCCGACGATGGGTTACTTCATCGTCGAAGGTCTTGGGCAGCCTGCCTGGAAAATCGGCTTTTTTACCGGTTTCATGGCGCTGATCACGATGGGTCTCAATCGACTTTTTGGCCAAAAACTTGACGCCGGATTCAAACCTCGGCTGCTAATAGGCGGGTCCATCGTTTGCTTCATGTGCTTTGCGGGCTTGGCCGCCAGCATGCCGGATTTCTGGATTTTCGCAGTTGTCGGTGCACCCCTGATGGCAATGTCCAATTCCGCTTCGGGAACCACCTTCACTTTCGGGCGTCAGTACGCCAATCAAAACAACCTTGATGCTGGCCGCTACAATGCTTTTTTGCGAACGGCAATCTCCATCGCCTGGATGATCGGGCCAGCTTCTGCCTTCCTGCTCATCGACCAGTTCGGCTTTCAAAAGTCATATCTGCTTTCAGCGTCAGCCGGTCTGGTCTGGCTTGGGCTATGGGCGGTGACGGTGCCAAAAGACTTCCACGGAACACAAAGTCCCAAGAGCGCAGTGTCGATCGCCGGCATTGACTGGGCGCTGTGGTTTGCCGCTGTTGCGTGTACCTGCTTTGCTCTGAGCAATGTCATTTTTACATCCGTGTTGCCGCTTTTCCTGATCAAGGATGCGCAGCTTCCCGGATACGCGCCAGGCGTTTCTCTAACTGCAAAATGCTTTGTTGAAGTGTTTGCGATTTTTTCTGCGGCGCGCCTCGCCGAACGTTTTGGCGCCCGAAACGTGATGCTCGCATCGGCCGCACTGGCAATTGTGGTGTTCAATTTGTTCGCTCAGGCGGACAGCATGATCGAGGTGGTTTTCCTCGCCGCATTGGAGGGACTGTACTACGGCCTGTTCGCAGGCATCAGTATTACGTTTATTCAAAATTTCACGCCGACCACGCCAGGTAGAGCCACCGCGATCTACATGAACAGCTTGTTTCTGGGCAGCATGATCGGAAGCGTTTCCATGGGCTTCATCGCCAGCGCCTTTTCATTTGGAACGGTTGTTATATTCGCTGCATTTTCAAGTGCATGTGCCTTCATAACGCTGCTCGTCACCCGAAAGATGAAACCTCGAGAAGCCACCGCCTGATCGCCTGTGAAAATTACTGCACAGGCAGTCCGCCACTCTTAGCGCTCATGAGGGCATTTTTAAGCGCTTGCGCAAATGTCGTCCTGTCGACCGGGTTGAGAAAGGAACCGATCTCCATCTCTTCACCATGGGAGCGCAGCCGAATGTGAGTCACCCCTTCATCGACGGTCTGAGTGGTTTCAAGCTTTAACCAGAAGGGATTATAGCGCATTTCAATATATTGGTCGCGCGGACCCACCTTGCGCACAACAACTTCGTGCAGCGAAACATTGACTTCCTCATGCCGGTTGGCGGAGCGATAGTTCAAATGAAACGCGAGCCAGATCAGTAAGACATCCAGTCCGAAAAAACCGAATACGGGCCAGGCCCCAAGCATCAGGAAAAACAGACCGGCCACAAAACTCACCGAGCCGATACATAACATCAGGACAAGAAATCCTTTCGGTCCCAACGAGCGGTAAGGGGTCAGGATTGCAGAGAAGATCAATTCGCCTGAATTGTTTCGTCCGCTCATCGTATCTGGTATCGAATGATCTGTGGTCATGCCCGAATGATAAGAGAGCCAATGGCGATTTCAAAGACACAAAAGCCAGCAAAGAAACTAACGGTTAAGAAACGCAAAGCGCCCTCCGTTGATAATCCGGGCCGGGTGCTCAAGAGATCTCGCTATTCGAAGGCCGAAACCAACGAGATTTTTCAACGTTTTCACGCAGATAACCCAGAACCAAAAGGGGAGCTTGACTACGTCAACGCCTACACGCTGCTGGTCGCTGTGGTCCTCTCGGCGCAGGCAACGGATGTTGGCGTCAACCGTGCGACAAAGACTCTCTTTCAGATTGCAGACACGCCTGAAAAGATGATTGCACTGGGCGAAGACCGTGTTCGAGAGGAGATCCGGACAATCGGTCTGTTCAAGACAAAAGCGAAAAACGTCATTCTCTTATCTGAACAATTGGTGCGCGATCACGCAGGCACTGTTCCCGATGACCGTGAGGCCTTGGAGAAACTGCCCGGCGTAGGGCGAAAAACCGCCAATGTCGTGCTGAATATTTACTTCGGTCAGCCAACGATTGCAGTCGATACGCACCTGTTTCGGCTCGGCAACCGGATCGGAATTGCCCCGGGCAAAACACCGTTGGATGTTGAGCTTGCCATGGAAAAGGCTATACCGCCGGAGTTCAGTCTGCACGCTCATCATTGGTTGATCTTGCATGGCCGCTACATCTGCAAGGCCCGCAAACCCGAATGCCGAAACTGCGTGATCTATGATTTGTGTCGCAGCCCGGAGCGCGAACCATTCGACGCTGTGCCGGATATTGCCGTGAGAACCGCGCAGATGGTTGCGAACGGGAAGACGAGGCTGGACGGTTGATCAAATTACCGAATGACACCGAAAGACTGCGTTTTCGCGAGGTAACGCTCGACGATTGCCTGCTGTATTTCCAGCTTCTGAACCAGGAAGACTACATCCGTTTCATTGGCGACAAGAATATCCAGAATCTCGACGACGCAGAAACCTATATTGATACAAATCAGAAGCCCAGTTACCGGATTAACGGGTTTGGATCCTATATCCTTGTCCGTAAGGAAGACGGTAAGCCACTAGGCTTTTGTGGTCTTTACCAGCGTGACGGCTTTGATGTTCCGGATCTGGGATACGCGCTCTTAAGTGAACACCATGGACAGGGCTATGCGCGCGAAGCAGCGCTTGGCGTTCTGAAGCACGCAGAAACACATCTTGGTCTGAATGAGATTTGCGCGATTGTCTTGCCCGGCAATGCGCGCTCAAGTCATCTGCTTGACGCTATCGGGTTCACATGGTCACACAACCGCAGCTTCCCGGGAACAGACGAAACCGTCGAGATCTACAAGCGATCAAGTCAGATACAAGCTGAGAAATAGAAAACCGTCAGGTTTTAGGGCGAACCCGAACCACCACATCGACGCGAACGATTTCCATGCCCTCAGGGGCTTCGGGAATAGATCCGATGCCGACCACGTCACCAGGAATATCGATCACCTTGTTCTCACCCTCGATAAAGAAGTGATGGTGGTCGGAAACGTTGGTATCGAAATAGGTCTTGTTGCCGTCGATAGCGACTTCACGCAGCAATCCAGCTTCGGTGAATTGGTGAAGGGTGTTGTAGACAGTCGCGAGAGAAACCGGAACGTCGGCAGCCACCGCTTCTTCGTGCAATAGCTCGGCAGAAATATGCCGGTCGCCCTTGGAATAGAGCATCTCAGCCAAAGATACCCGCTGCCGCGTCGGACGCAAACCAGCGTTCCTCAGCAGGTGGTGTACGTTCAGTTCTTCCTGATGGATCGACATGTCAGAGTACATGTTGTTCCCTACGTCCCTCATATTCCAAATCTATCACAAGGCAGTTTAGGTTCAAAATTTCAATGAACTGCTGCCTAAAAATCGCGTCCTTGATAATCTATTTCGCATTTATTGAGGCCAACAATCAAGAATTATCTTGTAATTGGCCTTGTTGAACCAATCTTACAGACACGCTGGTTAACTTCAGCCAACAGCGCGCTGAAGTGTTTACTCTTGGCAGCAAGCGTTTATTCAATTGGATTAATAATCCTCCTGAACGTTAACTAGCAAAATGCGTCGTTTCGTCTTGACGCAAAACTTCCTTATTTCTTGATCTTTCGATTGCCTTCTTCGTGTGTTAGGAAGCGCCATAAACAATTTAACACCAACCCTCATCTTTGTAGCCACATGGGCTGCATCGATGCCCAGTTGATAACGGACTTTGAATGACCGAGCGCCGCTCCAGCTTCACGTATGACGATCTCATTTCCTGCGCAAAAGGCGAACTTTTTGGTGAGGGCAATGCCCAATTGCCGCTGCCGCCAATGCTCATGTTTGATCGAATCACGGATATTTCGGAAACCGGAGGCGAATTCGACAAGGGTTATGCTCGTGCAGAATTCGACATCAATCCGGACCTCTGGTTCTTCCCGTGCCACTTCGAAGGCAACCCGGTCATGCCAGGATGTCTTGGCCTGGATGCCATGTGGCAGTTGACCGGATTTTATCTCGGATGGCTTGGTCTGGAAGGTAAGGGCATGGCTCTTTCTACCGGAGAAGTAAAGTTCAAGGGCATGGTTACGCCAGACGTCAAGCTCGTGGAATACGGCATTGATTTCAAGCGCGTCATGAAGGGCCGGCTGGTTCTCGGCATTGCCGATGGATGGCTAAAGGCCGACGGTGAAATGATCTACAAGGCCACAGACCTGCGCGTCGGATTGGCCAAAGCTTAAGACTTGAATGTCTTTGTAACGGGATTGCCGGTACCACTTTGGTGATACCGGATGAGTTGATGTTGGAACCATCCTGGTGATTCAAGGGCGAAGGGTTCCCAAAAGAAATAGGAGACCGCGATGAGGCGGGTGGTTGTAACCGGAATGGGGATTGTTTCCTCAATTGGTTCAAACGTCGATGAAGTGCTTTCCAGCCTTCGTGAAGGAAAATCCGGCCTGAGCTTTGCTCCGGATTACGCTGAACACGGCTTTAGAAGTCAGGTTCATGGGATGCCGAACATTGATCCCACTGAACACATTGACAAGCGTCAGCTTCGGTTCATGGGTGATGGCGCGGCGTATAACTACATAGCCATGCAGCAGGCGATTGCTCAAAGCGGTCTTGAAGAAAAAGACATCTCCAATGAGCGGACCGGTTTGATCATGGGATCTGGTGGTCCATCTACCAAAAACCTGTTTCAGGCCCACAAGATTGTCATCGAAAAAGGTTCACCGAAGCGCATGGGACCATTCATGGTCACGCGCGGCATGAGCTCGACCAATTCGGCCTGTCTTGCAACTCCGTTCAAGATCAAGGGTATCAACTATTCAATCACCTCGGCTTGTTCGACATCTGCTCATTGTATTGGTGCGGCGACCGAACAGATTCAGTTTGGCAAACAGGACGTAATGTTTGCCGGTGGAGGTGAAGAACTTGACTGGACACTGTCCTGTCTTTTCGATGCCATGGGTGCCATGTCTTCCAAGTACAATGACACACCAGAAACCGCTTCGCGCGCCTATGATGCGACACGCGACGGCTTCATTATTGCCGGCGGCGGCGGCGTTGTGGTTCTTGAAGAACTGGAACATGCCAAGGCACGCGGTGCGACGATCTATGCTGAAGTGACCGGCTACGCAGCCAACTCTGATGGCTATGACATGGTTGCGCCTTCCGGCGAGGGCGGTGAGCGCTGTATGCGTCTTGCCACTTCGACTCTTGGTGACCGCAAGGTCGACTACATCAACTCACACGGCACATCGACACCTGTCGGTGATATCGGTGAAATCAAAGCCATCCGCAGTGTCTTTGGTGAAAACCAGCCGCCAGTGTCTTCCACGAAATCCCTCACCGGGCACAGCCTTGGTGCCACGGGCGTTCAGGAAGCCATCTACTGTCTGCTGATGCTGCAGAACGACTTCATCACAGCATCTGCAAACATCACTGAACTTGATCCGGAATTGAAAGAAGGCGAGATCGTTACAACGCGCCGCGACAATGCCGGGCTTGATACAGTTATGTCCAACAGCTTTGGCTTCGGCGGCACCAATGCCTCCCTTGCCCTATCTCGCTACCACGGATAAGGGGACGCGAAATGTCTGATCTTATGAAGGGCAAACGCGGACTCATCATGGGTGTTGCGAACAACCACTCCATCGCATGGGGTATCGCCAAGACTTTGGCTGACCATGGGGCGGAGTTGGCCTTTACCTACCAGGGTGAAGCTTTTGGCAAGCGGATCAAGCCTTTGGCTGAATCTGTCAATTCATCATTGGTCCTGCCGTGCGATGTCGAAGACATTGAATCGGTGGATTCTGTTTTCGAAACGCTGAAAAACGAGTGGGGTTCAATCGACTTTCTCGTTCATGCAATCGGCTTTTCCGACAAGACAGAACTGCGCGGCAAATATGCCGACACGTCTCGTGAGAACTTCTCCCGCACCATGGTGATTTCCTGCTTCTCATTTACGGAGATTGCCAAGCGGGCCGCGGAACTCATGACCGACGGTGGATCCATGATCACCTTGACTTATGGTGGCTCCACGAAGGTGATGCCGAACTACAATGTCATGGGTGTTGCAAAGGCAGCGCTGGAGTCTTCCGTGCGCTATCTGGCTGTAGATTACGGCGAGCAGAACATTCGGGTAAACGCCGTTTCGGCTGGTCCTGTTCGTACTCTCGCAGGGTCCGGCGTTTCCGATGCCCGTTTGATGTATAACTACCAGAAGCGCAATGCTCCGCTTTGCCGCACCGTTTCTCTGGAAGAAATTGGTGGTACCAGCCTGTATCTGCTTTCTGATCTGTCCGGCGGTGTTACGGGTGAAATTCACTTTGTCGACAGCGGATACAATATCATGTCGATGCCTCGCCTTAATGAACTGAAGGTTCAAGAAGGCGAAAAACCTGACTGAATGTCTTGATGATCTTTGAATTAAAAAGGCGGCTCTATTGGCCGCCTTTTTTGTTTGGAATTTCCAACAAATCCATTTTAATCAAAGGTTTCGTCTGGATAGACACCGAACAGACGTTTTTGATCAATCCAACCTTCGTGGTCATCAATTGTCGCGCTGCACCAGCCGTCTGAACATTCAGTCACGTTCAAAAGGACATTGGATTTCAACTCGGCAACAATCGGTCCATCCGATTGAGCACGCGCTCGCAACGGTGTTTTGGCATCATCCTCCCAAGGCGTGACAAGAGCTGTGCGCCGTCCAGACAAAAGCGTATGAAAGACCCAACCCTCCTTGCCTTCCCAGTCTCGAACACGACGCCAATTGTCGTATTCCTGCACGATTTCAACCGGCAGTCCGGCGTGTACAAATGTCCAGGCAATTTTGTGCTCGCGCGATGGGCCAATACGAACATTCACTCGGTCAGACTTCAGACTTACAAATCTGGGAATTGGCAGGCCACTCGGTCCAGTCTTGGTTGCCTGAGCATAAGCATCACTGGGGAAATAGGTGGCGAACCCGCAAATCAGGGAGAAGACCAGCGCCAATACGACTCGATTTTTGATGCAAAGCATATTCAGTTGTTTCCAAACGGGTCAGATTTTCAGTCAGTGAACGTGTAACCAAAGCTGGTGATATTGGCCAGCAAATTCAAATTTTAGCAAAGACGCCAATCCGATCGTCCGTTCAACATAAGATTACCAGTTCAGATCGACGCCTATCTGGAAACCTTGTTTCCGTATCGACGGAACGGTATTGAAAGGACTAAAGGTTTGCGCATCCTTTTTTCGGTGTGCCATGGTGTGGCTGTTGTGGTTAAGGTAATCTCAACAAGAGGCGAAAGCACAGAACATGCTCAAAAAGAGACCCGTTGTTGTCGTTACCAGAAAGCTTCCCGAAGTTGTTGAATCGCGGATGTGTGAGCTTTTCGACACACGGTTGAATGAGACTGACCGGCCTTTCACCCAATCTGACATGATCGAAGCTTTGCAGACGGCCGACGTACTGGTTCCAACCGTCACTGATCGTATTGATAGTACAATTCTTTCCCAAGCGGGCGATCGCATCAAACTGATTTCAAACTTCGGCAATGGAACGGATAACATTGACGTCACAGCCGCCAACGATCTCGGCATAACTGTCACCAACACACCGAATGTTTTGACCGAAGACACCGCGGACATGACAATGGCGTTGATCCTTGCCGTTCCCCGGCGCCTGTCTGCGGGCATTAAGGCACTCGAAAATGGCGAATTTACGGGATGGTCGCCAACCTGGATGCTGGGCCATCGGATTTGGGGCAAGCGCCTGGGCATCATCGGGATGGGACGTATTGGCCAGGCGGTCGCGCGCCGAGCAAAAGCCTTTGGTATGTCGATCCACTACCACAATCGCAGACCGGCAGCGCCAGCCATCGAAGCCGAACTGGAAGCAACCTATTGGGAAAGTCTCGATCAGATGTTGGCCAGAATGGACGTCATTTCCATTCATTGCCCACATACACCGGGTACGTTTCACCTGCTTTCGGCCAGACGTTTAAAGCTTCTCAAAAAGGGCGCTTATGTCGTCAACACCGCTCGCGGTGAAGTCATCAATGAACAGGCGCTCGTCGCCTTATTGGAAGAAGGCCATCTCGCCGGCGCCGCGCTGGATGTTTTTGAGAATGAGCCGGCGGTAAATCCAAAACTAATGGCGATGGAAAACGTCCTTGTTGTGCCTCATCTGGGATCTGCAACGATCGAAGGACGTATAGAGATGGGTGAAAAAGTCATCATCAACATCCGCACATGGATGGATGGTCACCGTCCACCCGATCGTGTTCTTACATCAATGATGTAACGATAATTCCGTTCAAGAGATTATAATTACTCGTACTTTTTCCAGACTGAGCTCTCACCCATACCTTCTATGAAGGCCTTATGGGCTGCCAGCTCCGCTTCTGGCAAATAGGCAGGGCGAGGACCAGGGCGCTGACGCGCGGAAAAAGTTCCAAGTCCAGTTTGCCGTTGTGTGTTCGATGAACTCTCGACACTTTCCTGGTCTTCTTCAGGCGTCAGACTGAGTGCACGTTGTTTCCCGCCAATCAGTTCCAGGTAGACTTCCGCAAGAATTTCCGCATCGAGCAACGCTCCGTGTTTAATGCGGCGCGAGTTGTCGATTCCATAGCGGGAGCAAAGAGCGTCCAAAGAGTTCGGACCAGAGGGGTGCTTTCTGCGGGCAATTTCCAGCGTATCGAGCACCTGGTCATTTGAAATTTTTGCGCGTCCAACGCGTTCCAGTTCAAAGTTAATAAAGCCCATATCGAACGCCGCATTGTGAATGACCAATGTGGCATCACCAACGAACTCCAAAAACTCATCCGCAACATCAACAAACTTCGGCTTGTCTGCCAGAAATTCCGCAGAAAGCCCGTGTACCCTGAAGGCTTCTTCCGGCATATCCCGTTCGGGATTGATATAGACGTGATAGGATTTGCCCGTCGGAACATGATTGATCAGCTCAACGCCGCCAATTTCTACCAGACGATCTCCAGTTCGCGGATTCAGCCCGGTTGTTTCCGTATCGAAGGAAATTTCACGCATTCTATATTCCGATTTGTTGCTGGTGCAGTCTTGCGTGGAACGTGGCATTTAGCCAAGGATCTGCTTTGGTTTTCCCCGGTAAAGGTCACAGACGGCGGCTCAGAGTCGAGGTTCAGGCAGAGCCTGACAATGCCTTCAAGATTGAGGCAACGCTGCGCCGGGCAAAGTCCAGACCATAACCGGTGTCGATCAAAAAATGAGCTCTCAGTCTTTTGTCACGGTCCGGCATCTGCTTTTGCAAGATCTCGTTGAAGCGACTTACGCTCATATTTGGACGCGACAGAACCCTTTGTTTTTGTATTTCGGCACGTGCGGTCACAACCACCCGGACATCAACGCGCTTTTCACCGTCCGTTTCAAAGAGAAGCGGGATATCGAGCACAACGATACGCTGACCAGTTTCCCGGGCCTTTGCCAGAAATTCCTGTTCTTTTTTGCGAACAAGCGGATGAACGATGTCGGTAAGGCGTTTCATAGCCTCCGGATCGCCCAGAATTTCCTTCGCCAGAGCCTGGCGGTCAATTGCGCCATCAACGACAACGTTTGGAAACAGTTCTCCGACGGGATCAACTGCTTCTGCCCGATAGAGAGCATGAACGGTCGCATCGGCATCATGCACGGGAACACCGGCGTCAGCGAACATTTGTGCTGTCGTCGACTTTCCCATACCGATCGATCCGGTCATGCCAATAATGATCAAATGTCTACCCCAAGATCTTTCAAAATCAGTTTTCTAAGATCTTCGTCCACTTCGGGTTTCAGCCCGAACCATTTTTCAAATCCTGGCACTGCCTGGTGGAGCAACATACCCAACCCATCAACGGTTTTATTTCCACGCTCTCTGGCGGATTTCAAAAGATCCGTTTCAAGCGGGGAATACACGATATCTGTCACAACGGCTGTCTGAGAAAGATTTTTGAGGGCGATGTTCAGCGGATCCTTGCCCGTCATACCGAGCGACGTGGTGTTGACGAGAATGTCAGCTGCCCCCAGGAAATCCCCAATCTTATCCCAAGAGTGAGCTATTGTTTCCGATCCGAATTCATCGGCAATTTTTTGAGCTTTTGAAACGGTTCGGTTGAAGATATGCACTTTTTTTACATTTCTTGACAGCAACGCCCAGACAACTGCCCGAGCACCACCGCCCGCGCCCAGAACCACACCGACATCAGCCTTTTTATCCCAATCCGGAATTTGCTGATCGAGATTTCCCAAAAATCCGAGCCCGTCGGTATTCGCACCGTTCAGGTCGCCGTTTTCATCCAGCCATAGCGTGTTTGCCGCACCTATTTTTTGCGCCGCATCGTCAAGCACCTTGCAAGATCGGGCAGCGAGTTCCTTGTAAGGCACAGTCACATTGCAACCTGACAATCCGCTTTTTGCGAGATCTTGATAGAAGGTCTCTGCATCCTCGGGTTCCACGGCATGTTTTACATAGCTTCCTTCGATGCCATATTTTTCAAGCCAGTAGCCTTGCACGAGCGGCGAACGCGAATGAGTGACTGGCCAGCCAGTGATTGCAATTTTTGGTACCGGCTTCATTTTTCCAAAATCTCCATTGACCGAAGCTGAGCAAGCAACGGAAGCAACGGAAGTCCGAGGATGGTGAAATAGTCACCTTCAATTTTTTCGAACAACTGAACGCCGAGTCCTTCGAGTTGATAGGCGCCCACGCTCGACAGTGCAGACTCGCCAGCAGCTGACAAATAACGACCAATGAATTCCGGCGTCAGATCGCGCATTGTCAGCCGAGCCGTCGATACATGACGCCAGATTGTTTGATCCTTTTGAGTAATGACGACGGCAGACAGAAGCTCATGAGTTTTGCCAGAAAATTCAAGAAGCTGTCTTCGGGCGGCTGTCATATCTTCCGGCTTTGTGTAGCGTCTGCCGTCAAAGGCCAGGACCTGGTCGGCACCAATGACCAAATCATCAGGGCGACGCGCAGCAACATTTAAGGCTTTTGCCTCCGCCAAAACGCTTGCATGATCCTCAGGAGAAACACCGGCTTCGATCAATGGTGCCTCAATTGCACGCTCGTCGACAGAAGCAGGATCAATGTCAATTTTAAGCCCGGCATTTTGCAAGAGCTCGGCGCGGATACGGCTTCCGCTGGCCAGAACAATTTTCATGTTTTTCTCCCAACATCTCTATTTCCGAGAGCATATCTGGTTGTTCGCCTTGATGAAATTGAAAACCCATCTACCGAAATGAGGTTTTCGCACAGGTTCATCCCCAGTGCTGTTGATGAAAAGGGGATTATCCGGTCCTGCAGATAATCCGGCGAAACTTATGCCCACTGCGACGGTTTTGTGAACACGCCTCAATTCTTAATGGAATCTTAACGAAACGAATTCGGCTGTCTGTGGATTAACAGGTTGTCTGAATTCATCACCATGTTTTCCGCAGTCGCCCAATTCGCTAACGAATGGTTAATTTTTCTCTAAGTATCTTTTTATGAAAGGCTTTTAGAGTTATCGACTCCTGTGGAGGCTAACTTGTCCATAAGCTGAGACGAATTGTCCAAGACCGATTTGCCTTCTGATGTGTTGTGGACAATTAATGATCCCTGTAATCCACGCTCAATAATAAAAAACAGATTCAAACTTAAGAATCTTATTTATTTAGATTCAGGGAAAAGGCAGACGTTCAATGAAGTCGGAAGACAGATCAGTGATGAGAGTTCTGGCAGGCGAAAAGCTATGGCCACCTCCCATCTGGATGATGCGACAAGCAGGACGTTATCTGCCGGAATATCGGGAAGTCAGGAAGCAGGCGAAAAACTTCCTCGAGTTTTGTTACAATCCTGATCTGGCAACCGAAGTCACACTTCAACCGATCCGCAGATATGGCTTTGATGCAAGCATCCTGTTCTCAGACATCTTCGTCGTTCCGGATGCAATCGGTTATCCCGTTCGCTTTGAGGAAGGACGTGGTCCTGTACTCGAACCTCTGTCTTCCCATCTCATAGATCAGCTGGATCAGGCTAAGGCTGAAGATCATCTTAAACCGGTCATAGAGACTGTTTCTCGTCTCAGAAGGGACCTGCCAGTAGAAACCACGTTGTTGGGCTTCTGTGGCGCTCCCTGGACCGTAGCGTGCTATTCTGTTGCCGGTCATACAACACCGGATCAAACTGCAGCGAGAATTGGATCCTATCGTGATCCTGAACTGCTTGGTCGTTTTATCGATCATCTGATCACAGCATCGATCGCCTATCTTGTTCGACAGCTCGATGCCGGTGCTGACGCGGTTCAGATTTTTGATACCTGGGCAGGTGTTCTGGATGATGCGGGTTTCAGGCGTTGGTCGATTGAACCGACGAAGGCGATTGTCTCTGGCGTGAAGGCGCAACGCCCAAATGCCAAGATCATTGGTTTTCCCAAGGCGTCATCCGCACGTTTGAAACTTTTCATCGAGGAAACGGGTGTTGATGCGATAGGCCTGGATTGGACAGCTCCGGATTCCATAGCGCTCGACATTCAAAAGCGGGTGCCAATTCAGGGCAACCTTGATCCGATGCGTCTGGTGGCCGGAGGCCCGGCTCTCGATGAAGGAGTTGATCACATCCTTGAGACACTTGGCAACGGACCACTGATTTTCAATCTTGGACACGGTGTGACGCCAGATGCGGATCCGGACAATGTTGCCAGGATGGTCGAACGTGTAAGGGGAGCGAAATAATGGGAACTTACGAGTGGGTGAAATCGCTGCATGTCATTTCAGTTATTTCCTGGATGGCGGGAATGCTGTATCTGCCGCGCTTGTTCGTCTATCACACCCAGACAGAAATCGGATCTGAAGCCTCTGAACTTTTGAAAGTGATGGAGCGTCGGTTGCTCAAGGCGATCATTAATCCTGCGATGGTTGCATCCTGGATATTTGGTCTGTGGGTTGCCTATGAGATTTCAGCGTTTTCGGATCCCTGGTTTCACGCAAAGTTTACATTGGTAATCATATTATCAGGTATTCATGGATACCTTTCGCGTTGTGTTAAGAACTTCGCGAAAGATGAAAACAAGAAATCGACAAAATACTATCGGTTTTTAAATGAGGTTCCGACGATCTTGATGATCGGTATTGTTATTCTTGTTGTCGGCAAGCCTTTCTAATATTGATAATTTGGTGGTCTGTGAATATTATTCACGACCATCATTTTTTTCTTGCAGAAATTTTTTTGTTGGATTAGGTTTTGCGAAATTAGCGGTCTGAATGAAAAACTGATTTCGTTCGATTTGCACCATGTCTAACCAGGGTCAACCTGGAACCCTCTCTGACATCCTTCCCATTTAGCTTCAGATTTCATTTTGAAATTATGAAGGCAATTCCAAACGTGTATCCAAATCATCATGACTGACCCCAATTCCATGCGGGAAATGAAACTTAAAGATCTTAAGATTAAGACGCCAACTGAGCTTCTTCAGTTCGCGGAGGAGCTTGAGGTAGAAAACGCCAGCACCATGCGTAAGCAGGAGCTGATGTTTGCAATCCTCAAAAATCTTGCAGCCCAGGATGTCGACATTGTCGGCGAAGGTGTTGTTGAAGTGTTGCAGGATGGCTTTGGCTTCCTGCGGTCACCAGACGCAAACTACCTGCCGGGCCCTGACGATATTTATGTGTCACCATCGCAAATCAGACGTTTTTCACTGAGAACCGGTGACACTGTCGAAGGACAGATACGCAGCCCGAAAGACGGCGAGCGTTATTTTGCACTTCTCAAAGTCAACACCATTAATTTTGAAGATCCAGACAAGGCGCGTCACAAGGTTCACTTTGATAACCTGACGCCGCTTTACCCTGATGAACGCTTCAAGATGGAGATGGATGAATCGGGCAAGAAAGATCTTTCTTCCCGGATCATTGATCTGGTTGCGCCGCTCGGAAAGGGACAACGTGCCCTGATCACCGCGCCACCGCGTACCGGTAAAACAATGTTCCTGCAGAACGTTGCCCGTTCGATCACTGCCAACCATCCAGAGTGCTACCTCATCGTTCTTCTGATTGATGAACGTCCGGAAGAAGTGACGGACATGCAGCGGACAGTTGATGGTGAAGTTGTTTCATCGACATTTGATGAGCCGGCATCGCGCCATGTTCAGGTTGCTGAAATGGTCATCGAGAAGGCAAAGCGTCTTGTCGAACACGGACGTGATGTTGTGATCCTGCTGGATTCAATCACGCGTCTTGGCCGCGCCTACAACACGGTCGTACCATCTTCGGGTAAAGTTCTGACCGGTGGTGTTGACGCGAATGCTCTCCAACGGCCGAAACGTTTCTTCGGTGCAGCTCGTAACATCGAAGAGGGTGGCTCTCTCACTATTATTGCAACCGCGTTGATTGATACCGGTAGCCGTATGGATGAAGTTATCTTCGAAGAATTCAAGGGTACAGGTAACTCTGAAATTATCCTGGATCGCAAGATCTCTGATAAGCGTGTTTATCCTGCGATTGACATTCAGCGTTCAGGGACACGTAAGGAAGAACTTCTCGTGGCACCAGAACGTCTCAAGAAGACATTCGTGCTGCGTAGAATTCTCAATCCTATGAACAACGTTGATGCGATTGAATTCCTGCTCGATAAGATCAAGCAGACGAAAACCAACGATGATTTCTTCGATAGCATGAATACATGATTTGAATCGGTTTCGATTTGAGTTTGATAATTTAAATGGCGCGGATCTGATCTGCGCCATTTTTGTATGATGTTTCACGTGAATCATCTTCACCGTCTTTTTGAATCGGAAACGAACCAACCAGATGTCTGATATCTATCTCGAAACTGATCGGCTTATTCTAAGACCTTGGCGTGATGAGGATCTAGCGCCCTTCGCTGAGATGAATGCAGATCCGATGGTCATGGAGTACTTTCCATCGACACTGACACGTACCCAAAGTGACGATCTCGTCTCACGTGCGCAGACGAAATTTCTCAATGATGGTTTTTGTTTTCAACCGGCAGAGGAAAAGGATACCGGATCATTCATAGGCTTTGTCGGCCTATCTGTTCCAAGCTTTCCATCACCAGTCCCATTTCAGCCATGCGTTGAGATTGGTTGGCGTCTCGATAAGAAATTTTGGGGGAGGGGTTATGCTAGTGAAGCTGCTTTATGCTGGCTTGGATTCGGTTTCGAAACTCTCGGTCTTTCCGAGATTGTATCTTTCACTGCTGAACAGAACAGAAGATCGCAGCGCGTGATGGAGCGTATTGGAATGCGCCGAACCGTAGATGATGATTTTCTTCATCCCGCTCTCCCGGATCAGCACCCTCTTCAAAGACACGTTCTATACCGTCTTTCCAGGCCATAGCGTTCGCGCTGAGCGTTGAATGATTCACGTGAAACAGACATCAGCGTTCCTTCAGCAGTTTCTATTTTATTGAATCGGTATCGAAACACAGACGACCAAATCGGATAGGTGATAGGTTTATTGCCAGTTTCCGATTTGCCCTGCGATCGATTTCGCCCTATAGGCCATAAACCTATCGAGGCTGATATAACTCACATCGGACCAAACGGATTTCAAAACCATGAGAGATACGATTTTCGCGCTTTCCAGTGGAGCGGTTCCATCAGGTGTCGCGGTCATCAGACTTTCTGGTCCTGACGTTCGCAAGGCTGTTGAATCTCTGTGTGGGTCTGTTCCGCCAGCTCGCCAGGCTTGTGTAAGGAAACTAAAGGATCCTCTCAGCGGTGATTTGATTGATGAAGCTTTGGTTCTGTTTTTTGAAGGACCAGCCAGTTTCACCGGTGAGGATGTTGCCGAGCTTCAATGCCATGGTGGGCGTGCTGTTGTTGCGCGCATCCTGTCTGTGTTGTCTGACATGCGTAACCTTCGTCCCGCCGATCCAGGTGAGTTTACACGAAGGGCTTTCCACAATGGACGTATGGACCTCACGGAGGTTGAGGGTCTAGCGGATCTGATTGCCTCGGAGACGGAAGTTCAGCGACAGCAGGCCGTACGGCAAATGGGTGGCGGACTTGGACAGCTTTATGATGCCTGGCGTGGAAAGCTGATTCATATGCGCGCGATGATCGAAGCAGACTTTGATTTTGCCGATGAAGAAGACGTTCCAGGCAGTGTCGCTGATCAGGTATGGGGAGAAGCTTCAGATCTGGTTTCTGAGATAGAGGACCATCTCATTCGCTCCAAGAGCGGGGAGAGACTTCGTAGCGGTCTTCAGGTGGTTTTGATGGGGGCTCCCAATGCCGGCAAGTCCAGCTTGATGAATGCCATCGCCGGTCGGGATGTGGCGATTGTGACTGATGAGGCAGGGACCACCAGAGATGCACTGGAGGTTCATCTGGATCTACAAGGCTATCCCGTCACTTTGGTTGATACTGCCGGCCTTCGCGAGACAAGCGGTGTTGTTGAACAGGAGGGCATCAGGCGGGCACGGGCACGCGGTGCGGAAGCCGATCTCATTCTATGGGCTCGTGAGCAAGATGGACCAGGCCCATACGACCCGGTGGCAGGTTTGAAGTCCGACACAGAGCTAAAAATCCCTGTCTGGACCGTCGAAACCAAGGCAGATCTTGAGACTCTTCCGGAACGAGACTCTTCCGGAACAACCGTTGTAATTCCTAGTTCTACGGTAACATCGACCGGTATGGACGGGTTGCTTTCCAAGCTTTCTGATTTCGTGAAGGAAACAATCTCAATTGGTGAAGCTCCCTTGGCTACCCGCCAGAGACACCGTCACCACCTGGATCAATGTGTCTCTTTCCTTCGGCAGGGAATCCAGCAAAGCCATCTACCAGATGAATTGCGAGCAGAAGATCTTCGTCGGGCAGCTGATATGCTCGGTCGTATTACCGGGCGGATTGATGTTGAGGATCTTCTCGACGTTATCTTCAGAGATTTCTGTATTGGGAAATGATCATTGTTTCACGTGAATCAGGTCGATTCAGTTTCGAAACATGTTTCACGTGAATCATCTCACTTGTTTGGTTTAGACCTTATTGGGTTGGTGGCTCATTAGGGTTTCGTTAATCTCTTGGAATTTCAACCCGACCGATGCTGTCCGCATCAGTAAACTGCGGCCTTTTCTTTTGACGGTTTGCGGCGAACATTTTATAAAGCGCGCAACAGCAGCACAAAGGTTGTTTCCATTGTGCCTTGAGCGTGTCAGCTTGATATGGCTGATACGCCGATAAACCTTTCAGTTTCCGATCTCGTTGTGCCATGTGTCGTTGAAGCTGATCTTTAATGTCCGGACGTATGATGACTAAATTGACCTATGATGTCGTTGTGATTGGCGGCGGTCACGCAGGCTGTGAAGCTGCAGCTGCGGCTGCGCGCCTGGGTGTATCTACTGCTCTCGTGACGCATAAGTTCGAGACCATTGGGGTGATGTCCTGCAATCCCGCTATTGGTGGATTGGGAAAAGGCCATCTCGTGCGTGAGATCGATGCGCTGGATGGCTTGATGGGCCGGGTTGCCGATCAAGCCGGTATCCAGTTTAGAATGCTCAATCGTCGGAAGGGACCAGCCGTTCGTGGTCCACGCGCCCAGGCGGATCGTAAGCTCTACCGCGAAGCGATGCAGGCAGAGATTGCTGTTATTGCAAACCTGGACGTTATTGAAGGCGAGGCAGACAGCCTGGTCTTTTCAGATGACGCTGTTTCGGGGCTTAAGTTGCTCGACGGAACAGAGATCGTTTGTGATGCAGTTGTGCTCACGAGCGGAACGTTTCTTCGTGGCTTGATCCATATCGGAGACAAGAAGATCCCTGCTGGTCGTCATGGCGAAGGTCCTGCGATGGGGTTGTCCTTGTCTCTGGAGCAGATCGGTTTCGATCTTGGTCGCCTGAAAACAGGCACGCCTGCACGCCTCGATGGTCGAACCATTGATTGGGATAAGCTTGAAGTCCAGCCTGGCGATGAGGAGCCTATTCCTTTCTCGACTATGACTGACAAGATTGAAGCGCCTCAGGTGCCTTGTCATATCACCCGCACCACACCGGAAACGCACAAGATCATTCGTGACAATCTTTCGCGTTCAGCCATGTATTCGGGTGAGATCAAGGGTCGTGGCCCGCGCTACTGTCCATCGATTGAAGACAAGATTGTTCGCTTTGGTGATCGGGATGGACATCAGATCTTCCTCGAACCGGAAGGCCTGGATGATCATACGGTCTATCCGAACGGGATCTCTACGTCGCTGCCCGAAGATGCACAGTTGGCATTTCTCAAAACCATCCCGGGTTTGGAGAACGTTACAGTCATTCAACCGGGCTACGCCATTGAATATGATCATGTGGACCCAAGAGAACTCTCATCGACTCTGGAAGCGAAACGGTGCGGCGGGCTTTATCTAGCAGGTCAGATCAATGGCACAACAGGGTACGAGGAAGCAGGCGCTCAAGGGCTCCTGGCGGGCTTGAATGCTGCTTTGAAGTCCCAAGGTCGGGATAGTTTCGTTATCGATCGGAGCCAGGGTTACATTGGCGTGATGGTGGATGATTTGATCACCCGCGGCATCACTGAGCCTTATCGTATGTTCACATCGCGCGCCGAGTATCGTTTGTCGCTGCGCGCAGACAATGCGGATCAGCGTCTTACTCCGTTGGGTATCTCGCTTGGGTGTGTGTCCGATGAGCGTCGACTGTCCTACGAGACTAAGATGGGTCTCATCGAGAAGGCGGGGGACCTTTTGAAGAGCAGGTCTATCACGCCGTCAGAAGCTCAAAAGAAGGGTTTGCCGATCAATCAGGACGGTATTCGCAGAACGGCCTTTGATCTGTTGTCCTATCCGGAAATGACATTTGAACGCCTCGCTGAGGTATGGCCTGAGTTTACTGAGGTCGATGCAGCTATTGTTGAACAGGTTTCGACGGACGCTGTCTATGCGGTTTATCTTGAACGGCAGGCAGCAGATATCGAGGCGCTGAAGCGGGATGAGGCATTGCGTATTCCGCCTGAGTTCGATTTCAACGCTCTTTCCGGTCTCTCAAACGAAGTCAAACAAAAACTGGAAGTGGTCCGCCCGGCAACGCTTGGACAGGCCTCCCGGATGGATGGCGTTACTCCAGCAGCGCTGACATTGATTTTGTCGCATGTTAAGCGTTTGAAACGTAAGGGTGCTGCGTGACGATGGTGAAGAATGTCATCTTGAATAACTCTTCATCGATTGTGAATAACTATGGGGATGTTTCACGTGAAACAATCGAGAGATTACAAATTTACGTCGATCTCGTTCTCAAGTGGCAACCCGCTCAAAATTTAATCGCACCCTCGACAATTGCTGATATATGGGTGCGGCATGTCGTTGACAGTCTTCAAACGAAATGGACTTTGCCTGACGCGAAGACATGGGTCGACATCGGCAGCGGAGCAGGATTTCCCGGCGTTGTGACCGCAATTTTGCAGGCAGATGATCCTGATGCCCATGTCTACATGATTGAAAGCAATCAACGGAAGGCGGCCTTTTTACGCACAGCTCTGCGTGAGACAGGTTCCAAAGGCACAGTTTTCGCCGGACGTATCGAATCGGTTGCGAAAGATTGGAAAAACGGCAGGGTTGATGCGGTTTCGGCACGTGCTCTGGCATCGCTTGATTTGCTTTTGAAACTGTCGGAGCCCTTCACGCAGGCAGGAACTGCGTGTGTTTTCCACAAAGGTCAAGATTTTCAACGAGAAGTTAACGAAGCGTCTCACGTTTGGACCTTCGACATGTTAGAAAGAGAAAGTCTTGTTGAACCAACAAGCCGAATGCTTCTTCTTTCAAACATTTCCTACCGGCCGTAGCCCGGAAAGGTGTCGCTGTATGAGCATGCTTCCAGAAAGTCCCCGCGTTCTAGCCCTTGCCAACCAAAAGGGTGGAGTGGGTAAAACCACGACAGCAATTAATTTGGGAACCGCTTTGGCGGCGATTGGCGAAAAGGTCCTGGTGATTGACCTTGACCCACAAGGTAACGCCTCCACGGGTTTGGGTATTGAGCGCCGAGATCGTGAGCTTTCCACCTACGATGTCCTCAGCGGTGATTGCGCGTTGGAGGAAGCTGTCAAGGACACCGGCATCAGCGGTCTTTATGTGGCACCGTCCACGATGGATCTTCTTGGTCTTGAGCTGGAAATTGCTTCAACTTCGGATCGAGCATTCCGTTTGCGTGACTCCATCAAACGTTTGTCTCACTCCAGGCTTTATCAGGAACTTGGGTTTACATACGTCTTGATCGATTGCCCGCCTTCGTTGAACCTTTTGACAATTAATGCCTTGTCGGCGTCCCATTCAATTCTCGTGCCCTTGCAATGTGAGTTTTTCGCGCTGGAAGGTCTGAGCCAGCTGTTGAGTACGGTTGAGCAGGTGCGTGGCGCGTTGAACCCGGAACTGACAATTCACGGTATTGTTCTGACCATGTACGACAGCCGTAACAATCTGTCGGCCCAAGTCGTTGCCGATGTACGTGAAACGATGGGCGATGCGGTTTATGAGACGATCATTCCTCGGAATGTGCGGATTTCAGAAGCACCTTCATACGGAAAGCCTGCACTTCTTTATGATCTGAAGTGTTCAGGTAGCCAGGCCTATTTGCGGCTTGCTTCGGAAATTATTCAGCGTGAGCGAGACTTGCGCAGCGTTGCCGCCTGAGGCAATACAGTTTTCAAAATGAAAAAGTGATTCCGGGACTTTGTCCCGGCATCTGATCGTATCGGTCCTGTTGTGGATTGAGCGGCGGTAAGTTTAGTTAGGTGCGGGTATGGCTGAAGATTCAAATAAAAACAAACGCTTGGGACGTGGATTGGCTGCTTTGATTGGTGATTCAGCCATTCAGGAGCCGGCAACAACTGAGCGCGCTGCCATACAGCGTGATAGTCGCAAGGTTCCGATCGAGCATCTGGTGCCTAATCCGCGCAACCCGCGCAAAACATTTGCAGAAAAAGATCTGGCGGACCTTTCTGAATCCTTGAAGGCCAAAGGCATCGTTCAGCCTATCCTGGTCCGTCCATCGGCATCAAATCCAAACAGGTTTGAAATCATCGCCGGTGAGCGTCGTTGGCGTGCTGCTCAACGTGCAGGGCTTCATGAGGCCCCGGTTGTTATTCGTGATGTCACTGATCAGGAAGCTCTTGAGCTCGCGATTATTGAAAACGTCCAACGCGCGGATCTGAATCCTATCGAAGAAGCAATGGGTTATGGACAGCTGACGGCTGAATTCAGCTATAGTCAGGGTGAGCTCGCAAAGGTGATTGGCAAAAGCCGTAGTCATGTTGCGAATACCATGCGGCTCCTCAAGCTTCCCAATTCGGTGAAAGATTACCTCTCTGAAGGGCTTTTGACCGCCGGTCATGCACGTGCATTGATCACGATTGAAGATCCTGCAGCGTTTGCTGATTTCATTGTTGAGAAAAACCTGACGGTGCGCGAGACGGAAAAACTGGCGCAAGATCCCGAAGCTCTTGAGCGCCTTTTGTCTGGCGCCAAGCCAGAGACCGTCAAGAAGGAAAAAGACGCAGATACAAAGGCGCTTGAAAAGCGTCTAAGCGATTTTCTGGGTCTCAAGGTTAGTGTTGGTCATAAGCCAGGCAAAGAGAGTGGTGATTTGAAAATCAAATACACCTCTTTGGAGCAGCTCGACGAAATTTGCCGCAAGCTCGGTATCGAAACAGGCTAACATACTGAAATATAATTATAATTTTTGAAAGGGCGAGCAATCGCCCTTTTTTGTTGTCCCGTGCGAGCGTGGGTTAGCGACGCGAATTTCCACGTGCTTTTGCAACACGGCCCAAGGTTAGCAGCGTTTCTGAAAGAACCGGTGTTCCGAGACCTGCATTCAGTCGTGAGACCTTGGTTGTGGTTTGCAGGCGGTCCAGTGCCTTTCCAAGGTCCTCTGAGGACCAGATCATCAGCTGACGGGTTATCGTGGTCTTGCGTTTGAAGAACACCGGTGGGCGCTGTGAATCGATGATTTGTTGCGCATTTTTTCCGCGGTCAAGTTCCGCGCGCATCCGGTGAAGCCATTGGAAATGCTTCAGTGCCTGTCCCGCGATAATAGAGGCGTTCGAGCCCTGGGCTGCGAGCCTTTCAAGTCCGTGATCCAGCGTCTGGAGATCGCCAACTGCTGCAGAATCAATGAGTTCTGACATCTCGAACGCTGAGGCGTCGCCAATAATGGCTTCGACGTCATCACTATCGATACGTTCTTTCTGCATAGCATACAGACAGAGCTTCTTGAGCTCACCGCGGCTGGCCATTCGATCGGCACCCAAAAGGGCATGTAGGGCTGCGCGTGCCTCGCGGCTGATGCTGAGGTTGGCGGCGCGAGTTTCCTGATCAATCAAGTGGTCAATGTCACGTCCGGTGTCTGAGTAGCAAGGGACGGCATATGCCTTTTTATCCTGTTCGAAGAGTTTTCGAAGGCCGGTACCTTTTTTCAGGTCACCTGCTTCAATCACAACGAGGGACGGGTTGTCACTGACCTTCAGAAGGGCGGTAACCGGTGCTGTAAGGTTTTTTCCGCCAGCATCCTTGACCCAGATGATGCGGCGGCCACCAAACAAAGGAATTGTCAGCGCCTCGTCGATAAGCCGGTCGTGATCAGAGGCTATCTCGCTGGCGTCAATCTTCGCCAGGCTGAACGGATCTTCATTGCCCTCTGATGCTTTGTTGACAAGTTCAGCGGCTCGTTCGGATACCAATCCGGTATCCGGGCCGTATATGAGAATAGCGGCCCCGTTTGCAGGCGGGTTTGAAATGAATCGTTCAATGTCGCCGGCTTTGAGCGCGGTCAAAGCATCGCTCCTAGTTATGGGAGGCGAAGAAACCTGCCAGCCTTACGTGAATGTCCTCGGCGACGGCGCGGGCAACGCGCTCTCCGGCTTCGCGTGAAGCACGAAGGTTGGAGAAGCGCTGAACAGAGTGATTGTAGGACGCTGTCGCAAAAGAGCGACCGGTCGTTACAGTCTTCTCAGTGTTCAGATCGGTCAGAACGAAGGTTGCATTCATTGTCAGGGAATAGGCAGATGGGACATCAGAGAGCTGAACAACACCAACAGATGTGGTGTTGGTATCCATCAAGACCTTGAGAGAATAGCGTTTTTCAGGTGATGTTGTTCCACGTTCGAACTTGAAGATCAGTTCGTTGAGAAGCTCGCGGCCCTGAACGCTGTCTGAAATCGGTTCCACTTCGATCGCCGCAAGCTCGGCTTGAACCGAGCTGTTTCCAAGCGCTGCAGACCCTGCCGTCGGACCATAGAGCGGCCGAACCTGACAGCCTGCAACCATGCCAGCGACAAGAATGGTAAGACCTGTGACAGCAACGCTTTTGCGAGCGGTTTTAACGAGATCAAGCAACGACATTGACAATCCTCTGCGGCACCACGATCAATTTGCGTGGAGTCTTACCTTCCAGCGCTCGTTGAACGAAATCAAGCTCCAATGTGGCAGCTTCAACGGACTCTTTTGTTGCATCCCGTGCAACAGTGATTTCTCCGCGGCGTTTGCCGTTGATTTGAACCGGCATGGTGACTGTGTCTTCAACCAGCAGGCTTTCATCGAGTTCTGGCCAGTCAGCGTCTGAAATCAAACCGGTCAGGCCCAGGCGTGTCCAGCATTCTTCAGCGAGGTGCGGGGTCATTGGCGCCATCATCTTGACCAGATACTCGGCTGCTTCGCGAATTGCGAATGCCATATCAGCGGCGTCGGTTCCCTTGTTCAGGGCTTTGCTGATCTGATTGACATATTCATAGATGCGAGCGACCGAGCGGTTGAATCCAAGTGTTTCTAGGTCCTTGGTGACTGCAGCCAGCGTCTTGTGGGTCGAACGGCGGAGCTCCAGGGCCTCATCACCAAAGTCGGTAACATTGCCATTCGCAGACGTTTGATCGGCGATTTCCTGGATCAGGCGCCAGACGCGCTGAACAAATCTCCAGGAACCCTGAACACCTTCCTCGGTCCATATAACATCCCGCTCGGGCGGTGAATCGGACAGCACGAACCAACGGGCCGTATCTGCGCCATATGTCTCGATGATGTCTGTTGGGTCGACAGTGTTTTTCTTCGACTTTGACATCTTCTCGATGGAACCAATGGTGACTGGTTCGCCGCTGTCGAGCATTTTGGCCTGGCGCGTTCCATCGATTTCTTCGATCTTGATCTCGGATGGGGCAACCCAACGGCCGTTTGAGCCTTCGCCAAGGCGGTAGGTCTCATGCGTGACCATGCCCTGGGTGAAGAGGCCCTTGAAAGGCTCTTCCAGGTCAAGAGCGCCGACCTTTTTCAAGGCACGAGTGAAGAAGCGCGAATAGAGCAGGTGAAGGATCGCGTGTTCGATACCACCAATATACTGGTCCACCGGAAGCCAGCCGTTGGCAGCGTCCGGGTTGGTAGGCTGATCGCACCGTGGCTCGGTAAAGCGTGCGAAATACCATGAGCTGTCTACGAAGGTATCCATCGTATCCGTTTCACGACGGGCGGCCTGACCACACTTCGGACATGTGGTGTTGCGCCAGCTGTCGTGGCGATCAAGCGGATTGCCCGGTTTGTCGAATGTGATGTCGTTTGGCAGCTCAACAGGCAGGTTTTCGTCTTTTTCAGGAACAACGCCGCAATTGTCACAATGAATAACCGGAATTGGGCAACCCCAGTAGCGCTGACGGGAAATGCCCCAGTCACGCAGACGGAAGTTTACCTGGCGCTCGGCCTGCGGCTTGCCGGAGACCTGAACGTTTTCCAGCTTGTCGCTGACGGTTTTCTTTGCCTCGTTGATTGACAGGCCATCGAGGAAACCAGAGTTGAAGATTGTGCCGTCGTCGGTGAAGGCTTCGTTTTCGATTTCAAATGCTGCCGGGTCTGCATCTGTTGGCAGGACCACTGGTTTGACCGGCAAATCGTATTTGCGGGCGAAATCCAGATCGCGCTGGTCATGGGCCGGGCAGGCAAAGATTGCGCCGGTGCCGTAGTCCATCAGGATAAAGTTTGCGACATAGACCGGCAGCTCGATGGTTTCGTCTAGCGGATGCTTAACACGAAGGCCGGTGTCCACGCCCTTTTTCTCTGCCGTTTCAATCGCTTCGGCAGATGTTCCAACTTTGTGACAGTCTTCAATGAAGGCCTTGATGGCTGGATTTGTCTCGGCCAGTTTGGCAGAAATCGGGTGATCCGGTGACAGGCCCATGAAGGATGCGCCGAACAGCGTGTCCGGTCGGGTGGTGAAAATTTCCAGTTCCGTGTCGCCGGTCGGCGCAGCCTGCTTGAATTCGAAACGAACCCGAAGACCCTCGGATTTGCCGATCCAGTTTTTCTGCATCAAGCGGACCTTCTCAGGCCAGCGATCGAGCGTTTCGAGGGATTCCAGCAAGTCTTCGGAAAAATCGGTGATTTTGAAGAACCATTGAGTCAGTTCGCGCTGTTCTACCAAAGCGCCCGAACGCCAGCCGCGACCATCAATCACCTGCTCATTTGCCAGAACGGTCATATCGACCGGATCCCAGTTGACCTTGGCGTTTTTGCGGTAAACGAGACCGGCTTCCAAAAACTTCAGAAAGAGGCGCTGTTGCTGGGTGTAATACTCAACATCGCAGGTGGCGAATTCTCGGCTCCAATCAAGGGACAAGCCCATGATTTTCAGCTGATCGCGCATGAACGCGATGTTTTCGTAGGTCCAATCCTTAGGGTGGACATTGTTCTGCATGGCCGCGTTCTCGGCCGGCATGCCGAAGGCATCCCAACCCATTGGATGGAGAACGTTGAAACCCTTGGCTCTTTTGAAACGCGCTACAACGTCGCCCATGGCGTAGTTGCGAACATGGCCCATGTGGATGCGGCCCGACGGGTATGGAAACATTTCCAGCACGTAGTACTTGTCGCGTGGATCATCATTGTCCGTGACAAAGACGTCTTTTTCGTTCCAAACCTTTTGCCAGCGAGCTTCAACATCTCGAGCGTTATAGCGTTCCGTTGCCATGAATATTGCCGTTTTATCCGACGCCGCTCAGCGGCGTTTCTTTGTTTTAAGAGGTTAGGCGGACAGTCACCAGAAATTGCCTGCCGGGTCAACATGAGTCCGACCAAAATGTCCGTATTTTCGGTCAGTTCTTGCTTTGACTTGCAATTCAACCTCAATGGACCTTATCAGGTAGGCATCTCAATGAATTAAATACGGCTTTGAGGGTTAAAAATGAGCGAAACGGCGACCGACAGACTGAACCAGGTTCGGGACGATATCTCTGCAGCCTTGAGGGAACATGGGCGCGGTCAGACAGACGCTGACCTTGTTGCCGTTTCAAAGACCTTTCCGGTTGAAGACATTCGTCCGGTGCTGGATGCCGGGCAGCGCATTTTTGGCGAAAATCGCGTTCAGGAAGCCATGGCAAAATGGCCGCTTCTGCGCGAAGACTATCAGGATATCGAATTGCATCTGATCGGACCGCTGCAGTCCAACAAGAGCAAGGAAGCCGTTGCGACCTTCGATGTCATTCACACGATTGATCGGGAGAAGATTGCCAAGGCGCTTAAGAGCGAAATGGACAAGCAGGACCGTCAGCTTCCGTGTTTCATTCAGGTCAATACGGGCGATGAGCCTCAAAAGGCGGGTATCGCAGCAACTGAAGTTGACGCTTTTCTTTCCTTCTGCCGTGAGGACGTCGGCCTCGATATCATTGGCCTGATGTGCATCCCGCCAGTTGATGAGGCACCGGGCCCGCATTTTGCGCTTCTGGAAAAGATCGCAAAGCGAAACGGTTTGGAAAAACTTTCGATGGGCATGTCGTCTGATTACGAAACGGCGATCAGTTTCGGCGCGACGCATGTACGTGTCGGCTCAGCCATTTTCGGGCATCGCGACTATCCGGCGTAAGTTTAAGTCTCGCGCCAGAAGTCTGGCGTCAGGATGATAAGACCTGCAATAATCTCAAGCCTACCAAGGATCATTTCGGCCGCGAGCAACCATTTTGCGAGATCTGGCAGTGACTGAAATGTGCCTGATGGACCGATGATGTCGCCAACACCGGGACCTACGTTCGCCAATGCTGTGATCGATGCGCTAAAGGCTGTCAGGATATCAAGTCCCATCATTGTATAGGCAAGCCCGAAGAGCGCGAAGGTCCCCGAATACAGGACCGCGAAAACCAGAACACCTTCGATAACCGAATTGTTGACGCGGTGACCATTGTATCGAGCCGGTTCGACCCGGCGCGGACTGACCAGCTTTCGCAGGATGGAAAGGCAGTAGCTCAGCAGGATTGAAATCCGAAACATTTTGAAGCCGCCGGACGTCGATCCGCTGCAGGCCCCAAAAAAGGTCAGTACGAAAAATATCGCGACAACAAAGTGACCCCATTGCAGATAGTCGCTGGTCGCGTAACCGGTTGTCGTGATGACTGACACAACATGGAAGATGCTGAGCGTGAAGAGGTGAAACGGCGTGTCATGTTGTTCCCAGCGCTGGGATACAAAGATGATCATGCTGGCCGCCGCGACGATCGCCAGCAACATGACGATCTGCTGTGTGTCGTCAGACTTTTTGTTCTCAGCCAATCGAAGCAAAAACAGAAAGGGAATGCTTGACGTCAGCATGAAGATAATGGCCACCCAATAGACCAGGGTTCCGTCGAACTGACCAAAGGAGCTGTCCGAAGTTGAGAAACCGCCCGTTGATACGGTGGTCAGAGCATGATTGATGGCCTGGAAGAACGTCATGCCGCACAGCATGTAAAGCAGCAGGCACATGACGGTCAGCAGCCCATAGAGGGAAAGTAACCGACCGATAAACGGTTCAATGCGGCCGTAGGGCTTCACTGACTTTTCTGAAGACTCCATCGAGAACAGTTGGCTGCCACCGACCTTGAGGTCCGGCAGGAACCAAATACCAATGACAACAATCCCGATTCCGCCGATCCACTGAAGCAGTGATCGCCAAAGCAGAATGCCTGGCGGCATGTGGTCGAGACCGGTCAATATAGTGGCGCCGGTGGTTGTGAGGCCGGATGCGGATTCAAAAAAAGCGTCGGCTGCACTGATATTAAGGCCGCTGGCGTAGAGTGGGATGGCGCTCGCAAGACAAAAGACCAGCCAGGCAACATTGACAAAAACAAAGGCTTCGCGGCGCTTCATGGTCAGGTCGTGTCTGGAAAAGGCGGCGTTTGTCAAAAGCCCGATGATCGCGACAATCAAAGACGACAGCAAAAACACGCGCCAGTCGGGATTGCCGGCGAATACATCTGCGGCTGCCGGAATGATCAGAAATCCAGCAATCAAGATCAGAAGTCGTCCGATTGGCAGTGCGACTGCGCGAAAGTCCATCTTGTCTTTGTCCTGGGCGACCCAATCCCGGCGACTTCCGCAGGGCGACCTTGGTGCCATTACAGAATAGCTAGCTCTTGTTATGATCAGAGTAAAGGCTGCAGGTTTTTTCGGATTAAGAGCAAAAAAAGCATGAACGCCCCCAGATCGCGCCGTATTCCTTGACTCTTCGTCCGTCTTGAGTCATTAAGCGCCAACTCCTTTTGAGTGACTACAAATCGATACGCCGACCAGGACCCGAAAAGGTATAAAGAGATCCCGGAGGTCAACACCCGACAGCGCGATGCGCCCTCGGGTGCGTTTTTGCTTTGTGCAATGGGATCCAGATCCGATTGCACTCTTGAAAACCGTTTGTGGACTCTCAATTGGATGGGAGAGTTCTCCCGAAACGTAAGAAGTTAGGACTGTTTATGTTCGAAAGCCTGTCAGACCGACTGAGTGGCATATTTGACAAGTTAACCGGCCGCGGTGCCTTGTCCGAGAATGACGTCAATGAAGCGCTGCGCGAAATCCGCCGCGCGCTGATTGAAGCCGACGTTGCCCTGCCGGTTGTTCGCTCCTTTACAGACAAGGTACGAAACAGGGCTGTCGGTGCTGAAGTCGTTCGTTCTGTCACACCTGGGCAAATGGTCGTCAAGATCGTTCATGACCAGCTGATCGAGATGCTCGGCTCTGAAAGTCAGGGTGTTGATCTGAACGCTGCAGCGCCTGTTGCGATCATGATGGTCGGACTTCAAGGCTCGGGTAAGACGACGACAACCGGCAAAATTGCACGTCGTTTGACACAGCGCGACAAGCGCAAGGTCCTGATGGCATCGCTTGATACGCGCCGTCCGGCCGCGCAAGAGCAGCTTAAGGTTCTGGGCGAACAGAACGACGTTGATACGCTTCCAATCATTGAAGGCCAGGGCCCGGTTGAAATCGCCAATCGTGCGATGACTGCTGCGCGTCTCGGTGGGTATGACGTTGTTTTGCTTGATACCGCCGGCCGTACACACATCGACGAGCCGTTGATGGTTGAAATGGCCGAGGTCAAGGCAGCCGCCAATCCTCACGAAATTCTTCTGGTTGCCGATTCCCTGACGGGTCAGGATGCGGTCAATCTGGCGCAGAACTTTGATGAGCGTGTCGGTATCACCGGTATTGCGCTGACGCGTATGGACGGTGACGGTCGTGGTGGTGCTGCGCTTTCCATGCAGGCCGTTACCGGCAAACCGGTCAAATTGATCGGTACCGGCGAAAAGTCAGACGCGCTGGAAGACTTTCATCCCAAGCGGATCGCTGATCGTATCCTGGGCATGGGCGATATTGTTTCGCTCGTTGAAAAGGCTGCAGAAGCCATTGATGCGGAAAAAGCCGCAAAGATGGCTCAGAAACTTCAAAAGGGTCACTTTGACCTGGAAGATCTGGCTGATCAACTTCAGCAAATGGAAAAAATGGGCGGAATGTCCAGCATGATGGGCATGCTTCCAGGCGTTGGAAAGATGAAAAAGCAGATCGACGCTGCGAACATCGATGACAACATGTTCAAGCGTCAGGTCGCAATTATTCAGTCAATGACCAAGACCGAGCGCCGCAAGCCTGACCTGTTGAAGGCTAGCCGCAAGAAACGCATTGCGGCGGGTTCGGGCGTTCAAGTTGCCGACGTCAACAAGCTTCTGAAAATGCACCGCCAGATGGCGGACATGATGAAGATGATGGGCAAGAAAAAGGGCATGCTTGGCAAAATGATGGGCGGTCTCGGCGGCGGAATGGGCGGCATTCCCAACGTTGATCCGAAACAGCTTGAAGAAATGGCCAAATCCGGACAATTGCCTGGTGGCATGGAATTGCCAAAAGGACTTCCAGGTGGCCTGCCCGGCGGATTGCCTGGTGGGATGCCAGGCCTGCCTGGTCTTGGTGGACCAAAGCCGGGCGGTCTTGGCGGATTGCCTGGTCTTGGCAAGGGTAAAAAGAAATGACCGACGCAGAGACCAAACTTGGCCAGAACACCGCCGTTGTCGAATTGAAAGCACTGCGTTCTTCGATCGACAATATTGATGCTGCACTTGTGCATATGCTGGCAGAGCGTTTCGCCTGCACACAGCGCGTCGGCATCTTGAAGGCAACACACGATTTACCGGCCGCTGATCCGGCCCGGGAAAAAATTCAGATCGAGCGTCTGAGGCAACTTGCAGCTGACGCCAATCTCGATCCTGATTTCGCTGAAAAATTCCTGTCCTTCATCGTCAAGGAAGTCATTCGGCACCATGAAGCTATCGCCGCAGAAGTCGGCAAGTAATCAAACTGGAGAACTAAACAATGGCTACCAAAATTCGCCTTGCACGTGGCGGTTCCAAGAAGCGCCCATATTACCGCATCGTTATCGCTGACGTTCGCTCACCACGCGACGGCCGCTTCATCGAAAAAGTAGGTTCTTACAACCCGCTTCTTCCTAAGGATTCCGAAGACCGCATTCAGTTGAATGTTGAGCGCGTTCAGTACTGGCTCGACAATGGCGCACAGCCAACCGACCGCGTACTGCGTTTCCTTGATGCAGCTGGCTTGGCAAAGCGCGAAGCTCGCAACAACCCAAAGAAGGCGCTTCCAGGTCAGAAGGCTCAGGAACGCATTGAAGCCAAGCGTCTTGCTGAAGAAGAAGCAGCTGCCGCTGCTGCTGAAGCTGCTGCTGCACCGGCTGAAGAAGCTACTGAAGAAGCTGCTGCAGAATAATCATGATGCATTCGGGTTTGCGCTTTTCCAGCTCAAGGACAGCCGATGACTGATACCAGTGGCGGCAAGAAACAGGTCCTGATGGCGCGGATTGGCGCAGCCCATGGCATTCGCGGAGAGGTGCGGGTCAAAGCTTTTGGTGATGACCCGCTCTCCTTCACGGACTATGGTCCGTTGAGCACCAAAGATGGCAGCAGGACGTTTGAAGTTGTGCGCGCCCGTGTTCAAAAAACGGTTGTCGTGACCCAGTTCAAGGGTCTTACGAACCGCAACCAGGCTGAAGAGCTCAATGGTGTTGAGCTTTATATTTCCCGTGATGAACTTCCTGAGCCAGAAGATGACGAGTTTTACTACTCTGATCTAACGGATCTTGATGTCGTCAGTGTCTCGGGTGATTTGCTTGGCAGGGTCGCTGCAGTTCAGGACTTTGGCGCAGGAGACCTTTTGGAAGTTCGCCCGCAACGCGGAAAAACGTTCTACATGCCCTTCACGAAGGAATTCGTGCCTGCAGTCGATCTGGAAAAAGGTGTTGTGACAGTTGATCTTCCGGAGGATTATTTCTCGGATGACGCTGAAGCGCGTGCTGCCACTTCCGACTGAACCGGTTCCAGTCCCATCGCTTCGAAGTCGAGATCAATAGGCTCGGAGCGCACTGCCTGTCGCTTTTCAGATCTCAGAAGTGCAATCGCTGCAATAACAAGCGAAACGCCGATGGCATTGGCAACCGCGTCTGCCATTGATGCATGGTGATGCGGCAAGAAGGCCTGGATGGCTTCTCCAAAAATTCCAAGTGTAAATGCAGCGACGGCTGAAATTCGAAGTCGACAGCAAAAGAACGTATGGATGGATAGCGTCAGCAATGCATAGAAAGCGACGTGGATGATCTTGTCGTATGGATGCCCGACGCCAGTCTGAAAAACGAGGCCGATCAGAACTCCAAAGATCATCAGGAGAACAAGTGGAAGCACTCGGCTGATCGAAAAATCCAAGTAGTGTTGGTCGATCTTGGATTGAATGGTGGTATGAAGGCTGAATTTCTTGTTAGACACGACAAAAGCTCCGGACAATGAAACCACTCTTCGTTAAATTTATTAATGAGTGACTACTTAAGTTCCGATGATGTTATCGAATTCGGCGTAACCTCTCGTAGGGTTAATTTAGTGTTTATTGGGCCGGCGCCTTGGTGTTTGCGTCGACTCCATTTGACCAAGTTGCGATTGGATGGATCTATGCTATTTCATCATCTCAATGCGTAGGTTTTCCTGATCGGAATGAGCTACCCAAGTCATTGTCTTCAAGGAACAATATGTCGTTTCGTTCAACCATCCTGACGCTCTATCCAGATATGTTTCCAGGTCCGCTTGGACAAAGCCTGTCCGGGCGTGCTTTGTCGCGAGGTTTGTGGGATTTGGAAACATCGCAAATCCGTGAATTTGCGACAGATAAACATCGTTCGGTTGATGACACGCCGGCGGGCGGCGGTGCCGGAATGGTGCTGCGCGCCGACATCCTCGCCAAGGCAATTGACGCCGCCGCGCCGGCTGATGATCTACGCCCCCGCATATTGATGAGCCCACGCGGCAAGCCATTCACCCAGCAACGTGCGCATGAATTGGCGGAAGGTCCTGGGGTCATCATCGTCTGCGGTCGCTTCGAGGGCGTTGACCAGCGCGTGATCGACAGCCGTGATCTCGAAGAGGTCTCGATTGGAGACTATATTTTATCCGGCGGGGAAATTGGCGCAATCACAATGCTCGATGCGATCGTTCGGCTCATTCCGGGTGTCATGGGCAATATGGAAAGCGCAGATACGGAAAGCTTCGAGACGGGATTGCTCGAGCACCCCCAATACACGCGGCCAGCGGATTTTGAGGGATTGACCATTCCGGAGGTCCTGACATCCGGCAATCACAAGAAGATTGCAGAATGGCAGATGGAACAGGCAGAAAAGCTCACACGGCAAAGGCGCCCTGATCTATGGGAGGCGTATTTGTCTTCTGAGGACGAGAGCTGACATTCAGGTCTTCGGCGGCGTAATCGACAGGCCATCGATCTCAGGCAAAAAAGACGGCGTTTCGGTGTGAGAATTCACATGACAACCGCGGTTTTTTGCTGTATTAGCCCGCAGAGATCGGGTGCGTTGTTTGATGCAACTCGACCAAATGAGATGTCCACATGGCCCAAAGACATTTATCGACCTGTCTTTTCAGGCAGGCCGCGCTGATGTTTTTGTAATTGAAAAAGGAAATATGCCATGAACATTATTGAGCAGATCAATGCTGAAGAAATGGAGCGAATTGAAGGTCAGCGTAAGCTTCCTGAATTTTCTCCAGGTGACACCGTTCGCGTAAACGTGAAGGTCACTGAAGGTACACGTACACGTACACAGGCTTACGAAGGTGTTTGCATTGCCCGTTCCGGCGGCGGCATCAACGAGAGCTTCACAGTTCGTAAGATTTCTTACGGTGAAGGCGTGGAACGTGTGTTCCCAGTCTATTCCCCAATGCTTGAAGGTGTTGAAGTTGTTCGCCGCGGTAAAGTTCGTCGCGCGAAACTCTACTACCTGCGTGATCGTCGCGGTAAGTCTGCACGTATCGTTGAAGCAACCAACGCACGTGCAAAGCGTCTCAACGACGCGACACGTGAAATCGCTTCTGCTGAAAAGGCCGCAAAGGCTGCAGCCAAGAAGGCTGATCAGGAAGCTGCTGCCGCAGAGAGCGCTGCAGAATAAGATTTTCGAAATCAGAGTTTCAAAAAGGCAGGCCTTTGAGCCTGCCTTTTTTATTGGCTGAAGATCGAAAAGGCCAAGACTTCGCAGCGATTCAAGCAAACTTGACAAAAGCTCAAGTCAGATGACTTGACCGGGGCGAGCCCATGCGTCATTGAATTTGTCATAAGATGAGGAGAGGAGCGCGAGACCTACCTGCGTTGATATGCAGGAGATAAGGTCCGCACGAAGCCGTATCGGTTTCGCTAGACGAAGACGCTCCTCCAGGTTTCAGGAGAGAACCCAATGACGAAGGCGCGCACACTTTATGACAAGATCTGGGACGACCATTTGGTTGATGTCCAGGAAGATGGCACAGGTCTTCTTTATATTGATCGCCACCTCGTTCATGAAGTGACCAGCCCACAGGCCTTCGAGGGTCTGCGGATGACAGGTCGTACCGTGCGTCAGCCAGGCAAGACGCTGGCTGTTGTCGATCACAACGTTCCAACCACTGACCGCAGCTTGCCCAATCCGGATCCACAGAGTGTGACCCAGATCGCGGCGCTTGAAACCAACACCAAAGAGTTCGGTATCGAATACTACGATGCTTTTGATACGCGTCAGGGTGTTGTGCATATCGTCGGTCCGGAACAAGGCTTTACCCTGCCTGGCATGACCATTGTGTGTGGCGATAGCCATACATCGACACATGGTGCCTTTGGCGCCTTGGCGCATGGTATCGGTACTTCTGAAGTTGAGCACGTTCTGGCAACGCAGACGCTGATTCAGTCCAAGGCCAAGAACATGCTGGTTCAGGTTGACGGCGAATTGCCTGAAGGCGTGACCGCAAAAGACATCATTTTGGCGATCATCGGTGAAATCGGAACTGCTGGTGGTACCGGTTACGTCATGGAGTATGCCGGTGAGGCTATTCGTGCGCTTTCGATGGAAGGCCGGATGACTGTTTGCAACATGTCGATCGAAGGCGGTGCTCGTGCTGGCCTGATTGCGCCAGACGAAAAAACCTTTGAATACATCAAGGGTCGCCCGAAAGCACCGACCGGCGAAGCCTGGGATCGGGCCGTCGAGTACTGGAAGTCGCTTCATACCGATGAAGGCGCTCATTATGATAAGGTCGTCAAGCTGGATGCTGCCAACCTGCCGCCAATCGTGACCTGGGGCTCCTCCCCTGAGGATGTGATTGCAGTGACCGGTGTCGTTCCGAACCCGGATGACATCAAGGAAGAAAACACCCGCAAGTCAAAATGGCGTGCGCTGGAATATATGGATCTGAAGCCTGGCACAAAGATCACTGACATCGCGATTGATCGTGTGTTTATCGGATCTTGCACCAATGGCCGCATTGAGGATTTCCGCGCTGCTGCTGCGGCGATCAAGGGCAAGACCGTTCATCCGAACGTCAGCGCGATGATTGTTCCGGGATCTGGCCTTGTGAAAGCGCAGGCGGAAGCAGAGGGTCTGGACAAGATCTTCAAGGATGCGGGATTTGAATGGCGTGAGCCTGGATGCTCCATGTGCCTGGCGATGAATGCTGACAAGTTGAAGCCGGGTGAGCGTTGTGCATCAACTTCCAACCGGAACTTTGAAGGTCGTCAGGGCTTCAAGGGACGCACACATCTGGTTTCTCCGGCCATGGCCGCTGCTGCTGCTATCGCAGGTCATTTTGTTGATGTGCGTGAGTGGAGCTAAAACGATTCGGGTCGTGTTACAGTTTTTGAAAGGGGCGCTCATCGAGCGCCCTTTTTTATTTGGGAACATTTCAAGAGGTTGGATTTGTTAGTAAAGCTTTTTTGTCAAATCTATCAAAGTTTTACTTCAATTGTTTGAGTGAATTTTCCAGCATTTATTGATAAAATCGAAGAGGTATTAACAGGCTTCACAAGAGTGTCACTTGAGCACTACAATACTCTTGTCTCATGAGACTTGTTTTTGTTTCCGTAGTTTGAGGAAACATTCATTTTGAAAGGCATGAGGAGCGGGAGTTGACGATAGCAGCTTCAAGGGGTGCTCATCCGGCTTTGGTGTTGAATGCAGATTACCGGCCGCTGAGTTATTACCCTTTGTCCCTTTGGTCCTGGCAGGATACGATCAAAGCCGTTTTCCTGGAGCGTGTAAATATTGTCTCGCAGTATGATGCGTGTGTTCGAAGTCCGAGCTTCGAATTCCAGCTCCCGAGCGTTGTTTCCTTAAAAACCTTTGTTAAACCCAGCCGCTTTCCCGCCTTTACTCGTTTTAATGTTTTTCTTCGCGATCGCTTTCAGTGCCAATATTGCGGAACACCCCACGAATTAACCTTTGATCACTTGATCCCTCGTTCCAAGGGTGGCCTGACGACGTGGGAGAACGTGATTACCGCCTGTTCGCCGTGCAACTTGAAGAAGGCGAACAAGTCCTGCGAACAGCTGAATATGTGGCCGATGCATATGCCCTTTCAGCCGACAATTCAGGATCTGCATAACAATGGACGTGGCTTTCCGCCGAATTACCTGCATGAGAGCTGGCTCGACTTCCTATATTGGGATACGGAACTGGAACCATAGGTTTTGGAAGTCAATTTAGTAGATATAGTTACCTAATATTAACCAGATATTCTTTGTTACCTTAACGGCCTTTCCATACTTTTGTACCTATATTACCGAAACTTTTTGGTAGTTGGTAAAATGTTGAAGCGTTTTCTTAAAACTCCTTTCCTTTCGGATGTCCGTGGTTCGATCCTCCCATTGTTCGCGATAATGGGAGCGGTGGTCTTTGGTGCGTCGGGCGCTGCGGTGGATTATACAGCAGCCATCATGCAGAGGAGCCGTTTGAGCACTGCATTGGACGCAGCAACACTGTCCGTAGCGATCAAGCTGTCGACAACCGCGTTGAACGATGAACAGATCAAGAAGCAATTGTCAGATGTTCTCGCCGCAAATCTGACGACCGCCGGCTACTCGATCGATCAGGTCGAAAACCTCAGATATGAGCTTGAGCCTGCCACAGGTACAATCACCGCGAACGCGGATATCAGGGTGCATACCTATTTTCTAGGTGTTGGCGGAATCGGACCGGATCATATTACGGTCGGAGTTGAATCTGCGTCAAAATACTCAAATGTTGATGTTGAACTTGCGCTCGTTCTGGATGTCACCGGCTCGATGGGGTCGGATATGTATTCGCTGAAGAAAGCTTCCAAGGATCTTGTCGACGTTCTCATTCCCAAAGGTCAGAAAGAGCGCGACAGCAAGGTTCGCATTTCCATCGTTCCCTATTCACAAGGAGTGAATCTGGGATCTGATGCATCAAAAGTTACGGCTGGCCTCAGCAGCCACCAGAATTGCGTTACGGAGCGCATGGGTCCAAAGCGATACAAGGATGCCACATATAACTACAATGGACCCAATTCGGAGTTCTTTGGTGGCAAAGCACAATTGGAGCGGCAAGGTTCCCGGTATTACGGCGCAAACGAGAGGTGCCCTTCTACCTCCATCGTGCCTCTAACATCGAAGCGAAGAACACTTAACGATGCGATCAACAGCTTGAGTGCCACCGGCGGTACTGCAGGGCAGGTCGGTATCGCGTGGGGCTGGTATACGATTTCGCCGAAATGGTCGAACCTATGGCCGAGCGGTAGCGACCCGGTTGTTTATACAGACGAAGATGTACTGAAGTTCGCCGTTCTACTGACTGATGGCGGATTCAATATGGACT
Source organism: Paracoccaceae bacterium (assembly GCA_013373445.1). Taxonomy (GTDB): domain Bacteria; phylum Pseudomonadota; class Alphaproteobacteria; order Rhizobiales; family Stappiaceae; genus Roseibium. Next base: position 828 of record JABXHV010000039.1, on the reverse strand, counting down.
ACGACATAGAAGAGTTCGTGACGAACTGCTACTATTCTAACTCGAAGCATAGGACTGTTTGTGACAAAGAGTATAAATGGGTGCAGTCTTGGTATAGTCCCGCATCGATACACGATGATCCTGCAAAACGTGCCAAGAAGATTTGCGATGCCATGAAGGACAAGGGTATCCAGATCTACTCTATCTTCTTTAATACCGGAGATCAGAACTTCGGTGAGGATCTGATGGAATATTGCGCGAGCACAAAACAGAATTTTTATTATGCAAGCTCACAAGCTAACCTTGTCAGCGCATTTGGAAATATCGCCCGGAAAATTCAGGCAATCTATGTGTCCAAATAGGATCGTCGATTATTAATTAAATCAAAAAGGGCCCGCCAATTTGGTGGGCCCTTCTCGTTTGTATCAGGTCACATCAACGCATGTTAACTGGACCGGTTTTGCCTGTTCTCGATCAGATCATCGACGACGCCCGGATCGGCAAGTGTTGAGGTGTCACCGAGGTTATCAAATGCATCTTCAGCAATCTTGCGCAAAATACGGCGCATGATCTTGCCGGAACGGGTCTTTGGAAGGCCTGGCGCGAACTGAATCAGGTCAGGTGAGGCAATCGGACCAATTTCATGTCGAACGTGCTTCACAAGTTCCTTGCGCAGGTCGTCGGACGGCTCTTCTCCCGACATCAGTGTGACATAGGCGTAGATGCCCTGCCCCTTGATGTCGTGCGGATAGCCGACGATGGCTGACTCCGAGACTTTCGGATGTGATACCAGCGCGCTTTCGACTTCAGCTGTACCCATACGGTGACCGGATACGTTGATCACGTCAT
>JABXHV010000157.1 GCA_013373445.1 Paracoccaceae bacterium | reverse complement strand
CCTTCAAATTTGATTAAGTCAGTCCATTGTTGCTCGGTGAACAAATTCTCGAGTAAAGTGCTGTTGGTAATAAAGTATTCAGAAATGGCTTCTTCACCCGAATGGCCAAAGGGTGGATTGCCGATGTCGTGGGCCAAAGACGCAGAAGCCACAATTACTCCAAAGTCGTGAGCATTGAGGTGTTCACCTAATTTTGAATATCTACTAATGACCTGCTCTCCTACCAGACGGCCTAAAGAACGGCCCACACTACTCACTTCTAAACTATGCGTCAAACGATTGTGCACGAAATCATGCTCTGGCAACGGATGCACCTGCGTTTTATCCTGAAGCTTTCTGAAAGGATGAGAGAAGATTATTCTGTCAAAATCCCTATCAAATGAGGTTCTGGTTATCCCAATTGTTTGATTTTCACTGATGTTGAGTAAATCCGGCCAATTCATGTAGGCAAATATGGTTTGTTCTGACTAATGGACCACAATTATTTCAAAAAACAGAAACAAGCCCTTGAAATGGCTAAAAAATGGTTTTCAACGGGCAAAACCGCAAAGGATTGCAATTTTTCGTTCAATTCTGACCCTATTATTGGTGGAAATACAAAAACAGCTGAATTTTTGGTTCAAATTCTTCATCAAATGACCTCTGATAACTGATTGATTGCTTATGAGATATAAATCATATGTTAAATTTTGCAAACGTTTGCGTTAATTTTAACTTTAATAACCTAGATAATGCGATTTAGGAATTGTACTTTAAGCATTCGATTGCACTTTTTGGGCCACTTGTGGTCCTAATCAAGTAAACTTAAAAATGATTGTATGAAAAAGTTTTTACTACTCCTTCTCGTTTTGTCGGTCGGTTTCCAAGGGGCACTGATGGCACAAACGAGGACAGTTACCGGAAAGGTAACCGGCTCGGATGACGGTATGGGAATCCCCCGAGCGAACATTACAGTAAAAGGTACAACACGAGGTGTACCAAGTGGTCTTGATGGTACTTATACCATTGATGTGGCCGCTAACGAAACACTCGTATTCTCTTTCGTAGGTTATATTACTAAAGAGGTACTAGTGGGTAATCAAACTACCATAAACGTGGCTCTTGAGCCTGACTTCGCTGAACTAGAAGAAGTAATTGTGGTAGGTTACGGATCTCAGGAAAAGAAAGAGATCACCAGTTCCGTGGTAGCCTTGGATGCCAAGGAATTCAACAAGGGTAATGTGAATGACCCTGCCCAACTCCTTCAAGGTAAAGTACCTGGTTTGAGTATCTACAACAAAGGTGGTAACCCTAATGGTGGTGCTACTATTCGTTTGAGAGGTATTTCAACTGTTGGTGCCAACGTTCAACCACTTGTTGTCGTGGATGGTGTTATCGGTGCTTCACTAGATAACGTTGACCCTAATGACATTGAGTCTGTGAACGTATTGAAGGATGGTTCTGCCGCTGCGATCTACGGTTCTCGTGGTTCTGCCGGTGTAATCCTTGTAACTACTAAAACTGGCTCAAGAGGCGGTAGAGGATTAACTGCAACTTATAATGGTTATGTTGCTGCTGATCAGGTATTCAAATACCAGCCGGTAATGACTCCAAGCGAGTATGTTGCTGCAGGCGGTAATGATCTCGGGTCGGAAACAATCTGGCAAGAAGAAATTACAAGAACAGGTATTACTAATGTTCATAACATTGCTGTTTCTGGTGGTACTGAGAACACTACCTTCCGTGTTTCTACTAACTTCAGAAACGTTCAAGGTATTTTGAAAAAATCCGGTTTTGATCAAATAAATGCAAGAGCTAATATTGATCACTATGCACTGAATGACAAATTGAATATCAAATTCAACATGTCTTTAACTAACAGAGAGCAAGAATTCGGATTCAATGAAGCATTTAGATATGCTGCCTTGTTCAACCCAACTGCACCAATTCGCAACCCTGATGGTAGCTACTTCCAGGCGATTTTGTTTGACAACTTCAACCCAGTGGCCATTGTAGAACAGAATACCAATATTGGTCAGCGAAAGAATTTGAACTTTAATACGCAACTGAGCTATAACATTACTGACAACCTTACTTGGTCGGCTAACTACGCGCAACAGTTCAGCACTTTTTCAGGTGGTACATTCTACCCCTCTACCTCGTTATTCGTTGGATTTAATAGAACTGGTTTAGCCACTAGAAGAACTGACGAAAATCGATTCACTTTGCTTGAAACATATGGTACTTATGTTGCCGATCTTGGCAACTCTAACCTAACTGTTTCAGCGGGTTATTCATTCCAGGAAGATCAGTCAACTGGATTCGGAATGGAAGCAGGTAACTTTCCTACTAATGATATAGGATACAACATTATCTCAGCATCTGGTAACATTCTTGGTGACGGAGCCAATGTAAGTATGTTTAGTTATGAGTCTCCAGAGAACAGAATCATTGCCTTCTTTGGTAGAGTTAACTGGAATATCAACAACGCTATCTTCGTTAATGCTTCTGTAAGAAGAGAGGGTTCAACTAAGCTTGGTGCAGACAATCAGTGGGGTACTTTCCCTGCCTTCGGTGTGGGTGCTGACCTTCTTCAGTACATCGATGTAGCTGCCTTCAGCCAATTGAAGCTTAGAGCTGGTTACGGTGTGACTGGTTCATTACCAGGACCTTCAGGTCTTGCACAAGATTCATACTCTTATGGATTCGGTGGTGGTGGTTCTGTTTCGTTTAACAGAGCAGCTAACAATGACTTGAAATGGGAAGAAAAAGCTGAGATCAACCTTGGTCTTGACTTTGGATTGCTAGGTGGTAAATTGAGCGGTAGCTTAGATGTTTACACCAGAGATATCAATGACTTCATCCTAGAAAGAGATGTTGACCCAGCAGTTTACGGAACTAACCGTAGATATGAAAACGCTGGTAAGTTGAATACTAAAGGTATAGAGTTTGCCTTGAACCATAGCGGAATCGGTAGTGGAGACTTCTCTTGGGCACCTGGTATCGTACTTTCTTCTTATGCAACTACGCTTGAAGAGTTTGTTACAGATCGTCAAGTATTGGGTAACTTAGGTTCTCCTGGTCAAAACGGAACTAACATGATTTTGACTGCTGTTGGCGATAAAGTTGGACAAATCTGGGGACCTGTATTCTCAGGTAATGTTGATTCAGAAGGTAACCCAGTCTTTGTTGACGTGAATGGTGATGGACAACTAATCACTGGTGCAGGTAATGCATTGGACGCTGATGCAGACTTTGAAGTGTTAGGTAACGGTATTCCTTCTGTAGAGATTGGTTGGACTAACTCAATGACTTATAAGAACTGGGATTTGAATGTGTTCTTTAGAGCAGCCCTTGGCCACAGCTTGGTGAATACTTTTAGAGCATTCTATGAGCCAATTGATCCGGGAGCGATTAACTCTTATAACAGAACGAAAACAGATCTTCAGATTCCTGAATTAACGCAAGCACTTTATAGCTCACTGTATGTTGAAAAAGCTGACTTCTTCAGACTTGATAACGCCACTTTGGGTTACAACTTCGATATGTCAGGTAGCGAAATGTTCAGTAATATCAGAGCTTACCTAAGTGTTCAGAATGCATTTGTCCTTACTAATTATGAGGGAATTGATCCAGATCCGTCTTTGACAGATGATGGAAACCCACTTATTCCTGGTATTGATAGAAGAAACAACTACTATACCAACAGGACTTTCACTTTTGGTTTGAACATAGGCTTCTAATCATTGAAAAAAACAAAGAACATGAAATATACTGTAAGAATATTAGCTCTGGCATTGACCCTCTTTACTGTGGGTGCGTGTACAGATCTTGAAGAAGAAATCAAAGACGGTTTTACCGAAGACTTTGATCCGCAGAACCCGGGTGTTGGTGTGACCAACAACGTGAATAAAGCACAGCCTAATGATGGTATTGCATCAGCATTCAATGGCTTGAGAAATGGTGCAGCTTGGCACGGAAGTTACTTCTCTGTTCAGGAGATTTCTTCTGACGAAGCTGTAATTACTCAAAAAGGTGGTGACTGGTTTGACGGTGGTATCTGGTTAGATATGCACAGACATGAGTGGACTTCTGTACACTCCGCCCTGAACAACATTTGGAACGACACCTATGGTCCAATTAATGAGGCAAACCGTCTGATTGCTACCGGAGACTTTGCTGCTCCGCAAGTGGCTATGTTGAGAACCGCCAGAGCATTTATGTTCTGGAGGCTGATGGACACTTTTGGTAGAATAAAGTTGAATACTACTCCTGGAGTAGATGTTCCTCAATCTACTAGACAAGAGGCATTCGACTTCATTGAGGCTGAATTGCTAGCTGCTATTCCTGATCTTCCTGATGGAAGACAAGAGTACGGTAGAGTAAGTAAGCCTGGTGCTTATGCTTTCTTGACCAGATTATACCTCAATGCTGAAGTATATACTGGTACGCCAAGATGGCAAGATGCAATTGATGCAGCTGACGAGGTGATCAACTCTGGTGCTTATAGCCTAACTGATGATTTCGGTGCTGTTTTCGCTCCAGATAACGTAGATGATCCTGAGCACATCTGGATTCTTCCTTTCGATGAGTCTACTGCAGGTGGTATGAACTTCTCTCAGATGACTCT
>JABXHV010000175.1 GCA_013373445.1 Paracoccaceae bacterium | reverse complement strand
TCAACATCGGCATGGTCGGCGTGAACGTTCCGATCCCTGTGCCGCTCGCCTACCACTCGTTCGGTGGCTGGAAGCAATCTTCCTTCGGCGACCTGAACCAGCATGGTACGGACTCCATCAAGTTCTGGACGCGCACAAAGACGGTCACGAGCCGTTGGCCGTCCGGCATCAAGGATGGAGCAGAGTTCTCGATCCCAACAATGAAGTAAGTATGGCTTTGTAAAGCCAGCTTCCAAAAGACGACAAAAGGGCCGCAGCATCTATCCGATGTTGCGGCCCTTTTTGTTTGAACAAACAACGCACAGGGCAGGTATTCGCAGCAGTCAGGAATTGATCTGGTGGAAAGCTGGAAACACCCCACAAAAAAGGCCGACAGTGTCGGCCTTAGTGTGTGTGGATGGGGTGTTGTTTTTGCTTTGCTGTGTGTGAAGTGGGAGGAACAAATAATCGAAAATTCCTTTGCTTCAGCAATGCCTGATATGAGCAGATTCAAATCCAAGCCGCATCCGTGGTTTTGCATAGGAGATTGCTCTCAGCGTGATTAGCCTGAAGCGCGTATCTCTAAATTTTCTAAAACTTTAAGCAATCTCAGACCATTGGGGTTTCTGGTTGCCTTTTGCATGCCCTCCAACAATTTTGTGAATATCCAAACGGCGGTCGCCTGCAGGAGACAGTGTAGCAATCACCAACCTTTTTTGACAGTGCGCTGGGCTCAGACATCGGCCCATTCTTGCCGTTGATTCATTCTGCGCCATAGAGCGGCGAGGGGCTTACCGCCAAAAGGAGCAGGTAGAGCTTGCAGAAAATTTATATATGAGTATAAAACTCATATTAAAGTATTCACCTGCCGATTTGAGCAGCGTGAGTGTCTCTTGCCAGCAAGCCCGTCCGGGTCGCCAGCCAAATTCCACGATCACAATTCAAGAAAAACAAAGGGGTGCGATATGTCATATCGTGCGCGCCTGTCGGTGTTGCTCGCCAGCACTGTCATTGGGGCTATGGGTGTTGTTGCTACTGCGTCAGCTCAAGAGGCTGAAACAGAAGCGAGTACAAAAAAATCAACCGGCTACACAATGCTGGATCTTATCGTTATCGGAGCAGGTCGCGACAAAGTCGCAATCGATACGCCTCAGGCGGTGACGGTTCTTGACCAGGAAACAATCGACGACGCACAGGCTTCAACAATTGGAGAGATCTTCAGTTCTGTTCCTGGCGTTTCGATTGTCGGCAGTGATCGGGCTGGTGGCCAATCCTTCAACATTCGTGGTGTCGGTGATTTGGCTTCGGCAGATGAGTCCAAGATCATCGTGTCTGTCGACGGCGCTGTTAAGTTTTATGAGCAGTACCGCATGGGATCGTTCTTCAGCGATCCTGAACTCTACAAATCGGTCGAAGTTCTGCGCGGACCTGCGTCTTCTACACTTTATGGAGCAGGGGCCATTGGTGGTGTCGTCAATTTCACGACCAAGGATGCTGACGACTTTATCAAGGACGGTCACAAGGCCGCTGTTCGTTTGAAGAGCCAATATGACACCAACATGGGTGGTGCACTTGGATCTGTGATTGCCGCTTATACATTCTCGGATCAGACTTCTGTTTTGCTCAACGGTAATTTCCGCTCCAACCAGAATTTTATCGCTGGTTCTGGTGACGTTATTTCGGGTTCAGATGCCAAGTCCATCTCGGGGTTGGCGAAAGTGACACATCGTTTTGGCGATCAGGGTGAACAGGTCCTGCGCGCTTCTTATCAGCGCTGGAGCAGTGACGCTGACAATACGGACTATTCACAAACTGGAACACTGAGCGCATTCGGTAAAATTGATCGCGATATCACGGATCAGACGGCGGTTATCTCGTATGAAAACCCGGCTACTGCCAATAGCTTTTTGGATCTGAAAGCCAATCTGACCTATTCGGACACTCAGGTGAAACAGTCCAATTCCGACAGTGGCGCTGGCGGTATTCTGTCAGATTCCAAGTACGGCTATCAGACTTGGTCTGCGAAGTTGGAAAACACATTCGAGAGCAAGTGGAGCCAGTTTGAGAATTACCTGACACTGGGAACGCAGCTAAGCTATCAACAACGTGTTGCTGACAGTGCAGATGGAGCGATCACCACACATCCTGAGGGAAATGATCGGAAGATTGGAATTTTTGCACAAGATGAGTTGATAATCGCTGACAAGCTGACGCTGATTCCGGGTGTTCGTCTGGACTTTGTGTCACTGGATCCCGACAGCTCCATTGTTTCTGCAACGTCCCAGTCAGATGTCGCCTTTTCACCAAAGTTGGCGGCGCTATACAAGTTTAATGACACACTGTCGATCTTTGGCTCTATTGCGCATACCGAGCGCATGCCGACACTCGACGAAATGTTCTCCACCGCTGGGCCTGGTCGCGGCTGGACCGTGAATCGCACAGCGAGCATGGGACTTGAGAAGGAAACTTCCAACAACTACGAGGCGGGTTTCTCCGTTGCCTTCGACGATCTTGTACAAGATGGTGATGGTTTCCGCCTGAAGGCGACCGGTTTCTACAATGATCTGCGCAACCTGATCGATACGCGCTCGAGTGGAACCTATGCCGGACCTGTTTCCTACTACCAGAACATTGGTAAGGCGCGCATTATGGGGATCGAGTTGGAAGGGTCCTACGACAGCACCTATGCCTTCGGTAGCTTCGCTTTCAGCCGTATGTTTGGCGAAGACCTGGAAGCCAAGACGACTTTGGATTCTGTACCGGCCACAACGCTGAACCTGACACTCGGAGGGAAAGTTCCTGACTACGACCTGACCTTTGGTTGGACCGGTGACTTCGTGGCGACGCGTCGCGAGAGCAATGGAACACGCTTTGGTGCTTACTCCGTACACAATTTGTTTGCGAGCTGGAAACCACAAGAGGGGCGTATGGAAGATTGGGAGTTCCGCGCATCAGCGGATAATATCTTTGATCGTAAATACCTTAACAGCCTTGCGGGTGATGAAGGCAAAGGGCGCACTTTTAAGTTGACTGCCACGAAGCAGTTTAACTGGTAGGAAGAGCTCTAAATGAACCTAAAAAAGCCCGAATCTAACGATTTGGGCTTTTTTTATGCAGATTTATCTATTTGAAATTAAATTAAAAATATTGATTTTCCCGCTTCAGTTGGTGTGCTTCCTCCAAACACGCTTTACAAAAGTAATAAAGTATTACTTAATGCAGCCTGCGAAGTGAATTCGCAGTGGAGGAGATAATGAAAATTAAAGCAATTCTAGTTGCTGGCGCGATGGCTATCGCACCAGTAGGCGCAATGGCGGCTGATCTGACGATCGGCTTTTCCCAGATCGGTTCTGAGTCCGGCTGGCGCGCAGCTGAAACAACTGTCACCAAGCAAGAAGCTGAAAAGCGTGGCATTGATCTTAAATTCGCAGATGCCCAGCAGAAGCAGGAAAACCAGATCAAGGC
>JABXHV010000088.1 GCA_013373445.1 Paracoccaceae bacterium | reverse complement strand
GGAAGGGATGTTTGATCTGGGTCATCTCGGTGACCAGATCGGCGATGTCTATAAGTTCGTCTTTCGCATTGCGACCCGTGATGACCACATGCACATCTTCCGGCTTTTCATTCTTTAGGAAATCGACCACTTCCGCGATTGGTAAATAGTCGTAACGCAACACGATGTTCAGCTCATCGCACAGAATCAGCCGGTAATCGCCCGAAGTGATCATCTCTTTCGCGGCCTCCCAGGCCTGCCTTGCCGCATCAATGTCGCGTTGGCGGTCCTGGGTCTCCCAAGTGAAACCTTCTCCCATGCGCTTGATGGTCACAAGATCGGAAAACCGCTCGAGCGCCATGCGTTCGCCCGTTTCAATGCGTCCCTTGACGAATTGCACCACTCCGACTTTGTGTCCGTGGCCTAACGAGCGAAACACCATGCCGAACCCGGCGGTGGACTTGCCCTTGCCTTTTCCTGTGTGGACGATCAGCAACCCCTTCTCGATGGTCTTGGTTGCCATGATCTTGTCGCGCGCAGCTTTTTTCTTGCGCATCTTGTCCGCATGACGGGCGTTCAATTCATCTTCAGAAAGCTCGGTGGTCTTGTCGCTCATAATGATCCCGGTCTTGTTTCACGCAGTTCCTGCAATATCGGATGGGTGCTGTTGCGTCGCGGTGTCCAGAGCCCGCGCTCAAGCGCTTCGGCAAACCTTGCCAGAATTTCGCGGTAAGCAGAAGGGTTGGCATCTTCCAAAAACACCCTGACCTCTTCCGTTTCGATGTAGGCTTCGAAAAGCTGATCGAAATGATGGTCACCGACCGCGCGCGTGGTTGCTGAAAAGGCAAAGAGATAGTCCAGCGTCGCCGCAATCTCAAAGGCTCCCTTGTAGCCGTGACGCATCACCCCGTTGATCCACTTCGGATTGGCAGCCCTGGCCCGAACCACCCGTCCGATCTCTTCAGACAGAGTGCGCACCACAGGACGTTCAGGCCGTGAATGATCGTTGTGGAAGATCTTTGGCGCTTCGCCCTTGAGCGTTTCGACGGTCGCCGCCAGCCCACCTTCAAACTGGTAGTAATCGTCGCTGTCGAGAAGATCGTGCTCGCGGTTGTCCTGATTGTGCAGAACAGCGTCGACAGCGCCGAGCCGTGTTTCCAGCGCCTCTCGAGCACGGGCGCCTGACGCGCCGCCGCCGTAGGCATAACCGCCCCATTCCAGAAAACTCTCGGCAAAGTCCTGCCGTTCTTCCCAAATACCTTCGTCAATAAGCGCCTGCAACCCTGCGCCATAAGAACCTGGCTTTGATCCAAAAACCCTGAAGCCCGCCAGTTTTTTCGCTTCAGCTTCAGAAGCCCCTTGCTCAATCAATCGCGCGCGCTCTTCACGCACGCGCCTTGCGATCGGGTTGGCCTCAATGGGCTCATCCAGGTCGGCAACTGCGCGAACAGCACTGACAAAGAGATCCATTTGATGCGGAAAGGCGTCACGAAAGAACCCGGAGACACGAAGCGTCACATCAATGCGTGGGCGCTGCAAATCTGACAGCGGCAAGACATCAAACCCGGTGACGCGCCCAGACCCCGGCTCCCACACTGGCCGCGCCCCGATGAGGGCCAATGCCTGTGCAATGTCATCACCGCCTGTACGCATGTTCGCCGTGCCCCAACAGGTCAAAACGATAGCCTTTGGCCATTCGCCTTCGTCCTGAAAATAGCGCTCTGCGACAAGGGCCGCCGACTGTTCTCCCAGACGCCATGCCGTTTCGGTGGGAACAGCGCGCACATCTACCGAATAAAAGTTACGTCCTGTAGGAAGCACATCCGGTCGACCTCTAGATGGTGCCCCGGATGGACCGGGCTCGACAAACCTGCCAGAAAGCGCGCGCAGCACCGCCTTTGTTTCTGCAACACCCGAACCACTAACCGCAGGCTTCAGGACTCCAAGGATGTCCAAAAGAACCGCAGATGTTGCATCCCACCCTTCAGGAACGTTTTCCTCGCACACGATTTTTTGCGCCAAAAGTTCAATGCGCTCAACAGTATCCCCATTGGACCGCCACAAAGAAGTGCTCAATTCCTCAAGCTCCAGAGGACGTTCACCGGACCAGCCGGCAGAAAAATCGCAGGCGATTGGATCGAACCCGACAAACCCCAGATCTTTGGCTATCGCCCGCTGAAGGCTTTCCTGCGAGGGTCGATTGCCGCGCGGAACGCGCGCCAAGGCCACCAGAAGATCTGTCAGAAGTTCACCCTCGGGCGCCTCTCCCAGAATATGAAGCCCATCGCGAATTTGCAGTTCCTTGAGATCACACAGATGCGCATCGAGTCGCGTCAACCGCGTTTCTTCATCCATATCATCTGTCAGACCGATATCCTGATCGAGCCCGTACCGGGCCGCAACATCCAGAATGTCACGCGTCAATGCCTTCAACCTGCGCGGATCAACACCACTTGCCAGATAGTACTCATCCAGCAGAACCTCAAGCTCCTCCCCAACCCCGTAGCTTTCAGCACGCGTCAAAGGCGGCGTCAGGTGATCAACAATCACCGCAGATGTACGACGCTTGGCTTGGGCTCCCTCCCCCGGATCATTGACGATAAACGGATAGATGTTTGGCAACGGGCCCAGAACAGCTTCAGGAAAGCAGTCTTCAGACAAGGCAAGCGCCTTGCCAGGCAGCCATTCCAGATTGCCATGCTTGCCCAGATGGACAACAGCATCGACTTTGTGGACGCTTCGCAACCAGATATAGAAAGCAAAATAGTGATGCGGCGGCACCAGATCCGGATCGTGATAAGTCTCTTTCGGATCAATGTTATAGCCACGCGCTGGTTGTATACCAACGACCTGGTTACCGAACCGGTGCAGCGCCAGGCGAAACGCGCCATCCACCACATGCGGGTCTGCGGAAGGGTCTCCCCAACGCTCAACCACTGCCGATTGAACGCTTTCCGGAAGCCTTTCGAAAGCAGCTACATACGCCTTGAGTGACAGGCTTTCATAGGCCAGACGATCACCACGGCCATCCAGGGAATTTGTGACACCCGTAGTCAGTTGATCCATCAATGCACGGGAAGTCTCTGGCGCATCGCCGACATCGTAGCCAGCGGCTGCCATGGACTGCAAAAGCCCAACGCAGCTTGCCGGTGTGTCCAGACCAACTCCATTGGCAAGCCGTCCGTCCTTGTTTGGATAATTTGCAAGGATCAGGGCGGTTTTCTTGTCTTCAGCAGAAACGCGAGATAGCCGCGACCAGTTTGCAGCAAGTTCCGCCACAAACCGAATACGGTCAGCAACAGGCACAAAACGCACACTGGCAGACTGTGTCGCCTCATGCCGTGCAGCTTCCTCCTTGAAGGAAACAGCCCGGGTCAACACTCTGCCATCCAGCTCCGGCAAGACCACATGCATGGCGAGATCACGGATCGATAGCCCCTGATCGCTTTCCCGCCAACCTTCTGCAGAAGAGGAGGAAAAGACCACCTGCAGAACCGGTTTACCCGGTCGATCGAGCGGCGTCGCCTCATGCTTAACCCCAGCTTTGGAAACCGCGAAGGCCGTGGCATTCAAGATAACATCAGGGCGAACATCATCAAAAATACCGGCCAGAACGGCAGCGGACTCTGCTTCCTTCAGCGACGAGACAAAAATCGGAACGACATTGACCCCGAGATACGAAAGAGCGCCGACAAGGGCGTCCACAGGCCCCATTTGTCCGCCCTGAAGCAGAGCGCGGTAGAACGTGATCGCGACAACTGGTGCATCTCTGTGAACCCAGGACGCTCGGACCAGATTCAAGTCTGGCGCACCATGGCCTGAAAGATAAAGTCCAGCCCGTGGCAAAGGTACCGGCGGCAAAGGATCTTGTTCGCCCCCTGCAAGCGCACTGAGAAACTTCAAGGCGTTCTGGTAATTACCAGCCCCACCCTCAACGCAATAACGCCAGAACTGGCGCGCCTCCGCCACTGGCACCGTCGAACGGCGCGCCAAGCTCTCATCCCATTTGTCGTCACCGGGAACCAGAATGAGCTTGAAGCCATTGCGGCGCGCTTCTTCTTCGAGCCGCTCGACGCCATAACGCCAATATTCAGCGCCGCCCAGCAAACGGACCGCCACAACCTTTGCCGCAAACACCGTTTTCTCGACGTAAAGGTCAACCGAATAAGGATGGTGCAACGCCATGATGCTGGCCAGTCGCAGGCTTGATTGCCCGCTACCATCCAACGCATCGCAGGCATCGGCAAAGGCAGCAATTTCTGTATCCGCCGCCGACAGGAACAACACATCCGCCGGGCTCTGGCCCAGATCGACTGCGTCCCCGCCATCTTCGATACGGCGTGCCTGCCCGGCTAGAATATGCATAAACTATCCTTGGGCCTAGGCCGCACTGCCCGTCAGCACATCGCCGACAGCTTCCAGATCAAGGCCCTTGAGGCCGATTACCACAAGTCGGCTCGCACTTTCACTTCCCGATGCAAACCAGGTTTCAACGCGTGGTCCAACAGCCTGCACCATGACTGGTGCTGCCTTGCCCTCAATCACAACGGATCCCTTTATACGAAGAATGCCCGTCAGGCCCATGGCCTTAAGCACCTTCTGTTCAACATCTGCAGGGCTCGCAAATCCGGGAACCGTCACTACGTGACTTTCAAAGTCATCATGATGGTGGTGATCGTGGTGGTGATGATCGTCATGGTCATGGTCATGGTCGTCATCATGATGATGGTGATGGTGCTCGTGGCGCCCTGTCATGTCGTCTTCTGCGGCAGCCTCGCGGCCGAGCAGAACCTCAATCGGCAAAAGCCCGTTTTCAGCCTCAATGATCTGGACACCCTGACGAATATCGCTCGCGATCCTTTCGCGGACCTCTGAAAGCTTGTCTTCAGAGACCAGATCCGCCTTGTTGAGGACAACAAGGTCGGCGCAAGCCAACTGGTCATGGAAAAGCTCTTCAATTGGGCTCTCATGGTCTAGCGCCTCATCGGCTGAGCGCTGTTGCTCCAAAGCGTCCTCATCCAGAGCAATACGACCTTCGGCAAGGGCCGCTGCGTCCAGAACCGTAACCACACCGTCCACCGTCACCTTGGTTTTCACACTTGGCCAGGAAAAGGCCCTGACAAGCGGTTGAGGCAGTGCCAGGCCGGACGTCTCGATCACAATATGCTCAGGTGGCACCTCGCGCGAAAGAAGCATTTCCATTGTCGGCAGAAAGTCGTCTGCAACGGTGCAACAGATACAGCCATTGGTCAGCTCAACCACCTCCTCGGCCGCACAGGTTGGATCAGCGCAGCCATTGACCAGCGATCCATCAAAGCCCATATCGCCAAATTCATTGACGATCAGCGCAATGCGCTTGCCCTGACTATTTGTAAGAAGATTGCGCACAAGCGTAGTCTTGCCCGCTCCCAGGAAGCCGGTGACGATGGTGGCAGGGATTTTCTGCCCTGAAGTCTTGTTCAATCCGATTGTCATAAGGAAAAGTCCGACTGCGTTGACGGTTTAAGATGAAGCGGCAGCCCGGCTGCCACAAAGATTACATTTTTGGAGGTCTCGGCGATTTGCTGATTGAGCCGCCCTTGCGCATCGCGGAACCTTCGACCAAGCGACGTTTCGGGTACCAGACCCATGCCAATTTCATTGGACACCATCACGCAGGGACCTTTGAGCGCCGAGAGCACTACGCATAGAGCGTCGATTTCGGCCACGACATCCTTGTCGTGATAAATCAGATTGTTGAGCCAAAGCGTCAGACAGTCGACCAGAAGCACGCGATTAGCCGCCGTTTCACGGCTAACAGCGGAGGCAATCTCCAGCTCTTCTTCTACTGTGCGCCAGCCGTCGCCGCGCATAAGGCGATGTTCATCGATCCGCTGGCGGGTTTCTTCGTCCAGAACCGGACTCGTGGCTATATAGACAAGAGAAAGACCTGTTCCACGGGCAAGCGTTTCGGCAAAACGGCTTTTTCCAGACCGTGCGCCACCCAGAACAAGCGTTGCATGCACTGCAGACGGAACATTGGAATCGAGAGACATCACGAGGACGCCTCCACATCGCTGAAACAGCGACAGTTGCTGGCAAACACCATTATACCTCCCAACCGTCCACCCGACGGCGTTGGATCAAAATCAAACAATGGCCGGTCTCCTGGCTCACGGCTCTGACAGGTTCCTGCACCTTCCCGGACCTTATCAATCCAGTGGCATTTTGCAGGCACCCTCACCGCTCACAGTTGCGGGGGCAGCCAGGGATTTGGAAAAGTCCACACCCTGTTCCCGTTTAAGCGCCATGGCTGAAAATCACTTTCAAGCACGGCGCACCATCGACTTCCTCTCTATCGGTTTCTTTGATGAGGAACAAGGAAAACCGGGTTGAGGTGCTCTCTCACAAAAGATTAGAACCGCAAGGCCTCATCGCCTCAAACAGGCAATTGTGCCCTGAAGCCTTCATTTCTCGCCCGGAACAGAAACAATTGATATGAACCAGCGCCAGTTCGCACGCCGCAGCAGACGTCATAAAGCTGCCAAAATGAAATCCATGCCATTGAAACATAAAGACATTTCCACAAGCCCACAGCTTTGGAGCAGTTTTTTTGAATTTTTTCAAAACGGGCCTTGGCAAACCGGCAAAGCGTTTGATATACGCATGTCCAGCGACGGGGCGGCCAAGCGCTGCCCACCGTGGTGATCCCCGATAGCTCAGTTGGTAGAGCATTCGACTGTTAATCGAATTGTCGCAGGTTCGAGCCCTGCTCGGGGAGCCATCACCACCTAAACCTCCACAAAATATCAGAAATACGTTTTTATTGCAGATCATCGATCTAGCAACAAATTGCGCTGACTTCTTACACATGATACGCACGTATATCATGTGTAAGCCACAACCTGCCCGCACGCCCCACCGCATAATACTTGACTTAATTATTCATATTTTCTAAAAACCTGACTATTAGAGTCCTGTTTAGATTCCCGAAGCAAACTTCCCCGCCCAAGCGCTTCAGGAAACTCACTTCCGGAGCTGCTCAAGCATGCATTTGTTCAATCAAGACCAAAAGGCTTTCTCCCTCAAAGCCTTCCTCTCAGTTTGTTTGCTTGCTTCCAGTGCCATCTCATCGCATGCGAGCGAAAACACTATCAGCCTTGAGCTTAACCGTGCCAATGACACCGACAAGGGATGCCTTGTCACCTTTGTTGCCAACAATTCATCGGAGCAGGCATTGGCAGACGTTGCTTATGAATTCGTGCTGTTCAACTCCGATGATCTTGTCGAGCAAATGACGGCCTTCGACTTTGGCGCAATGCCCTCCGGCAAGACGGTCGTACGTCAGTTCCAGCTCACAGCCCTGACTTGCGGCTCTATTGGCAAAATACTGGTCAATGGCTCAGCACGCTGTGACACACCAACATCCGATAAAGCATCAACAGTTTGCATCGATGCGCTGGTGACCAAATCCCGCACCGACATCACCTTTATCAAATAGACCGTTTTCAAACAGGACTGATCCGATGCCACAAACAAACATTCTGGCCCAAGTGATCAATGAAGCCATTGCCTTGATCGATGCCGGCGGGCCCGTCGTCGCATTGATTGCATGCCTGTCGATGATCGCCGGGGCCCTCGTCTTGACCAAGGCCGTGCAGTTTTGGAAAGAAGGCGTCGGGCGCTCCGGCAGGGCTCAAAAGGCGGTCAACCTCTGGCGCGCAGGCAAGAAGCAAGACGCTATGGGGCTGATTCAGGCGCCGCGAACGGCTTCCGAGGAGTGTGTTTGCGCAGCGATGAACCTGTCAACACGCGGCACACTGACCCGTGATCAGATCGAAGATGAGATTTCACGCCGTGCGGTGGCACGCCTGCACCAGCAACAGTGGGGCCTGAAAGCGCTCGACGCCATCGGTCAGGTTGCACCGTTGCTTGGCCTGTTTGGCACCGTCCTTGGTATGATTGAAGCATTCCAAAATTTGCAATCTGCCGGAAACTCCGTTGATCCGTCCATGCTGGCGGGTGGCATTTGGGTCGCATTGCTGACAACGGCCGCCGGCCTTGCCGTCGCGATGCCGGTTTCACTGCTGCTCACTTTCTTTGAAAGCCGGATTGATCACGAGCGCGTTGCTATCGAAACGCTCAGCGCCGGCGTGCTCCTTGCCTTCGCACAGGACAAGGCCGACATCGAGACCGCACATCTTGTGAGCCAGAACGAAGACCCAAGCCCGGCTGCAAGAGTTGCAAATGCGCATTGACATACCTCAGCCGCGAGCCCGCAAACTCTCGATGACATCGCTGATTGATGTCATCTTTCTATTGCTGCTGTTTTTCATGCTGTCGTCGACCTTCACACGCTTTGCAGAAGTAGAAGTTGCCCTGCCCGGTAGCGCAGGCACCGGAAGCACCAAGTCACCGGATATCTTCATGAGTGTCGAAAAAGGCAACTGGCGCATCAACGGCGCACCGATCTCGCCTGACGAAGCGACAGATCGCTTGACCGCTCTGCAGGAAAAGGGAGCCAAATCCCTCTTCCTCATCCCCGAGGGCGATGAGACGGATGCACAAGATCTGGTCAGCGCAATTGAAACCATCCACCGCATTGATGGTCTGAAACTCACAATAGCCCGTTGAGCGGGCACACGTTCGAACGCTCCAGATTACTTTGCCAACCGTCGCATGAGCCGCAGAAGACTCGATGAAAAAGATCGCCATCAGCCCCATACAGCGCAAAAGCGAGAACACCATCTCGCTAATCAATATCGTATTCCTGATGCTGATTTTCTTCCTGATTGCCGGTCAGCTGGCCCCGCCAATGGACAAGGAAGTCGAGCTGATCGACACCAGTGACGCCCCTGCCCTGCCTCCTCCTGACGGATTGGTTGCGAGAAAAGATGGGGCACTGTTCTACCAAAACGAACCGGTAAGCGCTGAAAGCTACATCGCACTGGCGCGGGCTCAAATCGCAGATGGCTCAAAAACGGCCATTTCACAACAATCAGCGCAAGAAACAACCACTACGTCTGCTCCGACAGTCAGGCTCATTGCAGATAAAAACCTGTCAGCCCTGAAACTTGTCAGTATCGTCAGCTCCCTACAAAAGGTCGGCGCAGGCAAGGTCACGATCGTTACCCAAAGGGGACAATAGTGGCGAGCGTCTCGACCTCCAGACAATGGCGCATGCTGGGAGCAGCGCTGGTGGTTTCAATAATCATGCATTTCGCGCCGATTGCCTGGTCGATTTTGGTAACGCCGAAGGACGTCGCGTTAGAGGCAGGCGGATCCATTACGTCAGTTGTCACGCTCGGAGATGCTTTTTCTGACCAACTTATCTCTGGCACGACTGCTTCCACCGTTAAGCCTGTCCCAACAGAGACACTGCAAGCCGAGCCGCTGAAGCCAACGAGTGTCTCTCCAGCAGAACCAACGCCGGTTGCCAATACAGAGCCAGAAGAAGTCTCCAAAGCAATCAAGCCGCTTGCGACCCAAGCGCTTACCAGCCCTGTCGTGAACAGCGCAGCCGAAGGAAACTTTGTTGAGGCGCAAAAAGCGACTGAAGAGGCAACAAAAGTCCAAAAGTCGCCTCAACAGCCAGTCCAGTCACAACCGACTGAAACGCTAACAAGTAAAGCCGCTCGCCACGACCGCCAGGAAGTGCCTCAGAGAGTAAGCTCGGTGGATACTCAGGCGGCTGAGAAAGTCTCAGAAACGATCCCGGTGCCGCGAACAAGGCCAAAACCGCTTATCAAGAAGCCACCAAAGCAAAGAGAAACAAAAAGCAAACCACCCCAAAAGGCGAAGATCACTAAACGCGCATCCTCGTCGCAAGGTGCCGGGGGCAAGAGCAGCCAAAATAAGCAAAAAGGCGGAGCCAGGGCGTCCGGCAAAGACAGTGAGGCTGGCAACGCGGCAACATCGAATTATAAAGGCAAGGTCCAACGCAAATTAAGACGCGCCAGACGAGGTGTACGCGGAAGCGGTCGAGCCACAGTAATTATTGCCTTCACGATTGGCAGAAACGGTCAACTATTGAGCGCCCGAATTGCAAAAGGCTCTGGAAAAAAGAACCTGGATTCTGCCGCATTGGATACCGTCAGAAGAGCAAGTCCGTTCCCGAAATTCCTGCCGGGCATGACACAGAGCAAATTGAAGCTGTCTGTACCAATTCAATTCAAATAGTAGATTTTTTTGACTTAAAAACTACTTTGCAGGAGCATCAGAGGCTTACAACAATCTGATCCGCTTTTGATCCTTTGACTTAACAATTTAAAAACCCCGTTACAACGTATACATAAATCTTCATGACAGCGCCTCCGCAAATGTGGTCAAATCTTGACGAAAGTGAGGCGGCTCTGACGTATTGACGGCCACTCTCTTGTTAGAAATTTCAGTGTTTTCGTCTTGGGGGCGGCACATGACATATTTGACCGGGCATCGAAAAATCAGTTCAAAGAGTTACTTGCTTGCCGCATGTGTGCTTGCTGCGTTCTCGTTCACATCTACCTCGGCTGAAGCTGTCGCGACAAAGTCCTGGCCACAATTGATGTCACATCAGGCGCCCTTGGAAGTCACATTGACCCCGTCACAGGCGCCGGAAGCAGACCCTTTTGACAATCCAATGGACATCTGGATCGGTGAAGTCGTTTTGGACGGTAAACTTCAAATATGGGTCGAGCTGACTGATCACCATGGTGAAGTTGTCTATTCCAGCACGGTCGCTCGGAACGAAAGCCATCTGCTGCCCGATGGACGCGCAATTGTCGCGCGCGCCTTCATCGAACAGGATACTGTACCCAAAGAAATCAGCGATCGTTTGCCGGATCAGAACATCTTCTTGATCGGAACACGCCTCGCACCAGAAATCCGCATGGTTCCCACCCAGCCGGACCCTGCGGAAGACACCCCCGATACGTCCACACACCGAGTGTTCGGCGCCGTGGGTGATGCTCTATGGTCAAAGATTTCGGCATTCTTTGACGGAGCAGCCAACAACCTGAAACTTGCCTGGGCATGGCTCTCCGACACAGTCGTGGTCTAGCCCGTTACCCGAACTACTTACTCTCCTAAAGTCTGCAATATCAGGCACCGCGCCCCTCCCCAGGTTGCGGTGCCTTTCCCCATTTCAGGCCACGTTCGACCACAAGAACGTATAAGTCTTGTTGCGAAGTCAAAAAGTTGACCCCAAACGAACCGGCCACCGAGTGGGTAGAACTTTATTGATTTCAGAAACTTATCCAACGTCAGGAAGAATACTTAGCCGCGAAGTTCGCTCGCAGCATACCATTCAGATTTAAACCACCTCTTGCATGAACACAAAAATGGGCGTGAAATAAAACAAAGCGGGAGGTTTAAGATGAAGAATTCTCTTGTCATCACGAAAGAAAATGCAAAGCAAGTGTCAGCGGGTCTGCCGCAGTCCGCAAGGTTCGGCTTTTCTCTTCTCACCCATCTTCAATACGGAAAACTGGACATCAAACTGCCTGACGGGCGGTGTTTCACCTTCGTCGGGCGTGAAGCAGGGCCGAATGCCGAGCTTCACATCCATGACCTGCAATTCATCTCCATGGCCTTCAAAGGCGGCGACGTCGGTGTCGGCGAAGCCTTCATCGCCGGATACTGGTCTTCACCGGACATCACCGGATTTCTGGAGCTATTCTGCATCAATCGCGACGCTGTCGGGCAATTCCTAAACGGCAATATCTTCACAAGGCTTCTGCTACAGGCCCGTCATTGGCTGAACGCCAATACCTACAAGGGCTCCAAGCGAAACATCTCCGCACACTATGATCTGGGCAACGCGTTCTACCGGGAATGGCTCGACCCCTCAATGACCTACTCCTCCGCCATATTTGATCATACGACACCGGATTTGGAGACTGCACAGAAACTGAAATATGCCTCTCTTGTTCGTGAAACAGATATTCAGCCCGGACATGAAGTGCTTGAAATCGGTTGTGGTTGGGGCGGTTTTGCCGAGTTTGTCGGCCGCGAAGTGGGAGCAAAGGTCAAGGCCCTGACAATTTCTCAAGAGCAGTACGACTATGCCAGGGAGCGTATTTTCAACGCCGGACTGAACGAGAAGGTCGATGTCGTCTTTCAAGACTATCGGGACGAGAAAGGCCGGTTTGATCGCATCGCGTCAATTGAAATGTTCGAGGCGGTGGGTGAACGTTATTGGCCGACCTATTTCAAGCAGCTGTCGAACTGCTTGAAGCCTGGAGGGCGCGCCGGCTTACAGATCATCACGATCCAGGACCGTATTTTCAATGACTACCGCAGCAGCACCGACTTTATTCAGCGCCACGTCTTTCCCGGAGGCATGTTGCCTCCTCCAGGCAAACTTGGAGAGCTGGGCAAAAAGCTTGGGCTCGACCTGACAGACCAAAAGATTTTCGGTCAGGATTACGCCCGCACATTGGCAGAATGGCGCGAGAGGTTCCGTGAGGCCTGGCCACGCATAAAACCACTGGGTTTCGACGAGCGGTTCAAGCGTCTGTGGGAGTTCTATCTACACTATTGCGAGGCTGGTTTTCGCTCAGGCAACATCGATGTTCGGCAAATGATCTATGTAAAACCAGGTTGAACCCAACTTATCCTAACACTCCGGTTTTATTCAGCTTTGTCGTGCTGTGATGCAAATAGCAATATCATTCCAGAATGCTCCGCATTTTGAGCATTGTCTCATATCGCATTGTCGATCTTTAGCCACTGAAGGCGCCAAAAACCCAAAGTCTGGTTTTTGGATGCACCCCTGAACCATGAGCGGCCGTGAGCTACACTTGCACTCTTTTGGCAGGATCACTAGCTTCGCGGGACCTTAAGCGCCACAGGACAGAAAAATGCCAGCCATTCGTTCCGTTATCGATGCCATCGGCAACACACCACTCATTCGGCTCAGCACGTTGTCAAATGAGACCGGCTGCGAAATCTACGGCAAAGCAGAGTTCATGAACCCGGGCCAATCGGTCAAGGACCGCCCGGCGCGGCAGATGATCCTGGATGCAGAAGCGCGCGGCGATCTAAAGCCCGGCGGCCTGATTGTTGAAGGAACGGCCGGCAACACCGGTATCGGTCTTGCCCTCGTGGCCAGTGCTCGTGGGTACAGGACCGTGATCGTCATTCCCGAAACGCAGACGCAGGAAAAGAAAGACATGCTGCGTATGTGCGGAGCGGAGCTGATCGAAGTGCCTGCCCTGCCCTTCAAGGATCCGAACAACTATCAGCATGTCGCCCGACGGTTAGCCGATGAATTGCGCAAAACTGAGCCTAACGGCGTTCTCTTTGCCGACCAATGGAACAATCTGGACAATCGCAAGGCCCACTACCTGACCACCGGTCCGGAAATCCTAGCCCAGACCAATGGCATGGTGGACGGGTTTGTTTGCGCGGTCGGATCAGGCGGAACACTCGCTGGCGTGTCGACTTACTTAAGGGAACACAAGCCATCGATCACAATCGGCTGCGCCGACCCACTGGGTGCTGGCATGTATCACTTCTTCAAGGATGGAGAAGCCAAGGCAACCGAAGGTGGCTCGATTGCCGAAGGTATCGGACTGGGCCGCTCCACCCCGATCATTGAAGACATCAAGGTGGAACATCCCTACATGATCCCGGATGAAGAAGCCCTGCCACTGGTGTTCGATCTGGCCGAAAAGGA
Organism: Paracoccaceae bacterium; assembly: GCA_013373445.1. GTDB lineage: Bacteria > Pseudomonadota > Alphaproteobacteria > Rhizobiales > Stappiaceae > Roseibium. The sequence continues at coordinate 27,522 of JABXHV010000088.1, read as the reverse complement.
AGGCCTTCTTCTGGGCGGTTCCTCTGCCATAAACCTTGCGGGCGCACGCAGGTTGGCAAAGGACATGGGACCGGGCCATACCATCGTGACGATCCTGTGCGATCATGGAACCCGCAGCCAGTCCAAACTCTATAACCCTGCGTTCCTCAAATCCAAGTCTCTGCCAACGCCGACCTGGCTTGAGCGCGAAAGCGCTTTGAAAGCTCCCATTGTGTAAATCCCTGCATCAAGATACGCCTCCAATAACTTTGTGACATGAGTGCCCAGCACTCATGTTTTTATGGTTGGAGCGCGCGCGCGGGCGCGTTACATTCGGCTTCCATTTGCGAGTAGGAAGTCCTGATGTCTTTCATTCCTGACTTTGGCGTTTTGGCAGCGTTTACATTGGCAGTGGCCATCCTGACGATTACGCCAGGACCTGACATGACCTTTTTCATGAGCAAAACCCTTCAACAGGGGCGCAAGGCAGGTGCTGTATCTGTCATGGGCGCTGCCAGTGGCATCGTTATTCACTCGCTGTTCGCCGCCCTTGGTATTTCAGCGCTGATTGCAGCCTCTGCGACCGCTTTTGCATTCCTGAAATATGCCGGGGCAGCCTATCTGGTGTACTTGGCTTTCCAGGCAGTGCGCAGCGGATCAGCGCTCACTTTGGATAAAGGCAAAGGCAAGAACGAAAAGCTTCTGAAAATCTGGAGCCAGGGACTGACAATCAATCTGCTCAATCCCAAAATCGTATTGTTCTTCGTGACCTTCCTGCCTCAGTTTGTATCTGCACACGATCCGCACGCGGCCCAAAAACTCCTGTTTCTCGGCTTCTACTTCAACCTGCTCGGCGTTCCATCCTGCATGGCGATGGTCTTCGGCGCTGGCGCTTTTGCCCGTTTCTTGCGCTCTTCACCAAAGGCTATGAAGGCCTTTGACTGGCTGTTTGCGGGTATCATGGGCACCTTCGCGCTAAAACTTTTGGCGGCACAGGCTTCTCGCGGTTGAGGCAATTATGACGCCAGTAAGCTCATGCTTTATGCGAAGTTCTACCTTGCACCTGTGGGCATCTCATCTTATGTCGAGATAGCGCAAGACCTGCGCACCACAGCGACAAAATCAGTACAGGGATCTCATCATGACCTATTACCCACTCGTGAGCACAGAATGGCTTACTGAGCGTCTTGATGATCCGTCTATCGCAGTTGTGAATGCCTGGATGCCCCCGGTTACAACACCGGACATGGCACCCTTGTTCGAAGACGCCCACATCCCTGGCGCAGTGTTTTTCGACGTCAACAAGGTGTGCGACACGGCGAGCGACCTGCCGCATATGTTGCCCGCACCCCATGTGTTTTCCTCTGCTGTACGCAAGATGGGTATCGGCGATGGAATGACGATCGTTGTCTATGATGACTTTGGCTACTATTCGAGCGCGCGCGTTTGGTGGACCTTCCGCACCATGGGTGTTGAAAATGTCTACGTGCTTGATGGCGGAATGCCGAAGTGGAAGTCAGAAAACTTGCCTGTCGAAACAGGCGCGGCTACCATCACCTCACCGCGCCACTTTCATCCACGCCTCGATGAGCGTGCAGTCGCCAATTTGAATGATGTCAAACAGGTCCTCAAGGACAAGTCGCGGCAGGTGCTTGATGCGCGTTCTGCCGCCAGGTTCGGCGGTCAAGCGCCAGAACCGCGTGCGGGCCTGAAATCCGGTCACATGCCCGGTGCGTTCAATCTGCCTTTCACCGAGCTTTTGGACGAGCAAGGCACCTTCAAGACCGGTGAAGCTTTGAAACAGGCATTCGATAAATCCGGAATAGATCTGTCGAAGCCAATCACGACAAGCTGTGGATCAGGCGTGACCGCTGCAATTCTGACCTTGGGGCTGACAATCCTGGGCGTAGAGGATTTGAAACTTTACGATGGGTCCTGGGCCGAATGGGGCGCGCGCTCTGATGTCGAAATCGTCACAGATTGACGCACGCGAACCTGATTGATCCCAGGGATCTAGTTGTCGACCTCCTGCAGGCGCAGTAGCTCACGGCTGTTTACATCCAGCAGCACAAGCGATGAGTCCTCCCGCATTCGCATGTAGCCTCTGGAGACAGTCAGGAAATCCAGATAACGTTTTTCCTGCTGGTAGGCTTCAGTTGAACAGATTTTGTCCTTCGTCGCGAAGGGACCGAACTGCAACATGCCTTGTTCGAACGCAATTGGACCAAACATGACGTTGCAATTGCTGCTACCGTCGAGAGTTCCGGTCTCCTCGAATTCAACCATGATATGCGCATCCTCGGCCAACGGTTTGCCACCGATAGCGACGACCTTCCAGGCTCCCAGTATCTCGACTGGTAGATCAGCATCCTGCGCGTAAACGCTGCCACTTGAAAAAACAGCAAATGTCAAAAGTGTTGCCAATCGAAGAGATAGGCAGCCGCACAATCCTGCCGACCATTTGAAGTGCATGTGAGATGATCCAATCCATGAGTTAGATCAGACGATCACATGGAAGGAATAATCTTGCGTACGAAAAACAATTAAAATGCAATATATCGTCGCAGATTTCGCAACGTAAAGGCGGCCTTTTGACCGGAACGCACGCACATGGAAGATGCTATCTCGGCATCTTGGTCATTGACCACAAGCGTCACGCATGGCGTCCATCGCATGGCATCGAACAAAAACGACATGGGCCCTGAAACCGACGTTCCAGGGCCCATGAAAGACAGCTTTGATCTTGTATCGCCGCCCAGGACGCCCACAAGGAGCGTCAGGATCAATCAGTGATGCAGGATCTGGCTCAAGAACAACTGTGTGCGTTCATGCTGCGGGTTTGTGAAGAATGCTTCAGGCTCGTTTTCTTCAACGATCTGGCCCGCATCCATAAAGATCACACGGTTCGCCACTTTACGTGCAAAGCCCATTTCGTGGGTGACGCAAAGCATTGTCATGCCTTCTTCAGCAAGACCGACCATCACATCGAGCACTTCCTTGATCATTTCTGGATCAAGAGCCGATGTAGGCTCATCGAACAACATGATCTTTGGGTTCATGCACAGCGAACGCGCGATCGCAACACGCTGCTGCTGACCACCAGACAACTGACCTGGGTACTTGTTCGCCTGGTCAGGGATCTTCACCCGCTCAAGATAGTGCATCGCAATCTCTTCAGCCTGCTTCTTCGGCATCTTGCGGACCCAGATCGGCGCCAGCGTGCAATTCTCGAGAATTGTCAGATGCGGAAAGAGGTTGAAGTGCTGAAAACACATCCCAACTTCGCGGCGGATTTCATCGATCTTCTTCAGATCATTGGTCAACTCGTTGCCGTCGACCAGGATCTGTCCTGACTGATGTTCTTCAAGACGGTTGATGCAACGGATCATCGTTGATTTACCCGACCCGGACGGGCCACAAATCACGATGCGTTCGCCGTTCATCACCTTGAGGTTGATGTCACGAAGCACATGAAAATCACCGTACCATTTGTTCATGCCAATGATTTCAACAGCCACTTCCGTGTCTGAGATTGCCATGCGCGAACGATCGGCAGCCAGCTCCTCTGGCGTTACTGCTTTTTCACTCATTTATTCTCTCCAAAAAGTCGGAACGGAACGGAGCAAGGCCCCGTTCCGGACAGAACGTGACTTATCGTTTGTGCCCGGTGTTCAAGAGATTCTCCATAAAGAAGGAGTATCGCGACATACCGAAACAGAAGACCCAGAACACGAGCGCAGCAAAAAGATACCCCGTGTGGCCTTGTGTCGGCGTGGACCAGTTCGGATCAGAGAACGATGACTGGATTTGGCCCAGCAAGTCGAACATTCCGATAATCAGAACCAGTGTTGTGTCTTTGAACAGTCCGATGAAAGTATTCACGATACCTGGAATGACGAGTTTGAGCGCTTGAGGCAGCACAATGAGACCCATCATCTGCCAGAACCGGAGCCCAAGCGCCATCGCACCTTCATATTGACCCTTTGGAATGGCCTGAAGACCGCCACGCACGACCTCTGCCATATACGCAGCAGAGAACAGCGTCACGCCGATCAGCACGCGCAAGAGCTTGTCGAAGGTCACGCCCTCTTCCAGGAACAACGGCAACATCACCGATGACATGAAGAGCACCGTGATCAATGGTACACCGCGCCAGAATTCGATGAAGATCACCGAAAGCAGACGCACAATTGGCATATCCGATCGCCGACCAAGTGCCAGCAGGATGCCCATTGGCAGCGAGGCAACGATACCCGTCACCGCGATCACCAGGGTCACCAGCAGACCACCCCAAACCGCGGTTTCAACGATTGGCAAAATGACAGTGTCACCAATCACCAAACCGGTCAGCAAGAAGTAGGCAATAACCGGGAAGACAAAGAGGAACAAGATTGTATTGAGCGTCTTGTAAGGCACAGTTGGGATCGCCAACGGAACCAACAAGAGCACAAACAAGGCATAGACAATATCCACGCGGTAAATCTCTTCGGTCGGATACCGACCGTACATAAACTGCGGGAAATAATCGATGACATACGCCCAACACGCACCGGCATGTCCGCCTTCCGGGGCAAGACACGCTTCGCGGCTATCACCAGTCCAGACCGCATCAATCAGCGCGAACTGGATAAAAGGCATGATCAACTGGTACGCAATCAAAATTCCGATCAACGTCAGAATCGTGTTTCCGACTGAGGAAAAAAGGTTCTTCCTCATCCAGCCGAGTAGCCCGGTGGTAGACACCGGAGCGGGAAGCCGCGGCGCCTCATCTGTTCTTATATGGAACGTCTCAGCATTTGACATGATATTGCTCCTTACCGCTCGACGAGCGCCATGCGCTGGTTGTACCAGTTCATGAATGCGGACGTGATCAGGCTGAGTGACAGATAAACGGCCATCCAGATCGCAATGATTTCAATCGCCTGCCCTGTCTGGTTGAGGACGGTACCACCGACCGAAACAAGATCCGGGAATGCAATCGCAACAGCGAGGGACGAGTTTTTCGTCAGGTTCAGATACTGACTGGTCAGCGGTGGAATAATCACGCGCATCGCCTGCGGAATGATGACAAGACGCAATGTTGGACCAGAACGAAGGCCAAGCGCATGCGAAGCCTCTGTCTGTCCGCGATTGACGGCCTGGATCCCGGCACGCACGATCTCTGCAATAAACGAGGCTGTGTAAAGAGACAGCGCAAGTGTCAAAGCCAGAAACTCTGGAATGACATTGAACCCCGTACCCAGCGTAAACCCGCGACGGAGCATCGGTCCGGTCTCAACAAAGATCGGATAGTCGAAGTAAACCGGCATGCCTGCGGCAAGATAGGCAATGAACGGCAAACCGATCAGCAAACCCAAACCGGTCCAGAAGACAGGAAACTGCTGTCCGGTTGCGGCCTGACGTTTCGAGGCCCAACGCGCGATAAACACGATGGCAACAAGCGCCAGAATAATCGCATAACCAATGAAACCTGCACCTTCTTCAAAAACAGGACGCGGTCCACGAAGACCGGCAATGTTGAGATGGAAGGTGTCAAAAAAGGACCATTTGTCCCGTTTGCCCGGAACAGCCCTCAAAACAGCAAAATACCAGAAGAAAATCTGCAAAAGCAGAGGAACATTTCGAACCAGCTCAACGTAGCAATACGCCAGCTTTGAGATCACCCAGTTGTTCGAAAGTCGCGCAACACCAAGTACGAAACCGATGATGGTTGCTAAAATGATGCCGATTGCCGCGACAAGCAGCGTGTTGAAAAAGCCTACGAGCAGTGCAGTCCCGTAGCTAGATGTTTCGGAATAATCGACCAGCGCCTGAATGATGCCAAATCCGGCTGTGGTTTCCAGAAAACCAAAACCTGAAGCGATGTTCTGGCGTTCCAGGTTTGCAAGTGTGTTGGAAACAATTGTCCAACCAAACCAAACCAACGCCAAAACCAACACAGTCTGATAAAAAAGACCGCGTACCTTTGGATCATTCAACAGCGAAGCACGTTGCGGCTGAACCGCGGTGTCTTGCTCTTGAACAGACATATACCCTCGCCCGTTATTTTTGGAACAGCCACTCTCTTGATACCGGAGTGTATGCTGCTGCTCCGATAAAACTGTTCCTCCGTGATGTATCATCACCCCTGTCGGCCGGAACAGTTTTGCGAAGTTTAAGTTGAAAGGCCTTCCCCGGGCCTCCAACCCCTTATGTAAAAATTCCCGGCGCCTTGGCACCGGGAATTCTCATTTTCAAGTATTAGCGAACTGGTGGAGCGTAGAGCACACCACCATCGGACCACAGTGCGTTCACACCGCGGGCAATTCCAAGTGGAGTCTCAGGACCAACGTTGGCGTCGAAGCTTTCTCCGTAGTTACCTACGAGCTTGACGATGTTGTATGCCCAATCATTGGAAACACCGATTGCTTCACCAAACGCACCTTCAGCACCCAGAAGGCGCTTAACGGATGGGTTGTCGGAAGATTTCATCTCATCAACGTTCGCAGATGTCACGCCCAGTTCCTCGGCGTTGATCATTGCGTTGAGGGTCCACTTAGCAATGTTGAACCACTCGTCGTCGCCCTGGCGAACAACCGGACCAAGAGGTTCTTTGGAAATGATTTCCGGAAGAACAGCGTGGTCGCCTGGGTTGGTCAGCTTCAAACGCTGAGCGTAGAGGCCGGAAGCATCAGTGGTGTAAACGTCACAACGACCTGCGTCATATGCAGCAACAACTTCGTCAGCTTTTTCGAAAGCAACGATTTCGTATGGCATGTTGTTCGCACGGAAGTAATCGGCAACGTTCAGCTCAGTTGTCGTACCTGTGTTGGTACAAACAGATGCGCCGGACAGTTCGAGAGCAGATGAAACACCCAGCTCTTTGCGAACCATGAAGCCCTGACCGTCGTAGTAGTTTACGCCAGCAAAGTTCAGACCAAGCTGTGTGTCGCGAGACATTGTCCAGGTTGTGTTACGGGACAGAACGTCAATTTCGCCAGACTGAAGCGCAGTGAAACGCTCCTTGGCAGAAAGCGGCGTGAACTTGACCATTGTGTCATCAGCGAAGACTGCTGCTGCCATTGCGCGGCAGAAATCAACATCGAGACCGGCCCAGTTGCCCTGTGCATCTGGGTTGGAGAAACCAGGAAGACCCTGGCTCACACCACACTGGATAAAGCCTTTAGCTTTAACATCTTCCAGAGTGGTAGCATTCGCAGCCGTCGCAGCAACTCCCAGTGCAGCGCCGAGTACGATAGGAAGGATTTTCTTTGTCATGGATATGCAGCCTTTTGTTACCCATATCTTTTTACTCTAAACGTTGAAGCCACCAACAGTTCGACAGCGGAGCAAATGCTAGTGTTGAAAGTAAATCGAACACCTGATACCTCGCCAGAACAAACGTGTTGCTCTCTTCAACACACTCATACGATTGCATTTGAAGCGGCGGGTCAAGAGGCAGCAGTTTCAGATTTCAGAAAATTTCGTGAAGAAGCGCATTTTAGCGGTTATTAAAATGCACAGAAGGTGAACATGACTAAAAGCCAATCAAGCAAGGCGCAAAAAATAGACACACAATTGACACAGATCGGTAGAAATCCAAGTGATTTCCATGGGTTCGTCAACCCGCCGGTGGTCCATGCATCCACGGTCCTGTTCCCTGACATTGAAACCATGAGTTTAGGCAGCCAAAAATACTCGTACGCGAGACGCGGCACGCCAACAACAGAATCTCTTGAAAATGCAATCACCGAACTTGAAGGCGCAGCAGGCACTAAGCTCGCGACATCCGGTCTCAATGCAATCGCAACGGCTTGTTTATCTTGCTTAAAAGCCGGCGATCACATCTTGATTGCGGACACCGCCTATGGGCCAACACGCGAGTTCGCAGATACGGTCCTGCCGAAGTTCGCAATTGAGGTGGACTATTATGATCCGGCTCTAGGGGCGAATATCAAGAATCTCTTCAAAGACAACACAACTGCCGTTCTCACGGAGTCGCCAGGGTCTTTGACGTTCGAAATGCAGGACATTCCTGCCCTCGCCAGCGCGGCCAAAAACATTGGCGCGACTGTTATAATGGACAACACCTGGGCGAGCCCGCTGTACTGTCGCCCGCTGGATCTTGGCGTCGATCTTTCCATCCAGGCCGGGACGAAATACATCGTCGGCCATTCTGACGTGATGCTGGGAACAATCAGCGCGAGCGAACGCGCCTGGCCAGCCCTGCACGCATTTCACGGCACCACTGGGCTCCATGTGGCTCCTGATGACGTTTACCTGGCCCTTCGAGGTCTTCGTACACTGTCTGTGCGCCTTGAACGCCACATGAAAAATGCGCTTGTCGTCGCTGATTGGCTGAAAACCCGTCCCGAAGTCGCGAACATCCGCTACCCTGCTCTTGAAAGCGACCCTGGTCACAGTATTTGGAAACGTGACTTTACTGGCGCCAGCAGCCTCTTCGCTTTTGATTTCCGACAAGGCACGACAGATGCTCAGTCAACGTTGTTCTTCAATACGTTGACACTCTTTGGTCTGGGCTATTCCTGGGGTGGATTTGAAAGCCTCGCCATCCCGGTGAAGCTCAAGGACCAGCGCACAGCAACGGCTTACGATGCAGACCAGAAGTCGGCGCGTCTGCACATCGGTCTTGAAGACCCGGAAGACCTCATCAACGACCTTGCCCAGGCATTTGACAAGGCCTTTGGCTAACGGATCCGCAGTTTCATCAGATTTGGCGCGATCACAAAGTTGGGTCGCGCCGTTTTTCTTTGAAGATCAACCAGATGTTACGGAAGTAGATCACGAGGCCAAGGCCCTGGCCGGCAATATAAACCGGATCCTGACGCTGGATTGAGTAGATCAGCAACAAGATGCTGCCGCCGATGGAAAAAAACCAGAAGGCAACTGGAACAATCGAACGGCCGACGCGCTCGGACGCGATCCACTGCACCACAAAGCGCATCATGAACAGCGCTTGCGCGAAAAAGCCAAGAATAACCCAGAAATCCAGTTGCTGAACAAAAACACTGTGCAGCCACTCAAGCAATGCGTTCATTTCACTAAAACCTTATGCGCTCGTCTTGGCGAGCGACGTCACTTGTGGAAGCTTTTTGCGGCGGCGGCGCAGCCACCACACACCAAACAGGTCCCAAATTCCAACCAGTGCACGATCAAAGATGCCGTATTTCGACGTTCCATGACGGCGATGGCGATCCAGCACATCAACATGCACCACCCCAAAGCCTTCGCGAATGACGAGCGCTGGCAAAAACCGGTGCCAACCGTCAAAATACGGCAACTGAAGAAACACTTCGCGCCGCATGACTTTCAGGCCGCAACCGCTGTCGCGCGTATTATCTTTTAGAATGGCACCGCGCAACTTGTTGGCAAATTTCGAAGCATACCGTTTGGCAAGGCTCGCCTTGCGTCCGACACGTTGACCAGCGCCCAGCGCGACACCTGAACCGGCAGCCAAAACCGCATCAAGCAACTGCGGGATATAGGCCGGATTGTTTTCCCCGTCACCGTCAATCGTCGCAACAAAGTCACCACGGGCATTCTGCACACCTGTGCGAACCGCGCAGCTCTGGCCACAGCTTGCAGCATGACGAAAGGGCCGAAGCCAGGGATTTTTCGCCGCATAGTCCTGGAGGACGGCATCAGTTCCATCAGAGGATCCGTCGTCAATCACCAGAACCTCGAACTGACGGCCTTTCAGGGCCTCTGCAATTTCATCCAGCAGAATAGGCAGGTTCTCGGATTCGTCCTTAGCCGGAACGATCACGCTGACTTCCAGGTTTCCAGCAGCTGTTGCCAAGGCCTCAATATAACTCATAGACATGTTCAAACTCATTTATTCAGGCTGTTCGGCTGACGGCTCAAGCGCTCTCGTCGCCTTGCGCTTTCCGCTCAAACTGTACCAAAAAGCCCTCAGGCAAGCTTTTGCCGAAACCCGCCCCATAATTGGAACAATCCGTCCGGCTTCATCAAAATGAAAGCCGATCCGACGGCGCGCCAGCGCACGTACTGTAAAGAACGTAAAACTAATACCAAGCAAAGTACCAGCAATAACATCCGATGGATAATGGGCGCCCACCATAATGCGGCTAAACGCAACCCAAAAGGCGCTCACAATAATCAACCAGCGCCAACTGGGGAAAATAAACGCCAGCGCGGTTGCAAGGGCACCAACGGTTGTCGAATGACCAGAAGGAAAACTCGTGTAGGAACCGTGGAAAGCAAGGAAATCAAACTCGACCGGGCCGAACTGTTCATAGAGCTTCGGGCGTGCACGGCCCAGCGACCATTTAAAGATGATCGCCAAAATGCCGGTGGCCGTCACGCTGTAAAAAATAAACGCACAATGGGTGAACACCGCACCCACAGTCATTTTGAGCCGAAACGTCAGCTTGCTCGCGTCAAGCGCCAGCAAGTAAAGGCATACCAAGCCGGTCGACCACAAAATCCAATGCGCCTTACCCAGATCAGTGAAACCGCGGAACGTCGCCCCATACTCGGCAGGCAGTGAGCGGATCCAGGGATAGGTCGGAATGTCCAGAACAATCACGGCAAGGCCAACCGTCATCAGCAGGATCGCCAAGATATCCTGCGGGCGTTGCCCAGGACGCAGCACTTCCTTGTAAACAACAGCACGCTCAGACCGGTGCGCAATCACCCTGCGAACCTGGATAAAGTTGCGCCGCATTCGGGATGCTATCCGCTTTACCGCCTTCACGCTCATATCCAATGATCACCCTTGTCCAGTTCAATCAGCTTAGTCTCTAGAGGCAATAGCACTTCACTGAGACGACAACACCCCGGTATCGGCAGAATAAACACCAATATCAAGTTCTTTACCGCCATTGATATTCAAGCCCTTTACCCTGCCAAGCAAGGAGGGCACAAGCCCGGAGTTCTGAGCGCTTTCCAGAAACGCGTCTTCATGACGGCTTTCGATGATTGCGACATGGCACCCTTGCGCAGCAACCGCTCCAGGTTCTGCCAGGAACGCAGCTGCACCACCAGACGACGACAGCTGGGTATCTGTGCCGTTGAGAAAGACAAAGCTTGGCTCGTGGAAACCAACAGTCACGACTTTAGGATCCGAACAAGGGGCTGTGCTGTCAATTGCTGCAACAAGCCTTGGGCTAACCCAGATCGCGCTCAGTGATGGACCGACAAATCCCCAGAAACCGAATGCCACCATAATCGCTGCGGCGATGGACATCGGCAGCGCCCTAAGTTCCGCTCCATTGAGAAACTGGCGCGCTGCAAACAGTGACAACACGGCAGCAAGACCGCAAAAGACGACGCCCGGAGGAGACGGCCAATCCCCCAACAGCAACGGGCCTACAAAGGAGGCCGCGAACAAAGCCACCGCAGGAACGGCGACCAACAAGGCCGATACCCAATTCAAGCCCCGTTTCCCCGGTCCTTCGCGGGGTTCAAGCAGAGCAGCGCCAACCATAAGTCCAAGAGCAGGCAGCAGCGGCAGCGTGTAATGGGGAAGCTTGGTGGCAACTAGCTCGAAAACGATCCAGGTCGGCACAAACCATGACAGAGCGAACACAACCCGTTCTGTCTTTCTATCTGTCCAGATCCTGCCAAGCGTCGCCAGGAAGAAGGCTGGCAACGGCCAGAAGATTGCAAACATGACAGCCAGGTGAGTCAAAGGCGGAGCACCGTGGTTCTCCTGACCTTCAGCCACCTTGCCAAGCAGGTCCTTGCCAATGGCTTCATGGAAAAAGCTGCCATCGGTCGCAAAATAGATCGCTATGAACCACGGCAGCACAATCGCTGCGAACAACAACACGCCGACCAATGGTGCGAGCGAGACGAACCATTTGACCCGTCGGCTCAGGATCACCAGTGCAACGATGGTCAATCCGATGATCATTGGCGCAACAGGTCCCTTTACAAGGGTTCCAACGGCAAGCCCGAACCAGAAGACAAAAGCTAGTCCCCATCGGCGTTTGGATTGATTTGCCAACCAGACTCGCGCCAGTGCACCTTGCGACCATACGATTGAGGCAAACAGCATGCTGTCGGTCTTTGCCAACCGGGATTCGACACCAACTATGATGGCGCCGGCAACAAAAAGTGCTGTTAGAAGCGCTCCAGGCGGACCAGTGAAAGCCCGCGCCATCCAGTAGCTGCCGAGCACAACCAAGATGCCACCAATCAATGATGGCAGCCTGTAGACCCAAAGTGGTGCTGTTGCGTCGTGCCCGGTCAGTTTAATGGATGCAACCTGTAACCAGTAGATACCGACAGGCTTCTTGTGACGGGCCTGATCCTGAAATCGGATATCCACATAATCACCAGTCTCAAGCATTTGCTTCGTCGCCTGCGTGTATCGTGGTTCATCCCGATCCAAAGGCGGCACAGTCCACTGCCCTGGAACAAACAGTGCGAGCGCCAAAGCCAGCAATAACAAGGGTGCCGACAGGTCGTGGCCGAAAAGCTTCAACCACAGTGGCTTGGAGATTTCTGCAGCTGCGGCTGCAGGCTGATCAGTGTGACCAGGCGCTTGCGCGTCCCTATCAGCTCCGGCAGCGACAGCTTCTTCCGCTGCCTCAGCCCCGGTAGCATCTCCGTCTTCCACATGTCCCACAGCCGGGTTTTCCTCGATGTTCGGACTATCTTGATCCACATGAGGCGCATCGCCCCCCTGCAAAACAGCTTCAATATCAGCTGTTTCTGTCTGGGCACGGCGATCAGAGGACGGCTCTTGCTCTGCATCCGTCTCGTTCGTCGCGTCTCGCTTATCGATCATTTCGCTCAAACCCACGCGTTTTCAATTCACCGGTCAGATCATTGTCACATGACAACGATAGTACTCCTTGATCATTCTCCTACATGAGCCTGAGAAAAAGAGAAACCTTGTAAGCGGAACAACTTGCAGCCCGGCTTCAAAAAGGATCACATAGGCTCATAAAACCCATCGACGCATATTTGATTCAGGACCGAATTAATGACTTTGATTGCCCAGATAACCGATCTGCATGTAAGGCCAAATGGATTGGCCTGTTATCGCGTCAGCGAAACCAACATGCTTGCAGAGCGGGCGGTGCGCTCACTTTTGGCGCTCCCGCAAGTCCCTGATGCTGTGGTTGTAACGGGAGACTTGTCAGACCGCGACGATCAACGTGAGTACAACATCGTCAAGCGACTTCTGGATCTTCTTCCAATGCCGGTCTACGTCATTCCAGGCAATCATGACACTTCAGCCGGTATCCGGAAGGCATTTGCAGATTACCCAGGCGTTTCAGACAACACCGGTGACAAGCTTTGTTACACTGCTGATATTGGTGATGTGCGTCTCGTCGCACTCGATTCAAGCGTACCGGGAGCGCCACACGGTGAAATCGGCAGCACCCAACTTGCATGGCTCAGAGACGCACTGAAGCAGAGCGAAAAACCAACGGTTGTTGCTGTTCACCACCCACCTTGTTCCGTCGGCCTTGCCGGCATGGACAGCATCGGATTGATTGATTCGGCCGATTTGGCAGAAGTCATTGAGCCGGCACAGCACGTTGAGCGGATCATTTGCGGACATGTACACCGACCGATCACCGCAGCCTTCGCCGGAAAGATCATGACCCTTGCACCCAGTGTTGCTCATCAGGTGGTCCTGGACTTTGCAGAAGATGCACCGCCTCAGTTCAACTTTGAGCCAAGTGCCTACTTCATCCACCAACATGTCAAGGCAACGGGACTGGTAAGCCACCTCGCCTATGTGGAGCGGTTTCCCGGCCCCTACCCGTTCTGGTCCGATGAAGGCGTGGCATGGCCAGGAGATGAAGACTAAATGGCGTATTTTCTAGATCTGACTGGCTCGATCTCACACCTTTACAACAAGGGAGCAGCGAAGCTCTGCGCGCTCTTTGTCATTTCGTGCCTCAGCACCATGACTGGATGTTCATCGGTTCTCAATCAGACGAGCCTTGATGCGCCTCCTGTCATTCAGGAAAAGCAGGTCAGCCAGGAAGAAATTCTTGCACTCGTCAATGGCTATCGACAACAAAATGGTCTGCCACCGCTCACAATCAGCGAAACACTGATCACAGCTTCACAAAACATGGCAAGGCACATTGCCGAGCGCGACACGATGGACACCTGGGCCCATAGTGCTTTCGGGTTGGCCGAGCGCTTGTCAAAACTTGGATACGCCAACGTTGCGGCAGCGGAAAACCTCGCTGCGGGTGTCAACACAACACCGGGTGTCGTGCAGCTTTGGAAAGGATCCGAAGGGCATAACAAAAATCTTCTCAATCCTCACGTGAGCGAAATGGGTTTTGCTGCAGCAACACGTAGCACCGGTAAATGGAAAATGTTCTGGGTTCTGACCCTTGCAAGACCGGCGCCCTAAGGCACTGCGTTGTCGTGCATGGTAGCGCCGGAACACCAGAAAAAGGCGGACTAAACCCCGCCCAAGTAAAGTTCCAGAGCCCCAATAATGAAGAAGGCCAATTCCAGCAGTCTATCGAAGAGACTGCAAAGGGGAAAATGCGCCTTGCCAGCCATCCGCCAATAACTGGCCGCCACGTTTAAAGTTCTCTCGCACCACCGGATTTTGATACTTGTTGACCCGGGTCAGCCACCGACCAAATTCGTCGTGCCACCGCTGTTCATTATCACGATCCGGGGCTCCCGAGGCGCCCTCTCGTGCAGCTTCGAGCCCCGTTCGTCTATCAGCACTGATCGCGTTGACCGCATGCCGAAAAAAAGTCTCGACCGCCTCCTGGGCATCATGTTCCCGCCCGCTGCAGGAGAGCGCAGCCACGCGAGTTGCCAATGCAGCTATCGAAGCGGTACGCCCCCGTTTCAAATAGTTGAGCGCGCCCTCAAAATCTCCTGCGGCGAACTTGATGTTCGCCATGTGATCATTCAAAAATCTCGGGACCATGGGAAAGATCTCCAAAGCAGCGGCTGCATGGCGGAAGGCTTCTTCGGAGCAATCGAGAAAGGCCAGAGCCTCGCCTGCCGAAAGCAGGTTGGTGGGATCATAGGGGTTTAACGACACGGCCTCCCGAAACGTGGCTTTTGCCTCATCATAAAACCCGCAATTCATGTAGGCCCAGCCGTGCATCCGCAGCGCAAACGTCTGCCATGGATCCATCAGCACACTTTTTTCAGTCAATTGCAGAATATCTTCAGGGCGCATCTGTGCCGGGCTTGCCAGAGGATAATGAAGCTGCTTTCTCAACTCAACAGACGCCCACCCCGCATATGTCAGCGAAAAGTCAGGACGCAAACTCTCCAGTTCATTCAGTGTTTTGAAAGCACGTTCATCTGCTGAAGGACTGAATTCCATCAACATCCCTTCTGCAAAGCACCACTTGGAAAAAGTGTCTTTGCCGTCATCGTGCCGCAGCCGGGCAACAACATGATTTTGAATACTCGCGACAAGCTTTCCCGCTTTAACCTGAACCCGGTCAATGTCCTTGAGCTCGCTCAGTGACACCACATCCATGAAGTGAACGCGTCCCGAGGGGTGTTCTTCCAGCTGCAGAAAAAGAGACTGAAACATCTCATCGCATCGCACGCGCAAGACATAAGAGCCCAGGTGCGGGTACCTGGTGCGCTCCGCAACTCTCACAAATCCGTTTGCGTCCGGCACCGCCTCGAACAATTGTATGTTTCGAAAAGCACCAATTGCATGCCTCAAGACATCAATGAAGGAATAGGCTTGGGATCCACCTGACGGCCATCCATCTACAGGCACTATGGTCAGCCAGGGAAGCTCGACATTCGAAAGCCCCTGATGCCCTCCTTTTGGTGCCAGCGCCATGGCTGCATTGGCGTGCGTCACACTGCCAACTTCCTGGCCCTGCTCAGGAACGAATTCGTCCAGCAAACGCCTCGTCTCCTCATCCGGTTCAGTATCCAGATGCCGCCGTAATTCAACTTCACATCGGCGAAACTGTTGCAACGCCTCTGCTCGCCGACCTTTCGCGAGATAAAGCTTCATCAGCATTTGATGGCCGTATTCAAAGGCGCTATCGACCTGAAGCAGAAACCTGCTTCCGGCCTCGATTTGGTCGGCGTTTCGAATGAAAGACAGATTGTCGATTGTCTTTAGGGTCATTGCTGCAGCATCGGCAGAAAACTGGGCACGTTCTTCAGCGACCCAATCACCGAACTCTGGATCAAGACCCTCCAAACCCAAATAGAGCGGTCCTGCATAAAGCTCACAAGCGCGTTGGAAGGACGTCGTATCGCCAGTCCTCAACAACGCGTCCAGTTCAGCCAAGTCTGTCTCAATCATACCAGGAAGAAGCCGAACAAAACTCTTGTCCGCCTCAAAAAATGAAAAGCCGAGCTCTTGCTCTACCTGTTTCAGATGCCGCAGAGCCTGTCGCAGCGACTGCGCCGCCTTTGTGTCGTCCGCGCGGCTCCAAAGCATGGCCGCTATCTTTTCGCGAGGAGCAATAAGGCCTGGAGACCGAAGTAAAATCAGGATCAGTGCAAGCGATTTGCGGGTGGGAAACTCGACACCAACACCATCAGAACGCAAACCAGCGGGAATCCCGAAAACACTCAAACGAACGCTCCGGGCGTTGTCGGGAGCACGATCCATGCTGTTCTCCAAATTTTTTAATAAAAAATCCCCGTTTGGAAATATCAGGTTAGATAAAGAGTGGTCTTTTGACCAGATTATTTTCACGCTGATTTCACGCAGCGAAAGGAACATACACTCAAGAGTAGTTCCATTTGAAACTCTCTAGTAGCGGCCAAGAACAGACGCAAATATGTTTGGTCTTTAGGGTTTCGAGAGATCGGATATAGATTTGATAGAAGTGTTAACCTCTTGCCACGAGACTGGCTAAGGAAACACGAGACAAAGCGTTCAATGCAGGGGTGTGCAAATGTCTAAACCGACCAAGACGACAAAGGCTGGAAATGCCAAAGCGGCAGAAGAAGCGGAAAGCCTGAAGCGTATGATCGAATTTACCAAACGCGAAGCCGAAAAAGATGGCCGCGCGTTTTGCGCCTATCTGCTCGATATGGCGATGAACGCCCTGGATGAAGACAATCCGGAAATGAACATGGCAGTCAAAGCCAAGACCACACCGTTGACGCTCGGCAAACCCGACTGATCCGGTTTGCTGCTGAACCAAGGTTCAGCGCCATTTCTGAACACAGAGAAACTTCACATTTGGCAAAACGCATTTGCCGAACGGAGGATTGCGCAAAAATTCTGCACCAAACCCCATCGACAACAAAAAACAAGTAATTACAATGACTTAAAAGGCAGATGGCGACCCCGACAGGATTCGAACCTGTGACCATTCGCTTAGAAGGCGAGTGCTCTATCCAGCTGAGCTACGGGGCCATTTCTGCAAAATTGCTGACGGATCTACACAGTCCTAGTTCAGCCAAACGCCGACCTTATTCAGCATACCAATTCATTTGACAAGGCTAGATGCGAACGCATCCAAAATTAACGAACTGGACCACAGATCAATGGGTCCAGGGCGCCAGTCTGTCAAACTTGAAATTATCAGAATAGGCTGCAGTGCGGATCTTGCGTTCAGCAGGCTCTTCAACCCGGAAAGCGATTCCATTACGTTTGGCATATCCGACAGCGTCTTCCTTACTGTCAAAAACCATACGGACCTGCTGCTTCATATCGGCTGATGAAGTGTAACCCATTAAAGGTTCAACGGAACGAGGACTTTCGGGCTCGTAATCCAGAACCCATCTCTGGGTTTTCGCCTTGCCGGACTGCATGGCAGTCTTGGCCGGTCTATAGATACGTGCAACCATCTCGCGTCCCTTTCTCACATCGAAGCGCCAGCCGTCCAGAAGACAACCATGAAGCTTCCCGTACCCGCTTTTTTTCCACCTTTGGCCTCAATGTCAATATGGATAAAGCGCGTAGCTATTCGTTCACGGTAGCAATTTGTTGTATATACCTCCAAATGCGTGCACAAAAAAACCTGCACAACCTAGACAGCATCTTATCGATTATGCCATAAGGTCACATTAAGTTCGGTAAGTGTATACGTATGTGTGATATTGTTGCATACAGTAAGCGCAAAGCCGAAAGTCACAGAAGTCCAGGTCAATGCAACACAAATCGTTATTGCCAAGCGACATCGTCGTCTCGTCGAATGCTCTGCAGGAAAAGAGGTCCTTGAAGGCCCTCAAGGCGGACATTGATCGGCATAATTTGACCGATATGTGGAACATGATTCTGCGAATTGATTTCCAGGTCTCTTCCGTTGAGGAACTCTCCGGCGACGTACAGGACGAATTTCGCAGCATTGTAACGGTTCTGCTGCAGGCCTTTTCAGACGACTGAGCCATTTTAAGAATCAATCCTTCAAAACGAAGTTGATACCTAATTTCCCAATAGAACTATTTTAGAAGATCAATTCGATCTGACTGATTGGCGCATACTCGGACAGCGCAACAAACCTGAAAAAGCGTTTCCACGTTTTTGGGGTCCATTGAGGCTCACTCCAAAAAACCAGAATGTCATGTCGGCATGACACGCGCTGCGCGAAAAGTCGGTGATACAGCGACCGCTGAAAAACACCTTCAAATTTTGAACGAGCTTACAGAAAACTAAAAGCACGTCCGAAAAGAACTGACGTGCTTCTGCACAAGCTAGAAGAACAATGAGTTCTTTCTAGGTCGCTAAACATATAGAAATATTGGGAAAAGTGGTCGGGGCAGCAAGATTCGAACTTGCGACCCTCTGGTCCCAAACCAGATGCGCTACCAGGCTGCGCTATACCCCGAGCCGTTTGATGTGGCGGGTGTACCGGGTGTTATCGCCGTCGTCAAGAGGGAAGAATCCACCTATTGATTGCCTTGTGGAAATTAAATGTTTTCATCCCCGTTTTTGGGTTCCAACAGACATACCAAAAGCTACATGGCGGCAGAGGCAACCTGATCGCCGGCCCGAATTCCAAGGCGCTTTGCCGTTCCGGCCAACACCTCGAGCACATAAAGCGCATCACCGCGTGACGGGATTATTTTTTCTGATCGCGGTGTCGTGTCATTTGCAATGTGGATGATTTCACCCGACTCGGAAATAAAAATGATATCAAGCGACAACGGCGTGTCTTTCATCCAGAAATACCGCTCCCCTGCCCCTTCGAAGACAAACAGCATCCCGGCATCCGCGTCCATCTGCTCGCGCTCCATTAGCCCTTGCGCGCGCTGGGGCGCTGTTCTGGCCACTTCCACCTGAAAGGTATGCGTGTCACCGCCCGAAAGAATTTGAACTTCGGCCCGATCAAGATCACTGGAGCGTCCAAGTGTAAAAAACGCAGTTGCAATAACAAGGACAACGGCAACAATCGCACCAATCCGGCGAAACAGAAGCTGCATGATACCCCCCACTTAAATTCTATGTATTGAAAGCAATAGTAGACCAAGTTTTACAGCGAAAATAAGACCTGGACGTCGCCCTTGTCCACGGCGGAGAACGCAAAACAAAAAGGCCGGACAATGCCGACCTTTAAAAACATTCCAGCGCAAAAGAATGAATGCCTAATGCGAAGACGGAATATGGGTTCCAGCACCCGACGGACGAATTTCAGCTGCCATTTTGCCCTTAGGCCCAAATCCGAAGCGCACCATGACTTCCTGACCAGGTCGCAACTCGGCAATTCCGAAACGGCGTAACGTTTCCATATGAATGAAAATGTCTTCGCACTCTTCACCCTGCGTGAGAAATCCAAAGCCTTTGACCCTGTTGAACCATTTTACAGTCGCTTTTTCAAAGCCACTTTCCGGAACAACCTGAACATGAGTGCGAGACGGGGGAAGCTGAGAAGGATGCAACGCTGTGGTCTCATCCATCGACAGAATACGAAACGCCTGCAATCCACGCGGTCGATCAAGCACCTCACATACCACACGAGCGCCTTCGTAGGCCGTCTGATACCCATCTCGTCGGAGACAGGTTACATGGAGAAGGATGTCTTCCGAGCCGTCGTCCGGGACGATGAAACCGTATCCCTTAGCGACGTCAAACCATTTAATAGAGCCCGCAACCTCGAACACGTCGACAGCAACATCGTCTGTCGTCTCGATTACGCGGGGATCCGTAAAGGTATTGCTCCCCATAGCCTACTCGCCCCTTATCAACCGCATCATTCAGCCTGCAACTGATCCAAACGACTCACCTGCTGACTGATTCCTAACGAAAGGATAACACCCTGTTCAAAGGCGGAAAGCGCATTTATCAACCTAACCACAGAGGATTTTAACCATTCTGGCCAAATTGAGACGCCAGAAAGTCAAAAGTCTTCGATATTGGCGCCCTGATAATCACTTCTGCGAATCTATCCAGCGGCGTCTCCTCTCTGTTGAGTAGGACGAACTCAGCGCCTGAACGTGCCGCGAGAACAGGTAATTGCGCTGCCGGGTGGACGACCAGAGACGAACCAATCACAATGAATAGACGCGCATGCTCTGCAGCTGTGACTGATTTCGCCATTGCCTCTTCAGGCATTTGCTGGCCAAAACTGACTACTGCTGCTTTCAGTAGCCCAGAACATCGCTTACAGCGCGGGCTTACACCCTGATCAACATCAGCCAGGCATGCATCAAGTTCGGCGCGCTCATCGCAGTCCAGACATGTCGCATAGGTGCTGTTGCCATGCAGTTCCACCAGAACATCATCTGAAACACCCGATCGTTGATGCAAACCATCGACATTTTGCGTGATCAGGTTGCGCATTGCGCCCTTTTGTGCCAGCCGCGCGAGATAATCATGCGCCGCATTCGGCCTTGCTTCGTCAAACAACCGCTTCATTTCGAACCGGCGTTTCCAGTCGATCATCCGGCTTTCTTCACTTGCAAGAAACTCGGAATACTCAATCGGCTGCATCTGCGACCACAGACCGCCGGGAGAACGAAAGTCAGGCACACCGGACTCTGTCGAAATACCAGCCCCCGTAAAGGCAACGATTCCGGTTTCATAGGCACTGAATATGTCAGCTAAAATCTCTGCTGCACTGGCAACGTCATCAACTTCTGTCATAGTGGCGCCACATCCGTGATCTCAAACGAAGATCACTCCACCACGAAAAACCAAGAGGGGAAACAGCACATGAGATATTTACACACAATGGTTCGCGTGACTGATCTCGAAGCCTCCCTGGACTTCTACTGCGCGAAAATGGGCATGACAGAAGTTCGGCGAATCGACAACGAAGCCGGACGCTTTACGCTCGTCTTTCTGGCAGCAAACGAAGACATCGAGTCTGGAAAAGCAGTCAAGGCGCCGCTCCTGGAGCTGACCTACAACTGGGACCCGGAAACCTACACAGGCGGACGCAACTTTGGTCACCTGGCCTATGAAGTTGACGACATATACGAGTTCTGTGCGAAACTTCAGGCTGCAGGCGTCACAATCAACCGCCCACCACGTGACGGGCACATGGCTTTCGTTCGCTCACCAGACAACATCTCCTTCGAAATTCTTCAAAAGGGCGAGTCTCTTGCCCCGGCTGAGCCATGGGCTTCCATGGCCAACACCGGTGAATGGTAACGCGTTCAAAGTCTTGAACCGCCTTACAAAACGACAGTTTTACACAAACAGAAAGCGCGGCCCTACGCGCTTTCACATTTTCTTCAAAAGCCCCTTGCAGGCGGCCTTTTTTATGCATATAAGCCTCCCACGACGTCACGACGTCGTCCGCGCCCATCGTCTAGCGGTCTAGGACGCCGCCCTTTCACGGCGGAAACACGGGTTCGAGTCCCGTTGGGCGTACCAACCTCTTCCTCGACATAATTAGCTTCTTTTGCAGCACGGCCCGCCAAGCCCTGGCTGAATTTCGTATGCGTTCCCTGGCCGGATGGTTTGTGGTCAAAGCGCCGGTTTTCCGCACCATTGACCGCATGGCGATCACCTCATATCACTTGAACACCCTATCCGGTTTCTGGTGACAAAATGACTTCACAGACCTTCAGCATTCAAACGATGAACAACGCTGACCTTGAGGTCGCAATTTCATGGGCAAGCGCTGAAGGCTGGAACCCGGGGCTGGAAGACGCTCAGAGCTTTCTTCAGGCCGATCCAAACGGCTTTTTCATCGGCAAACTCGGCGACACACCCATCGCCTGCGTATCAGCGATCAAATACTCAAATGCCTTTGGATTTGTCGGCTTTTACATCTGTGAATCGGCATATCGCGGCAAGGGCTATGGCATTGCGCTCTGGAACCATGCCTTTGACTATCTCAAGAACTGCAAGACAATAGGACTTGACGGTGTTGTCGACCAGCAGGAGAACTACAAGAAATCCGGGTTTGATTTCGCCCATCGAAACATTCGCCACTCAGGTTTGTCCATGATCGATACACCGATGGATCCACGCCTTTGCACCTTGGGCCTCGGCCTCTTTCCATCGGTTCGCGACTTTGACAGATCGCACTTTCCAGATGAACGCCTGGCATTCTTAAAGTCCTGGTGCGCGCCCATGGTTCAAACACGACGTGGCTTTGGCTTTGTGGAAGACGGTGATCTGAAAGGCTATGGCGTCCTGCGGCAATGCGAAGACGGGTTCAAGATCGGCCCATTGTTTTCCGAAACGCCCGAAGTCGCAGACACTCTGTTTCGAGCGCTCGCCGGCCAGGTGAAGGGACAAACAGTCATTCTCGATACACCGGAACCAAACGCTGCAGCACTCGACCTTGCCGAGAGATATGAGCTGTCACCGGCATTCGAGACAGCTCGCATGTACAAGGGGCCGGCACCTGCCCTGCCCCTTGATGAGACCTACGGCATAACGACCTTTGAGCTGGGCTAGACCCAGTGTACGGAAAGGTAACGCAGCCGACCAAACCCTGCTTTTATGCCTTGTTAGCTTGCTGATAGGCCAATATCGCGCCTGCAAGGTCTTCAAGCGCCGCGCCGACAGACTTGAACAGCGTGATTTCCTCATCACTTGCCCGGCCCGCGTGCTGCTTGCGAGTTAAGCCATAAAGATCTGCGCAAATGTCTTCCAAAGTCAAAACACCATCACGCAAGGGTTGATAAATATCGCCGCCTTCCTTGCTGCATCCCGCCAATGTGTCGACAAAAACGCTTGATCGACGGATTGCCTCGTCATCCGTCTCCCGCATGGTTGGTTTGAAGGCCCCGACGAGATCCACATGAGTGCCGGGCCTCAACCATTCACCCAAAATAATCGGATCACTCGACAAGGTTGCAGCGCTTACAATATCTGCGCTTTGAAGCACGGCTCCCAGATCATCCACTGCGACGACATCAATACCGTAAAGCTTCGCAGCCTTTGCCGCAAAAGCTTGCGACTTTTCCAACGAACGGCCGTAAACGGATACTTTTGAAATCGGGCGAACAGCCGAGTGAGCACCAATCAGGTTCAGCGAAACCCGGCCAGTCCCCACAAGAACCAAGTGAGAAGAGTTTTCGCGAGACAGATACCGCGCAGCAAGGGCAGAAGCCGCAGCAGTGCGCCGTGCAGTCAATTCGCCACCATTGACCAGCGCCAACATCTCGCCTGTCTTGCCATCAGACAATAAATACTCTGCCGAGATCGCGGGCATGCCACGCGAAGCGTTTCCCGGCATCACATTGACGATCTTCACGCCAGAGTATTTGCCCGGTTGCCACGCCGGCATCAGCAGCATGGTCGCATCCGGTTCCCCGGGCACCGCCATATCGTGATGATGGCGCACAGGCATTTCACACCCATCACGGAACATGTCGTCGAGCGCATCAATCAGGCGGTCAAAGGGTAAGAAATCTCTGGTCTGGTCTTCTGAAAGTAAAAGCATGGCATCCTGTCATTGCATATCAATAATGAGACCCTACAGCTTCACGCCTGCATGTCCACTCCAAGGAGCTGTCAACATGGATCATGTTCGGACGCGCGCTGCGCTCACGCGATACTGAAAGCTGGTGCATTCAGTGAAAAAGGGCAGACGCCGAAGCGCTGCCCTTTTCATGGTCCTATAGATGACGAAGCACCCGCGTTAGATCGCCAGATATTCCTGACGCAGTTCTGCGTTGTCGAGAACTTCCTGGGCCAAGCCGTCAAACACCACTTCGCCCATGTCCAGAATAACGGCCCGGTCCGCCAGGTTCAGCGCCGCGATAGCGTTCTGTTCAACGATAATCGTGGTGATGCCCAGCTCTTTCACGCCAACTAGAATACGTTCGATTTCCTGAACGATCACTGGCGCAAGACCTTCGTACGGCTCATCGAGCAACAGGAGCTTGATGTCGCGCGCCAAAATACGTGCCACGGCAAGCATCTGCTGCTCACCACCAGACATGGTCACCGCTTCCTGATTACGACGTTCGGCAAGCCGCGGAAAATGATCGAAAATGCGTTCGATTGACCAGCCCTTTGGCTCGGCAATCTGCGACAATTCGAGATTTTCCTGAACGGTCAGACCCTGAATGATACGACGATCTTCCGGAACCAGACCGACACCCAGACGCGCAGCCTCAAAGCTCTTCATTTCGTGCAGAGGTTTGTGATCCAGCCAGATCTCACCATGTGTCAGACGTGGATTATCCATGCGTGCGATAGCACGAAGCGTGGATGTCTTGCCCGCGCCATTGCGGCCCAGAAGCGCAAGAATTTCACCTTCACGGATGTCAAAATTGACGCCTTGAACGATGTAACTCTCGCCATAATAAGCGTGAACATCCCAGACCGAGCAGAACGCTGGCGCACCACCTTTCGCACGTACGGGCTGAATACCTGGCGCCTGCTTGCCGGAAAGGTTTTGATCCAAAATACTCATAGGTGCGCCCCTCCCAGATACGCTTCCTGAACCCGAGGGTCTCCCTTGATATCCTGAGGCTTGCCCTCGCAGATAACAGTACCTTGCGCCAACACACTCACCGTGGTCGCGAGCGAAAACACAACATGCATGTCATGCTCGATCACCACCTTGGTAATGTTGTGGTCTTCACCGATCCGTTTCAGCAAATCGATTGTGTTGTTGGTGTCGGCGCGAGACATGCCCGCCGTCGGTTCATCAAGCAACAACAACCGGGGGCTCTGAACCAGACACATCGCCAATTCGAGACGACGCTTGTCGCCGCGCGAAAGTGAATTCGCGATCACGTCTTTCTTGTCGGCAAGGCCCACATCTTCCAGACTGTGAAGTGCCGTATCGATGATCTCTGCATCCTTATCCAGACGTTTGAACGCGTGGAGTGCAAACTCTCCATCACGTTTCGCCATCGTCGGGATCATCACATTTTGTAGAAGTGACAATTCACCAAAGATTTCAGGCGTCTGGAACACACGTGACACACCGGCCTGGTTGATCTGGTGCGCTTTCAGGCCGATCAGGGATTTATCCGCGAACATCACGGTCCCTGTATCCGGGATCAAACGCCCGACGAAGCAATTGAGCAATGTCGACTTGCCGGCGCCATTGGGACCGATAATCGCATGCACAGTTCCCTCGTTCACCGTCAGGTTCACATCATTGAGCGCTTTCAGGCCGCCAAAGGCCTTGTTCACGCCCGAGACTTTTAGGAGTTCCATGGAATCTATCCTTACTCTGCTGGGGCGGTCTGCGCCGCTGACTTGGACTCATCGCGCCTGAACAAGCGGATGATCCTCGAAAACCCTTCCATGATCCCACCGGGCAGGAAGATAACGATCAGCATGAACAAAACACCAAGTGTAAGGTGCCAACCCTCGCCGACAAACAAGCTCGTAAGCCCAACGATCGGCGTTTCCAGGAAGTCCGGTAGGAAACCAAAGATCTCGTGGAGCGTCTGATCATTGAAAGCAGAGAAAATGTTTTCAAAGTATTTGATCAGTGCGGCACCGAGGATTGGTCCCAACAAAGTGCCTGCGCCTCCCAGGATGGTCATCAAGACGACCTCACCGGAAGCTGTCCACTGCATGCGCTCGGCACCTGCCAACGGATCAGTGATACACATCAGCGCGCCCGCCAACCCGGCATACATTCCCGAAATAACGAAGGCTGCCAAAGTATAGGGACGCGGATTGAGGCCGGTGTAATTCATCCGGTTTTGGTTGGTTTTAACCGCTCTCAGCATAATGCCGAAAGGCGAACGGAAAATCCGCATGGCGATATAAAACCCGATGATCAGAACAGCCGCGCAGAAATAGAACCCCGCGTAGCCGGTCAGCTCAATTCCAAACAGGTTGGCCAGCAGCGGACCTCCACTTCCAGCTGAACTATCCAGTATACGTGGGTCTGACTGCAAAACCCGCAAGCCTGTCTCACCGTTGGTGATCGGTGTCAGAACCGAGTAAGCCAGGTTGTAGGACATTTGCGCAAAAGCAAGCGTCAAAATCGAGAAGTAGATCCCCGAACGCCGCAGACTGACATAGCCAATCAGAAGCGCAAACACCCCGGATGCCGTAATCGCCATAAGCGCGGCTGGAATTGGGTTCATACCAAGCAACTTGAAGGTCCAGACGGCCGTGTACGATCCGACCCCCAGAAAAGCTGCGTGACCAAAGGACAGATATCCCGTCAGTCCAAACAGCAGGTTGAAGCCTGTCGCAAAAAGCCCGTAGATCATGAACTTCTGCAAGAGATCCGGATACCCGGCGCCGAACGGCGCGAGCCAGATCGGCATCGTCAACACAGCGGCGGCGAAGACCACAAAGAAAATGTAGTCGCGTGTAGGCGTAATTTTACTCTGCATCTTAATTCTCCATCACGCCTTGACGTCCAAGAAGACCGCGCGGAAGGACCAGCAGAATGACAACTGCCACAAGGTAGATAATGATCTGGTCGATACCTGGCAGGATCGCCTTCACTTCATTCATGGAAGCAAAAGACTGCATGACACCGAGCAGGAAGCCAGCCAGAACCGCACCAGGCAAAGAACCCATACCGCCAACAACAACAACCACGAAAGACAACACCAGGAAGTCCATTCCCATGTGATAGTCAGGCGGCAGGATCGGCGTGTACATCACCCCGGCAAGCCCGGCGACAACGGCTGCAATAGCAAACACAATGGTGAAACGGCGTTCGATATTGATGCCCAAAAGACCGACTGTTTCACGGTCTGCCATGCCTGCGCGGACGACCATGCCAAAGGTCGTGAACTGCAGGAACGCAAACACTGCGGAAATGATACCGAGGGCGAAAAGCAGATAAACCATTCTCCAGAGAGGGTAGACGATGACGCCTGGTTCGAAGCCGAAGATCGCTCCGATATCCGCAGCACCGCGCACTGCATCTGGTGCGACCTGTGGAAGAGGGTTGGCGCCAAAGATCGCCTTGATGATCTCCTGCAACACGATCGCCAGACCGAATGTCACAAGAATCTGATCCGCATGAGGCCGATTATAGAAATGCTTGATAAGGCCGCGCTCCATGATGAAGCCGACGAGAAGCATGACCGGAATAGCAAGAATAATTGAAACGGGCACTGAGTAGTTCAAGACCCAGGTTCCGAAGTCTCCCAGCATCGCCTCAACCAGGGGCGTGCGAATTTCGAGTGGGGTTCCCCACGCTGTTACTTTATCCGGGTCTACCGTGATTTTTTCCAGGCTCAAAAACTTGTTCATGGTAACGGCGCAGAAAGCACCAAGCATGAACAGCGCGCCATGGG
>JABXHV010000012.1 GCA_013373445.1 Paracoccaceae bacterium | reverse complement strand
GAAGATTTCATTTCTTTGGTGAAGTTATTAGACTCAGATCTAGCCCTTCGCGATGGAGCAGATAACGCATATTACGCTCAGTTCAACAAGATTGCCACACTAAAAAATTGTGTGGTGGTTTATTTGGAGAATCAAGCTGCCGGCTGTGGTGCCTTCAAACCCTTCGAAGAAGGAGTATCCGTTGAAGTCAAAAGAATGTATGTTCTGGAAAGTCACAGAGGCAAGGGCATTGCAGGTTTAATTTTAGCCGAACTTGAACAATGGGCAGCTGAACTCGGGTACTCCAAATCTATACTCGAAACCGGCAAAAGACAACCAGAGGCTATTGCCCTGTATAAGAAGCATGGTTATCAAATAACAGAGAACTATGGCCAATACAAGGGAATTGAAAACAGCGTTTGTTTTGAGAAAACACTCATTATTTAGCCAAATCATAATGATCTATAGTGATCTTCGCTGCAAAACCAACGCAGGAATTGAAGCGCTCTTTTGGGGGGATGTGACATCATTCAGACTTTAAATACTTAACCGGATTTGCTCTGCCGGCCTTAATGGTCTGAAAACTGACTGTTGCCCAGGTAATAATGATGAGGCCCGAACCTGCCAGCAAAAAATACCACCAGTCAAGTTCAATCCGGTAGGCGAAACCCGATAACCATTTGGATGTTACCAGATAGCCTGCAGGAAGAGAGATGATCAGCGTCAGACCTATTAATTTCATATAGTCGCTGTTCAATAGCCTGACCACCTCCATATGACTCGCACCTAAGACCTTTCTGATACTGATTTCCTTCATGCGCCTTTCCAGCATAAATGAGGCCATGCCGAACAGGCCCAGGCATGAAATCATGATGGCAAATGCTGTGAAATATTTAGACAGTATAGCTACCCGGTTCTCCGAGGCATACAGACGCTGGTAATCCTCATCCATGAACCTGAAATCGAAAACAAGACCGGGGTTGTATTCCTCATAAACCTCCTTCACCCTGTTGATCACCGTTTTTTCAAGACCCGCTTGAATCTTAACGGAAATTCGTGGGGCGTAATTGATGGGAGCCAACAGTAGAATGCACGGCTTTACCTCGTCATATAAAGATTCGAAATGGAAGTCTTTAAGCACTCCTACCACCTTTCTTTCATCTCCATTGATGGTAAGTATCATACCGACAGGATTATTCAGGCCCATTTCTTTAGCCGCCTTTTCATTGAGCATCACTTGCGCTTCAGAACCAAAGTCTTCCGAAAAGTAATCACCTTGTACTACTTCCATATTCAGGGTCTCAGCCAGGTAATAGCTCATCCAGAAAGTTGAAAAGAAGGTGCTTTGTTCCGCTTCCTTGCCTTTCCACTGAACATTATTCGTTCCTCCCAGGGAATTTCCGCTGATCAGGCCGCCACCACCGGCATTCAACACCCCGGGAATATCGCGGATATCCGTAAAAAAAGCCTGGCTCATGTTTTCCACTCCAAAGTAGATCACCTGGTCCCTGTCGTAGCCAGCAGTTTTGTTATCCTGAATGAAGTTGAGCTGGCGGTTAACAACCAAAACCACAACTATGAGGATAACAGAAACCGCAAACTGAAATACTACTAGAGCCTTCCTGAATAAAACTTCAAAGCCAGAAGTCTTAACTGTTCCATTTAAATCCCTGACGGGATTGAACCTGGAGAGATAAAACGCGGGATAGCTTCCTGAAATCAGCCCCGTAAGTAATGTAGCTGCAAAAACCAGTAAAATGAGTGATCCGTCAAATTCAAGCTGAATATGCTTACCAACAATCTCATTGAATACCGGAAGCAATAAAAGGACTGCTAAGAAGGCAACAGCTAAAGACAAAAAGGACATGATAAAGGACTCCTGCAGGTATTGTACAATCAAACCTTTTCGACCGGCTCCGAGCGCCTTCTTCACTCCTACCTCCTTTGTCCGCCTGGAAGCCCTGGCCGTAGACAGGTTCATAAAATTGATACAGGCGATGATTAGAATAAAAACGGCAATGGTAGTAAGCAATATCACATACTCAATTCTACCTCCGACCGGTTTGCCGTTTTCATAGCTGCCATATAGGTAGCGATCAGTATAGTTTTGGGCGAATAATGTTGCGGAAATATTGGCATCCCTGCTACTGAGAAAGTCTTTTAGCTTCGCATTAAATACCTCCTGAGGAACGCCCTCTTGTAGTTTTACAAATGTCCGGGGACTGTTATTGCTCCATCCACCCAGGTCATGACAATCGGTAAACCAGTCGAAGCTCAGAAGCAGGTCAAAATGACTTGTGGCGTTTGCAGGGAGTTCTTTCAAGACCGCAGTTACCAGGAAAGTGCCATCCATGTTTTGCGCCTTCCAAGTCAAGGTTTTGCCCAGAGCCGATTCAGATGCTCCGAAAAGATTTGTGGCCAGCCTTTCCGAAATCACAACCCCATCTTTTCCGGAAAGCGCATCTTCTCCCCCTGAGAGCATTGGATAGCGGAAAACATTCAGGAAGTCAGACGAAGCATATTGCGCCACTGCTTTCAACTTCGTCTCACCAGCCGAAATAACGCCCTTGCTTACATTGAAACTGGTAGGAATCGTTCTTGCTGCAAATTCAACTTCAGGTATTTCGGTCTTGATAGCTTCAGCAAGAGGAGCTGGTGTAGCTTCCATGGTTTTAATCCCACCAGGTTCCTCCACATTTTGAAGGACCTGAAAAACCCTGTCACCTTCCTTGAGGAATCGGTCAACCTGTAATTCGTCTCTTACCCAGAGCGATATAAGTATGAAGCATGTCAGGCCGGTTGAAAGGCCAAGGAGGTTAATTAGAAAAGAACCCCAGTATTTTCTGAAACCCCTAAAGGCAAGGGTAATATTATGTAGGAACATAGCAGTTGTATTTGAGTGATTGACCTTATAAAATGCTTTCATAAACCCCGGCCTGAAGCAGCGAAGCACTCCCCAGAAAAACTTCCATCTGGCCTTGCGTGGAGACTCTTCCGAATACTTCTCAAAGAGCTCAATCAGATCACCCTCGAATTCCTCTAGGTAATCCTCCCTGCAGAACCAGCGCAGGAATTGGAGAGCTCTTTTTGGTGGTTGACTACTCATTGACCAAATGAGAGATTTGGAATCTGCTTGTAGATACTGGTCCTGATCTCATACTGCTGATCCAGGACTTTCTTGCCCAGCGAGGTGATACTATAATACTTCTTGCGCCTACCTCCCCTTTCGTTGGTGATACCACCAAAGCTTGATTCCACAAAGCCTTTTTTCTCCATGCGCTTAAGGGCCACATGCACAGCACTGATATTGAGTTTCTTCTCCAGCTTCAGCTCAAGCTGCTCCATAATCATTACTCCATAGGCTTCATTATTATGGGCAGCAACGAGGAGCAAAACCAGTTCTTCAAACTCCCCTAATGAATGTTCATTCATGATCAGACTAATTTACTTAACAAAAGTAAAAGTAATAATTAGTTTCACATTTGCTAAGTAAATAGATTATTTAATTTTGACTTGCTCGTCCTTATCTCCAAAACGCCCTTTGATGAAAGATTTAAGTGAGTTAAATTGGAATTTATAGTAGGCTGAATCTATGGAAGCAATACTTAAATTCTACGGAAAAGACATTGAGGCCACTGAGTTTGACTCATGGCTGGAACAAAAGGCAGAAGTACTTCGCCCTATTGCTTCCAAATGGTTTGAAGTGATTAAAGATGTCGGTCCTGAAGTAGAGGCTATTTTTCGCGATAACTACCCTATTGGCTGTATCGAAGATGCTCCTTTTGCTTACGTAAATGTCTATACTGCTCATGTCAACGTAGGCTTTTTCTATGGATCCTATCTGTCCGACCCTTCAGGAATATTAGAAGGAACAGGAAAGCATATGCGTCATGTGAAGCTCAGACCTGGTGCTGATCATAATGATCAAGCCATAGCTACTTTAATAGTAGCTGCTTACAAAGACATTAAAAACCGATTAAATAGAATCGGCTAAATCTCCTTTCTCCTCACACATTTCTGAAAAAATATTCAGAGTCTTAAAATATTTTCATCACTTACTTGTCTACCTAAGTAAGAGCACATTTTAATAAGCTGACAATGAAAAGAGTTATTCATAAATACAGATACTTCTTCTATCCGGTCTTCATCATAGCCATACTGATTTTCTTTGGCTATGTAATTACCTGGCTATGGAACTGGTTGATGCCGGAAATCTTTGGCCTTACTACCATCAACTTCTGGCAGGCACTAGGTCTCTTCATCCTTTCAAGAATACTATTCTCAGGTATGGGTGGAAAAGGCAGGAACTCTGGCGGAGGCCATAAAGGCCGTGAAAAATGGCAAAGCATGACACCTGAAGAGCGCAAAGAATGGTTCAAAAAGAGAAAGTTTGCCCGTTGGATGGAGCAGAATGATTGTTTTGCCGAGGCAGACACCGTAGAAAAAGATGGTACTGACGGTGAGTAATACCGAACACAGGAAAAACCTTGAAAGACAGATTCGGGAGCACCAGCCCCGTATCCGCTCTTTTATTAAAACCCGGGTTCCGACCAATGAGGATGCGGAAGATATTGCCCAGGATGTGTTTTTCCAGTTCGTTAAAACCATGGACACTACGCACAACCCCATAGAGAATATCTCTGGCTGGTTGTTTCGTGTGGCCAGAAACATGATCATTAATAAAAGCAAAAAGAAAAAAGAAGAGAGCCTTCCAATAGAGTCTGTATATGACGAGGACGAAGACATTCTCAAATCGCTCTTTCCACAGGCCGATGAATCTGAGAGCCCCGTGAATGTCTACATCCGATCATTGATGTGGGAAGAGTTGGAAATGGCCTTGACGGAACTACCCATTGAACAAAGAGAGATTTTTGAGTTGACAGAAATGGAAGGCTTGCCGGTAAAAGACATTTCAGAAGCCATGGGCATAGCTGTCAATACCCTACTCTCAAGAAAACACTATGCCGTAAAACACCTTCGAAAGCGGCTTAAACTCACTTATGAAGAGTTAATCAACGAATGAATTTCCAAGCTATGAATACCGCAACCACCATAATCCACGTATTTAAAACTTCAGTAGTGAGCGAAGCACAAGTGAACCTTGTGGGAGCCTTCCTGAACATACTTCTTCCCTACGATGCCTGGAACTTCGACCTGGAAGACAGAGACAGAATCTTGCGCGTTGAAACTTCCGATCTGATTCCTGAGACGGTTATTACTATCCTGAACAGTCAAGGGTTTGAATGTAACGAATTGATCTAGTCGGATAGGGAATCTATTCAATTCGAATTAGAGACAAATGCAATCTCCTTACTATCCGGTGACCAGCTAGGCACATTAATAGTCCCCTGCCCACCATAAACATAGCCTATTACCCTAGGTTCGCCTCCTTCATAAGGCATAATTCTCAGCAAGCAATGTTTGTAAAAGGGATGTTCTGTTGGATCCATATCGGCAGGGAATGAAATGAACACGATCCATTTCCCGTCAGGGCTAATATGCGGGAACCAGTCATTGTATTCATCGGTAGTGAGCTGCACAGGGTTCTTGCCATTGGCATCCATTCGCCAGAGTTTCATGGTGCCGGTTCTTACAGAGTTAAAGAAAATATATTTTCCGTCCGGGCTGTATTCTGGGCCATCGTCTAGTGTCTCCTCATTAGTGAGTTGAGTTTCATTTCCAGATTTCACATCCACTGTGAATAGGTTGAATTTATCATTTCGTTGGCCGGTGAAAATCATGGTTGATTTATCGGGAGTCCAGCCGTGAAGATAAGAATGCCCTTGACCGGGCCTTGTCACCATTTTAGGGCT
>JABXHV010000026.1 GCA_013373445.1 Paracoccaceae bacterium | reverse complement strand
CACTCCGGAGTTCCAAACAAGTGGTCTGATCAAGCTCAAAGCGCCGTTAGCAGATGAGCCCGACATATCGCTCCTTCATCTCCATTTCGGACGGCCCGGAACAGCCCCTTTGTGATGAAAGATGACATCATTATACGCCAGCTCTGCCGGGGTGCGGATAAGTTCGTGGGTAGGGTTAAGGGCCGATGCAAGACGTCAATCGGTTCAGAGGCTTAGCGAACACGTGAAAACCGGCTCTGAGGGATAAGGTGGATTTGGGCGCCTGTCCCACCCACTGCCGTCATCCCGGCCTTGATCCGGGATCCATGCCGTGACATTTCCCAGAACGATAGCCTGCCCGCATAGTCCGGTAACGGCATGGATTGCAGGGTCAAGCCCTGCAATGACGGAGAAGGCGTGGAGGTTCCAGCCGTCGAAACTCACGCGCCAGCTTGACCACTCTGGCAAAGGCGTTTTTGATCCAATCATGGCACGTGGTTTCTGGGTTTACATTCTGGCCGGGCATAAGAACGGAACACTTTATACCGGTGTGACGAATGATCTGACCAGGCGCCTGTATGAACACAAGTCAGGGACGGGGTCGAAGTTCGCTCGTCGATACAAGGTATCGCGGCTGGTCTGGTATGAAGAACACGCAACAGCCTCTGAGGCAATTGCTCGAGAAAAGAGCATCAAGAGCTGGTCACGCGCTTGGAAGATTGAGCTGATAGAAGCGACGAACCCTGAGTGGTTCGACCTTGGTAAAGATCTAAACAGCTAGGCTCGCCTTTTCAAAAACTCGGAACACCCTCTCACGTCATCCCGGACCTGATCCGGGATCCATGCCGTGACATTTCCCAGAACGATAGCCTACCCGCATAGCCCGGTATCGGCATGGATTGCAGGGTCAAGCCCTGCAATGACGGAGAGGAGGAGAGCGACGTCGCAGCTCGTTTCTCTTGTGCCGAGCTACACCCACTGGCGTCATCCCGGACGTGATCCGGGATCCAATGCCCACCCCGGCAGAACGGAGGTCCCGGGTCTGTGCGAGGAGCGACTTCTAAGCGCAGGCCATTTCCCTCTGGCCGAGGCCGCTCCGTGGAGTAGATCCCCGGATCTCGTCCGGGGCAGGCTCCCGATCAAGTCGGGGATGACACAGAGATAAAGGGCGCTGTATTACCCCCCACCCGCGATGAGGCGCTTATGCAGTGTGGACGATCTCGCGGGTTTCGCGGAAAGTGACATCCGGCCACTTCTCCGTGATGTAGCCGACTTCCCAGGCGTTCTTGAACAGAAACACCGGTTTGTCATCACGATCGTTGGCGATCGACATGCGGTGGCTTTCGATCATCTTTTGCAAGGTGGCCGCATCGGTCTCAATCCAGCGCGCCGTGGACACATTGACCGCCTCAAAGTCGATCTCGGCGCCATATTCAGCGCGCAGTCGATCCACAACCACATCGAGCTGCAGGACACCCACCACTCCGACAATCCAGTTGGACCCGATATCCGGCTTGAAAATCTGGACCAGACCTTCCTCGGCCAGATCCTGCAGGCCCTGACGCATCTGCTTGACCTTCATCGTATCCGACAGGCGCACGCGGCGCAGGATTTCCGGCGCAAAGGCCGGCAGGCCAGTGACGTGGATGTCCTCGCCCTCTGTCAGCGTGTCGCCGACGCGCAGCTGGCCATGGTTGGGCACACCAATCACATCGCCCGGATAGGCGGTTTCCGCAATTTCACGTTCCTCGGCAAAGAAGAAGATCGGTGCCGTGACCGCAATCTGCTTGCCGGCGCGCACGTGCTTGAGCTTCATGCCGCGCTTGAAGGTGCCCGAGCACAGGCGCAGGAAGGCAATACGGTCGCGGTGCTTGGGATCCATATTGGCCTGCACCTTGAACACAAAGCCCGTCACCTTGTCTTCGTCCGGCGCAATCACGCGTCCGCCGGTGGCCGGCTGGGAATGGGGCGCTGGCGAATGAGCCGCGATGAAGTCGAGCAGCTCTTCGATGCCGTAGTCCCTGAGGGCCGAGCCGAAGAACACCGGCGTCAGATGGCCTTCCAGGAAACTCTCCTGATCGAAAGCCGCGTAGCCCTCAGCGCCGAGCTCAACGTTTTCTTCCAGTTCGTCCATGATCCGGTCAAAGGCGAACTCGGTCAAAATCGGATCTTCGAGGCCTGTGACAATCTTGGTCTGGGTATAGGGCCCGCCGCGCTCACCGTCAGAGGTGTGGAACTTCTTGGCCTGCCAATCGTAAACGCCGAAGAAATCAGAACCCATGCCGACCGGCCAGGTCTGAGGGCTGACGTCAAGCGCCAAAGCTTCCTGAACCTCATCGAGGATCTCCAGCGCATGGCGGCCTTCGCGGTCAATTTTGTTGACGAAGGTGATGATGGGAATGTCACGCAGACGGCAGACTTCGAACAGCTTGCGGGTCTGTGTTTCAATCCCCTTGGCCGCATCGATGACCATGATAGCCGCATCAACGGCGGTCAGCGTGCGGTAGGTGTCTTCTGAGAAGTCTTCGTGGCCCGGCGTATCGAGCAGATTGTAGATGATGCCGCCGCGTTCAAAGGTCATGACGGAGGAGGATACCGAAATACCGCGCTCCTGCTCGATCTTCATCCAGTCAGAACGGGCCCGGCGACGCTCACCACGTGCCCTCACCTGTCCGGCTGCCCGGATCGCCCCACCTGATAGCAGCAGCTTTTCGGTCAGGGTCGTCTTACCAGCATCCGGGTGAGAGATGATCGCAAAGGTGCGGCGGGTCAAATACGGGGCGGACATGCAGGACTCCTTGGAAGGCCTTGGATCGGGGCACACATCGCGGCGCTCGTCGGGGTCTTGCCCCGGGCGCGCATTGTCTTCGCCCACACGGATCGGATTGTTGGTTCGTTGGCGCAAGGTCATAGAAGAAAGGTGCGAAAAAGGCCAGTGGAGATTTGATGGCGAGATTTGATGGGCCAGATACGTCATCCCGTTCCTGCGTCCTGTCTGGACCGGATTGAGGGAGTATCACACCCCGCAAGCAGGAGGCCCTGAACGCGCGCCATGACGCGCTGATGGTTTGCTGCTACACAGGATCTG
Source organism: Paracoccaceae bacterium (assembly GCA_013373445.1). Lineage (GTDB taxonomy): Bacteria > Pseudomonadota > Alphaproteobacteria > Rhizobiales > Stappiaceae > Roseibium. The sequence continues at coordinate 10,605 of JABXHV010000026.1, read as the reverse complement.
AAATTTCAGTCCTTGCATATGAGCCCTCTTTTGACCAACCGCGCCTGTTTCATCACCGCCATTGTCATGATCGCCGCAACCGCCGCGACCCTCCTGGCCATGGGCAGGATCCCGATGTGCGCGTGCGGCTATGTGCTTTTGTGGACACCGGCAAGTGATCTGGCGGGGAATTCGCAGCATATTGCCGATTGGTATGTGCCATCGCACATCATCCATGGATTTCTCTTCTATTGGTTCCTCTGGATCCTTTTCAGGCAAAGATCGGTTGGCGAGCGGGCACTGGGCGCGATTCTGATCGAGGCGGCCTGGGAGATCGCGGAGAACAGCCCCTGGATCATTGATCGCTACCGCGAGGCAACCATTGCCATTGGCTATACCGGCGACAGTGTCCTGAATTCCGTCTTTGATATTCTCTGGATGCTCGCCGGGTTCTTCTTTGCCTGGCGCATGCCCGTATGGATCACGGTGCTGATTGCGGTTGCCTTTGAGCTTCTGACACTTTGGGTGATCCGGGACAATCTGACATTGAACGTCCTGATGCTGGTCTATCCGATTGAGGCCATCAAGGTCTGGCAAGGCGGATAAAGGCCAGGACGTGCGGACCAAGGCGTGCCGGACGTGCTTGGTTTTGTCTAGCCGAGACGCTTCTTGAACCTGAGAGCTGCCAGTGCCATGCCAAGAACGAAGAAGCCGAACAGCCACAGGGAATCATATTGCAGATCAAGAAGATCTGCGTCTCGCAGGCACACACCTCTGACAATGCGCATGAAGTGCGTTGCGGGCAGAAGTTCGGCCACATATTGCGCCGGCACCGGCATGCCCTCGTAAGGGAACATGAAGCCGGACAGGAGGATGGACGGCATCAAGACAAAGACCGTCATCTGCATTGCCTGAAGCTGGTTCTCAGCCAAGGTTGAAAACAGCAACCCGAGAGACAGGCTGGCGGCAATGAACAGCAAGGTGCCGCTGACAAGAGCGCCCATCGAGCCATTGAACGGTACATTAAAGACCAGTGCGCCCAGGCCAATGATAATTGCCGTTTGAATGAGCCCGATGAAAATATAGGGAATGATCTTTCCGACCATCAGCTCGATCGGCTTGACCGGGGTGTTGATCAGCATTTCCATGTTGCCGCGCTCAGTTTCGCGGACAATCGCCGCGGACGTGAACATGATCATCGTCATGGTCAAAATGACTGCGACCAGCCCGGGGACAATATTGACCACCGTGCGCTGCTCGGGATTGAAAAACAGCGCAACCTCGAATGTCGGTGTCGAGCGATTTGCCGATTGTCGCAGCAACTCATTCATCGGCATGGATCGCAGGGACTTGATCGCAGAGGCGATCATCGTGTCTGATCCGTCAACGATCCATTGCGCCAGTGGCCGACTTGTCTCGCTGTTGGTTGCCGGCGGCGTTGCAAGCCCGACGCTGGCACTGCGCGCCAGGCGAGACGCTAGGTCCCTGGGGATGATCAAGGCCGCGCGGACCCTGGCCCCTTTGATTGCAGCCTGCGCCTCTTCCACGCTGTCCAGGCGCTGCACAAAGTCCACCACCTGTGTCGCAGCAACGGTTTGCTGCAAAATACGGCTCACCGCGCTGCCGGACTGATCAACGACAGCCACCGGAATGCCGCGCACATTGGTGTTGATCGCATATCCAAACAGAACGAGCTGGACCAACGGGATCATCACCACCATTGCGAAGGTCATGCGGTCGCGGCGCAGCTGCATGAATTCCTTCATCAAGATGGCGCTCAGACGGCGAAGGGAATTCATTGCCCAACCTCCCCGTCTCGCGTTGAGGCAAGCGTGTCTTCCGGACCGTGCGTATTGGTGACGAAAACGTCTTCAAGGTTCGGCCGGACCTGTTCAAGCAGCGTGATGTGACCTGCCTCAGGAAGGGTCTTGATCCAGCTGACCGGATCCTGAACGCTCTTTTGAACGAGCACCCGGAGACGCGCCCCGATCTGGGCAGCAGAGCGAACTTCCGGCAAGACCATAAGGGTCTTGCGCAGACCCCGCAGATCATCGCCCTCGACTTCCAGGACGTTGGTCTGCATCTGTTGCATCAACTCTGTCGGAGAGCCATCGGCGCGTTTGTGCCCCTTCTCCAATATCGCGATCCGATGGCAACGTTCCGCCTCATCCATAAAATGGGTCGAGACGACTATCGTCGTTCCGCCGTCGCTCAGATCGAACAGCTTTTCCCAAAAATCCCGTCGGCTTTCAGGATCGACAGCAGATGTCGGCTCATCCAGAAACAGCAAATCCGGCTTATGCAGGACCGCACAGGCCAAGGCGAGGCGCTGGCGCTGGCCACCGCTCATGCGCCCGGCAATCTGGTCCGCCAGGTCATCGAGCTGATAGCGGTCAAGGAGATCGTCGATCCGAAGCTTTCCATCGCGTCGGCCAAGGCCAAAGATCTTGGAGACAAATTGCAGGTTCTCGCGCACCGTCAGATCCCGGTAAAGCGAGAACGTCTGGGTCATATAGCCCGTGCGGTATTTCAGCTTCTCGGCGTTTTTTGGCAACTCCTGGCCAAGAACCTCCACCGATCCGGATGTCGGGATCAACAATCCCGTGAGCATACGCATGGCCGTCGTCTTGCCACAGCCATTGGGCCCGAGAAAACCGTAAATCGTGCCTCGGTGAATCTCCAGATCCACATCGTTGACAGCGGTGAGCTTGCCAAACTTTCGGGTCAGGCCACTGGTGCGCACGACCACATCACTCATGGCAGGATAACCTGTGCAGGCACGCCGCTGGGAAGGGCATTTGCGTCATCGGGAAGCGCGACTTCAGCCAGATACATCAACCGGGCTCGCTGCTCCTGATTAAGCGCGTAATAGGGAGTAAACGCCGGTTCAGAACTGATCCAGCGCACCGTCCCTTCAATGCTGTCATCCAGGCCGTCGACCCGGACACTCAACACGTCTCCCTTGTTGATTTTGACCCGGTAAGGCTCTGGCACATACACGCGTGCGAACGGTGCCTCCAGCGCCAGTAGAATGGCAACCGGGCTGCCCACCGTCACCCGTTCACCCAGGTTCCAAGGCAGGCTGTCCAAGAAACCATCCCGGGACGCCTCGACAGTGAGGTCCGATACGAGTTTGCGGGCGCTTTCCACGCGCGCACTTGCCGCCGCCAGTTCCGCTTCTGCAATGGCCAGATCCTCCGGCCGGGCACCATTTTTCAACTGGAGCAGTTGTTCGCGCGCGCTGGCAAGCGAGGCTTCCGCCGCATCCCGATTTGCCACGGCCGCATCATAGGCTGCATCGCTGGCGGTACCGCGAGAACGCAGGTCCTTGATCCGCTCAAAATTCTGTTCGGTTTCCAACAGCGCAGCTTCGGCGCCCGAGACAGCCGCCTGCGCCGTGGCGAGTTCCTCCTTGCGTGCGCCATTGCGGAGTTTCTCAAGACTGGCAGTCGCCTTGGCCAGTTCGGCTTCCGCATAGGCCAACTCTGCGCGTTGTCCGGTGTCATTGAGACGGACAAGCACATCGCCCTTTTCAACTTGCGTTCCTTCTTCCACCGGCAGGTCGACAACCACTTCAGCAGCGGTCGCGGTCAATGCGACACGATCACGCTCTAGAGTGCCCAGCGCGATGCCGCCCTCTTCGTCGTTGCAGGCGCACAAGGTCAAAAGGGCAAGTGTGGCGATCAGGAAAGATGATTGATGGCGGCGCATGGGTGCTGCTCCAGACACGTGGCAGAGAAAAAAGGTCTCAGGCGATTTCAGCATAGTCAAACGACGACAGAAAAACGACCACTGATGGTGACGCAATTCGCCGCATCGCACTCTTGCCCTCTCCTCAACTGTGAAGAGTGTTCCTTAGGGGTACGCTCAAAAAAATGCCGACACGCAAGCGTGCCGGCAGTGGAGGTGAACAGTAAAAAGGCAAACTGTTCTGGGAGTTGTAAGTTGTTGTCCATCAGGCCACGCACAAAGCTGACCGATCTGAATCAGGAAGCGTGCTTCAAGATGTGGTACCAGCGCCGGGCATGGGTTGGCTGCGCCCGTTCCAAAAGCTCGGCTGCAAACATCGCCGCGTTTTGACGCGCTTTCTTGAGATTGCTGACCTGCTTTGAACTCTGATTGTCCAGACCGCCGCCGAATTCAAACATGTCCCGGAAAGCGGAGCGTTCAACAATCGGCGTCAGAAGAACATCGATGCCCTTCACCGCCAGGAATTCCTGAACGGCCTTGAGGCTGCGCGTGGTGACGGCCGGATTGGTACGTGTCAGTGCAACACAATGCTTGATGTCATGCTTGACGATCTTTTCCAGCTTGCCGATCAAGGTGAGGATCTTTGCGCCGCCACGTGCATCCATGCTGGACCCCTGGATCGGTACGACGACCAGATCGGAGACAGACAGGGCATTGGCAACGATCAGGTTCTCTGTGCCTTCCAGATCGATAATCACGTAATCGCTGCGAGCGGAACAGTCGAGGATCTGCTCGGTGACCGAACCGGCGGAGATCTGATTGACAACCTCGATATTCTCGGAGCGGCCCGGCAGACCTGCCCAATGCGAAATCCACTTCTGTGGATCGGCATCAAATATCGTCACGCTTTGGCCACGGGCGGCAATCTCTGTTGCCAGCAAAAGCGCTGCGGTTGTCTTTCCTGCGCCGCCTTTGGCATTCGCGAAGGAAATCACTGGCATGTTCTCTCTCCTTGACCCAAGTCATTTGCACTTCTGCGCAAAACTTAGGAGCATACTCAGTAGATTATGGTTACCAAGAAATTAACAATCCCACTAATTCGATTGTTAAATAGCTTAAAATCCATCTTTTATTTCTACTAACCAAGAGGAAATTGACTATTTATAGAATATCTTGCGCGTTTATACTTAGAGATATAATTCTGTTTATCTTCAACCAAAAATTGTATCGACTGATTGAACTCACCCGGTCGCAGGATTAGATTTAAAACGTCGGGCCTTGATTTGCGTCCGTTTTGATCATCGGAGCTTTTGCTTGTTCAACGCCGCCTCAAAGTCCCGTTTCCTGAAGTTGTTGCTTGTGGCCGCCTGGCCGCTGCTTTCAGCCGCACCTCTTCATGCGCAGACGCTCCAGCCCTACAAGGACAATCTGTTCGCCTACAAGAGGATCACAGCCAATTTGATGGGTGGTGACTTTACGGTGGTTGAGTACTCCAAGCAGCGTGACTTGCGAGACCGCGACAAGATCGATGAGCGCGAAGTCGACCGCCGTTACGTCTCGATGAAGCCGAAGCGTTCACAGGATGACTACAAGCTGAAAATCAACGGCCGCGTCCTGTCCTATATGGGCGTTGGTAAGGCACGCGGCGGAGCCAGTGTGGTTGTCATCTACATACACGGTCAGGGCGGCAATCGCTTTCAGGGCATGAACGACCTTAGTTTTGGCGGCAACTTCAATCGCATCAAGAACCTGATGGTGCGCAACAATGGCGCCTTTATTTCCACTGACGTTCCCAGCTTTGATGCCAAGGGAACACAAGACATCGCCAACCTGATCGCCGATCAAAAACGGCGCTCGCCCCAGGCAAAAGTAATCGTGGCCTGCGGTTCGATGGGCAATATCATTTGCTGGAACCTGATCAAGAACCGGCGCACCGCATCCCTGCTCGGAGGCATCATGGTTCTTGGCGGCCCGAAAGACCCCGGCTTTCTGCGCTCTGGCGCGCTCGGGCGCAATGTCCCCCTGTTCATTGGGCATGGCAGCAAGGACAGCGTCTACGATTGGGAATCGATGGCCAACTTCTTCAAGCGGATCAAATCAGCTGCGCCCAACTACCCGGCCAAGTTCACGCTTTTCGAGACCGGCTCGCACGGAACGCCGATCCGCATGACCGACTGGCGTCTCGTTCTCAACTGGATGCTGAGCCACTAGCCAGACCACGCCGGATTCCAATTCCGAACTTGCCGATTTGCCGCCGTGACAAAGCCACAGAAGACCTCTAGCTTGAAATTCAATATTTCGAGGCGCCAACAGACCGGATTTTCGGATCAGATATGCTCGACATTTTTTATAAAGGCCGTGTGCGCCAGGACCTTGAGACCTGGGTCGACAAGGGTTGGGTCACACCTGAAGCGGCAACACAGATCCTGTCCTCACTGGAGACAGGGGATGGTCGCAACAGACTGCCCATCGCGCTTGCCGGAATTGGCGTTGTTTGCATCGCGCTGGCGCTCGCCGCCTTTATTGCGGCCAACTGGGATGTGGTTCCGCGCAGCGTCAAACTTTCCGGAATTGTCGCCGGTGTCGTGATTTCCAATGGCGTTGCAGCCTGGGCCTTTTCCAGGGGCAAGACTGGCCTTTCCGATCTGGTCAGCGGTTTTGCCACCATGGTATTCGTCGGCGGTCTGGCACTGGTCGGGCAGATCTTTCATTTGCCGAGTGACTGGGCCGGAGGCACCTTGCTGGTGTGTATCGGCGCGCTGGCCTCCGCATGGATCGCAGGATCGAAGACGTCTTTGTTGATCGCAGCGATTGCCGCCATTTCCTGGCCCCTGTTGCAGGAGACCAGCGGCGGATTGCTCGACATACTTATGGGCGGCGTCATCACGGCCATCGTATTTGCGCATGTCATGCAGTACCCGAACCGCCTGAACCGGTCGGCGGCGGTCGCCTTATTGTTTGTCACCTATGGCAACTGGCTCAGAATCTCAATTGACTTCAGCGGTTTTGACATTAGCACAACAGCGGCGGCTCTCGGTTTCGGTGCACTTGCGTTGATCAGTCTTCAGGTTGGCCAGATCGCCGACCTTAGTGTGAAATGGTCAGGGTTTTATCCGCAAAAGACCCACGGCCGCTGGTTGCTCTTCAGGTCCCTCCAGAACACGGGCATGGTGGTGCTGGTCGCCCTGCTGGTCATTTCATTCCTCATGGATGACTATGTCAGCAGCGAGAACTTTCAGAACGCACTTTTAACAGCAACCGTCGCCTTGCCTCTTCTCATCAGCATCGCCTTGTGTGTTTGCGGGTTGGTTCTCTCGTTCAAGACCCGGAAAGCCATGATGTTTTTCGTCGTCATGGCACTGAGTCTTGTGACGCTTTTGATGCAAGTTGCGGTGGAAGTAGACGTCGTGACGGCAGCGTTCAATCTGGCTGCCCTTATCGCGGTGAGCATGTTGGGGACGCTTTACAGCAACACGACGTGGACGTTCAGTGGCTATGCCGGCGTCGCCGCCATGGCGCTTTGGCTGCTTTATGTGACAATCGGCTCCCTGCTCGGCCAGTCTGCCTTCTTCCTGATCGCCGGAGTGTTGCTCTTGTGCCTGGCGCTTTTTGCAACCCGTCACCTGCGGCGCAGCAAGGAAGATCCCCAAGGGATTGAAAGCGCGCAGGAGGCAGACCAATGACGCTGTCTTCTTTGAAAATCTTCTGGTCGAACCCCTGGCTGCGCTGGGGGCTTGTGGCGATAATCCAACTGATTGTCATCGCCCTGCCCTTGAGCGAGCGTCTTTCCGTTCAAATGAGCGGACGGGAAGCCACCCTGGCCGTGCGACCGGTCGACCCGCGCGATCTCTTGCGCGGTGACTATGTGATCATCAATCTGGCGATCAGCGAAATACCAAGCGAGATCGCCGCCTCGCTGGGTACGGTGAAGCGTAATGAGACAATCTATGTCGGACTTACTCCAGATACATCGGGCGTCGCACGGGTCAGTTCGGTATCCAGAAGCCGCGACGGCGCTGGCGAGCTGGCGATCAAGGGAACTGTCTTTTCCAGATCAAACGACGCTCTTCGGATGAACTACGGAATTGATGCATTCTATGTCGCGGAAGGCACAGGAAAGGTTATCGAACAAATGGACACTTCACGTGTTCAGTTGGTTGTCGCCATCTCTGCGGATGGCCGCTCGCTGCCGCTGCGCCTCCTCGTCGACGGAAAGCCGTTTAAATCCGACGACGCGTTTTGACCTTGGCGCGCGCTACAGGTATGACAGCGCATTCTTCAAACGCGCGGGCGCTCTGGCCTGCCTGAAAGCCATGACCAATGACAGATCCCGTTCTTGAAACCTTGCTGATGCCGCTCGTGCAGGGAAACATCGACCTTGCAGACAATGCGCGGGTGCTGTTTCTGCGCGCGCGCCATGATGGCGCTTTGAAAGCTCTTTCAAGCCATGATGTCGTCTGCGAGCAGAGCTTTGCCCCCGATCGTGACAGTCTGAAGACTGCGGGCTACCAGGTTGAGGCAGAATTTGGCTGCCAAACATCCGAAGATCAGGCGTCTGATGCCAAGAGCATGGACTTCGATCTCGTCATGATGTTGCCGCCACGCCAAAAGCAGGAAGCGCGCGCGCTCATGGCCCGTGCTGTTTCGCTTGTCAAAAATGGCGGAATTGTTTTGGCCTGCACCGCAAATACGGAAGGCGCAAAGGCGCATGAAAGCGACCTGAAAAACCTTGCCGGACTGAGCGGTAACCTGTCGAAGAACAAATGTCGCGTTTACTGGACCGCCGTCCAAAAGGACGCTCTCAACGCATCGCTTCTAGACGAGTGGAAACTGCTCGACGCACCGCGGCCGATCCTGGAGGGGGCATTTGTCAGCCGCCCGGGCATTTTTGCCTGGGACCGCGTTGATGTGGCCTCCAAGCTGCTGGCAGCACATATTCCGCAGACGTTGGCCGGCCGCGGCGCGGATCTGGGCTGTGGCTTCGGCTATCTGTCGCGGGTGGTCCTGGAGCGTTGCCCGAAGGTGATTGCAATGGATCTATATGAGGCGGAAAAGCGCGCCCTCGATCTGGCGCGCGAAAACCTTCAGGCCTTCTCGCACAGCAAGTCGCTGACAGGTATCTGGAGCGATGTCACACGCGGTATTGAAGGCCCATATGATTTCATCGTCTCCAACCCGCCGTTCCACCAGACTGGCAAGGCAGACCGCTCCGACATCGGCCAGGCGTTCATTCGCTCCGCTGCAAGGGGCCTGCGCACCGGTGGCCAGCTGTTCATGGTCGCAAACCGGCATCTGCCATATGAGGACACGTTGAAAGATGTGTTCGGTGTGTTTGATATGATTGCAGACGAAGGCGGCTACAAGGTTCTCAAAGCGATCAAGCGAAAGGTGGTCTGACATGCGTCTGGTCAAACTAATCGCCAACCTGGGCTATGGCAGCCGCAAGGAAATTCAGACGGCCATCCGCAATGGCTGGGTGACTGACCGCCAGTGCAATACCTTGAAGGCGGATTCCAAAACGGCCCATGAAGACATCCTCTTCGATGATGAGCCGTTGGATCCGGCACCTGGCATGGTGATCCTGATGAACAAGCCCCTTGGTTACACCTGTTCCATCAAGGACAATGGCAAGCTGGTCTATGACCTGCTGCCGGATCGATACCGGATGCGCAAGCCGGTGCTGTCCACCATCGGTCGTCTCGACAAGGAAACCACTGGCGCCTTGATGTTCACCGACGATGGCACCTTGTTGCATCAGGTGATTTCGCCGAAGTTCGACGTCGCAAAGGTTTATGAGGCGGAGCTTGACCGGCCCTTGAAGGGCGATGAAGCCGCAATCTTTGCCTCAGGCGAGTTGATGCTGGAGAGTGAAACCAAGCCGCTCAAGCCTGCCGAACTCGAGGTCATCGACGAGACCCATGTGCGTCTGACCCTTCATGAGGGCCGCTATCACCAAGTACGCCGGATGTTTGCTGCCGTCGGCAACCACGTCAACGCACTCAGCCGCACGCAGATCGGCGGGTTGACGCTCGAAGGCGTTGAAGAAGGCGACTGGCGCTATCTGGATGATGCAGACATGGCAAAGGTATTTGGCGAACAACGCTGAGCCACACACTTGCCGCGTTCAACAAAAAAGCCTTGCCGGTGTCTCTCACCGGCAAGGCTTTTGTTTATGGCATCACAGGTTGCCCTGCGGCTCTCACATCAGATCAGGCAGACTTGCGCCGGACTGAGGTCGGCAATTCGATGTCGATCCCCAATGTGGTGACACCACCGTCGCGTTCCATTTCAAGACGTACAGCGTCGGGATCGATGTCCAACCGCTTGCGGACGACCTCCAGAATGTCCTCGCGCAAGGCGGAAACGAGACGGGCGTCTTCGCCGTTATCGAGCCGCTCGTGCGCCAGAAGGATCTGCAATCGGTTCTTGGCAACAGACGCGGTAGGGTCCTTCTTGCCAAAGAAACTCATGAGGTTCATGCAGCCCTCCCACGGAACAGCTTGCCAAGCAAACCCTTCTTCTCGGACGGAATCGTGACAGCGACATCATTGCCCAGAAGCCGCTGAACAGCTTCCTCATAGGCCTTGGCTGCGGGTGAAGCTTCGTCCGAAAGCGTGACCGGAAGGCCCACGTTGGACGCCTTCAAGACGTCCTTGCTTTCAGGCACCACGCCGATCAAAGGCACGGACAGAATATCCACCACATCCTCGACAGCCAGCATCTCGCCAAGGCGTGCGCGCTCAGCGTCATAGCGTGTGATCAAAAGATGCTTGGGCATACGGGCCCCGCTTTCGGCGACAATTGTCTTTGAATCCAGAAGTCCGATAATCCGGTCGCAATCGCGAACAGAAGACACTTCAGGATTAGAGACGATTATGGCCTCGTCCGCGTGACGCATTGCCAGTGTCGCGCCGCGCTCGATGCCCGCCGGGCTGT
>JABXHV010000146.1 GCA_013373445.1 Paracoccaceae bacterium | reverse complement strand
TTTGCGGTCAAGCCAACGTCTTCCATATTGACGGAGCGTAAGTCGATCACCCGTCAGGGTGAAGAAGTTGATGTGATGACAAAGGGGCGTCACGATCCTTGTGTTGGTATTCGTGCGGTACCTGTTGCCGAAGCCATGATGGCTTGCACATTGGCTGATCATTTCCTGCGCCATCGCGGTCAAGTCGGCTGATAGAGCCAGTTTTCGCGCAAGCGCTTGGATGAACTGAACCTTCGCTGGCTGGCAAAAGGTTGTCCGGGGAGCGAACCGGACAGCCGTTCAAGAGGGATCGAGCTGCTTAGACGTTTCGGTAAGCACGCAGGCGTTGGAGGATTTCTTCAGGGTCAACTCTCAGCGTGTGCAGCTTCACAACGAGGAGCGTCGTGCCGTCTTCCTGTTCGTAGGCTCGCCAGTTTTTGATCATGAGGCGCTTCCATGCCTTAAAGGCATGAGGCTTTGAGATTGCGTCTTCGAGGGAACTGGAAAGCGTGATTTCAAGCGTTGCGAGCTCGATGCTACGCACGGCTGTTTTCGAGATAGAAAACTTCTGGATGGAGGCCCAGTCGAGAAAACCCAATCGTTCAATGAACACACCCTCGGCGTTGGCGCCGAGTTGGGGGTCTTTTCTTTCGACCATCGGGTAGTGCCAAAGCGCGACTGCAATTGGTATGAGGCTCGCCGCATTCAAAATCGGCGTATCGGTGAGAGCGGCAAGTCCGATTAAGGCCAGACCGAAGAAGATACCGCCGCCCACCAAGGCCTCGCCACTGGAACGACTAAAGCCGACGGCGAATGGCTTTGCGGCGTTATCTGCGTGATGTGTGAACGGATCGGACAATAACTCTGGCATCGGATGTCGGGGTTTCTCTAAAGGGTTGCTCTAACCTTCATCCTTGACGGCTTGCGAGCAAGTGTCAAAGCGCAATTGATAGATTGGATGATCAGTCCATCAGTTCCGTGTCTTCAATCTTGATGTCGAAGCCTTCAAGGCCGACGTAATGTCGCTCCTTGGAAGACAGGAGGTGAATTGAATTCACGCCAAGGTCTTTGAGGATCTGCGCGCCCAGTCCGATCTCCCGCCATTGTTCCTGACGCTGCTGCGCCGATGCATGGGCTTCGTTTTCCGCTGCTTCCAGAGTATCGCGGAATTTGGAAGATTGGCGCGCGACACCTACAGCGCCTTCACGCAGATAGACAATCACACCGCGCCCACGCTCTGCAAAGAGCTGCATTGTGGCATCAAGCGGTTGAGTGTGTCCAAAGATGTCATCCAGAACGCTTTCCATCTGCAGGCGGACAGGCACGTTGCGTCCGTCCAGAATATCGCCATACACCACAGCAACATGGTGCATTGGATCGTAAGGTGTGGAGTAGGTTACTGCGTAGGCCGGGCCGGCGATTGTATCGAGCGGTTGCTCATTGATGCGCTCAACGAGACGTTCGGTGCGCTGGCGCCAAGCAATAAGATCGGAAACAGACACCATCTTGAGATGGTTTGACTGGGCAAAGTCAGTGACCTGATCGCCGCGCTTGACGGTACCATCGTCATTGACGAGTTCGCTGATCACGCCGACTTCTTCAAGGCCGGCAAGACGGCACAGATCGACAGCTGCCTCCGTGTGCCCGGAGCGCATCAACACTCCGCCTTCCTTTGCAATCAAGGGAAACACATGACCAGGGCGTACGAAGTCTTCTGCGCCGACATTCGGGTTGGCCAATGCGCGCACGGTTGAACAGCGCTCTTCTGCAGAAATTCCGGTGGTCAGGCCGGGGCGATAATCAACCGAAATCGTGAAGGCCGTGGCCAGTGGGGCATCGTTTTGCGAAACCATTGGATCAAGGCGCAGGCGCCGGGCGGCATCGCCAGTCATGGGCGCGCAGACGATCCCGGACGTATGCCGAACCAGGAACGCCATTTGTTCCGGAGTGACCTTGGAAGCCGCTACGATCAAATCGCCTTCGTTCTCACGATCATCGTCATCCGTTACAACGACCATTTCACCACGCTCGAAAGCGCGAATTGCTTCTGCAACACGAGTTTGGGACACTGGATGCTCCTTTGTGGTCGCTAGACCGAGAAAGTCATTGGGGGTTACGCTGCCATTCGTCGCTTCTGCGATCTTGCGCGCCATGTCGCGCGACACCCATGCGTTGGGGTCATTGCACAATGCAGTCACTGAGGCCGGAGACAGGTCTGCCCGGCGCGCAAAGGCGATGCGGGTTTCTTTTCTATCTGAAAGCCATTGATCCAGTCTCATTCACTTCATGTACGGTCCAAGAAGTGATGAATCAAGTCAAAAGCCAAACAAAATTCAGTATCACTGAAAAGCCTTTGAGCTCTGGCGCCCAGAAAGACAGCGAGTGGATCAGGCAGCGGATTTGGTTAAAGCGACCACGCATTCCACATGCGGAGAATACAAAAACTGGTCGACCGGTGTAACACTGGTGATCGAATAGCCACCATCAATCAGCAAACGCAGGTCGCGGGCCAGAGTGGCTGGATTGCAAGAGACAGCAACCACATGTTTTACCTTTGACTTGCCTATTTGCTCCGCCTGCGCCTGGGCTCCCGCACGCGGCGGATCAAAAACGACGGCGTCAAAATCGTCCAGTTCGGCCGCCATCATAGGGCGGCGGAACAGGTCTCGTTTTTCATAGGTCACTTTTTTCAAGCCACGAGGAACACGCAAGGCCTGATCGAGCGCCGCAAGTGCTGGGGCATTGCCTTCGACCGCATGAACCGACGCCTTGTGAGCCATGCGCAGTGCAAAGGTTCCAATTCCGGCAAAAAGGTCTGCGACCCGCTTTGCATTGCCGATGTTGTCGAGGATCAAAGAAGAGAGTTTTTGCTCTGCGGCGGCTGTTGCCTGCGTGAACCCTGCAGGCGGCGGCAGAACTGAGAGATCACCCATCTTCAAAACGGGTTGACGCACCTGCAGCAGGGTTTCGCCGTTGATGGTCAGGCGGGCAAGATCCAGCTCCATTGCGGTTTGCGACAGTGTGGCAAAACGGGTGTCATATTTCTTGTCCGCATTTTCGAAAGCGACATCAAGACCAAAGTCTGTGTCCAGGACAGTAAGGCGCAGTTCGCCTTTTTTCGGCATCAGTGCCGCGCACAGGCCCTTTAATCCAGGCAACTTCTGCGTGATGGAGGGCGCGAGGACAGGGCACTCCTGAATATCGACCACCCGGTGGCTAGCCTTTTCATGATAGCCAAGCAACACGTGGCGTCCCGCGCGTACGGCGGTCAAAACGGCGCGTCGTCGACTCTTGGGCAGGCTTGGGTGAACCGGTGAAACCTCGGTCTGAATTCCATGGGTTTCAAGGGCTTCCACAACGCTTTGCCGTTTCCACTGCAAATAGGCATCGCTGGCCAGGTGCTGGACGGAGCATCCACCACAGGCCTCGAAATGCTGGCACTGGGGCTCAATCCGATCAGGGCTGGCTTTTACGATTTCAAACTTGGTCGCGCGGCCACCTTGAACGGTTGCCAGGACGTCTTCGCCAGCAAGAGCACCAGGAACATAGATCGGTCCATCATCGGTGATTGCAATACCATCACCGCGGTGTCCGAGCGTCGTAATCGTAAGTGGGGTCGCGGTCTGTGTCATGAAGCAATCGTTCGTTGGGTGTGAAACTGGCTGAAAACGGTCTATTGGGGCTTTCGGAAAACCCTATGTACTCTTTTGCCCGAAAAGAAGCCACTCCCGGTTTCCATCGCCACCCTTGACGGGTGAGGGGACCAAGTCTCCTGCTCGCCAGAGTGGAATGCTGTCCAGCCAGTCTTTCAAACCTGTCGCGGTCTCAAGCGCAATATCTTCCGCGACCAGCCCGCCTTTGCTGATGTTTTCGCGGCCAGCCTCGAATTGTGGCTTGACCAAGAACACTCCCAAAGCGCCGGGCGCGGCGAGTTCCAGGGCAGGGGGCAGGGCCAGCTTGAGTGAAATGAAGCTAACATCTGAGACAAGCAATTCCGGATGGTCGCCCTGAAGATCCTGCAAAGTGAGGCTGCGTGCATTCAATCCATCAGTGCGCACGACTTTCGGATGATCGCAAAGGCTCAGATGAAGTTGATCATGACCAACATCAATTGCATGGACCTTGGAAGCGCCGCGCTCCAGCAGAACCTGGGTAAACCCTCCGGTGGATGCGCCAATATCGAGACAAATCTTGTCCGAGGGCGAAATCCCATAGGAATCTAGCCCTGCAATAAGTTTCAGTGCGGCGCGTGAGACATATGAGGATGCAGGGTCCAGAACCTCGATTTGCGCGTCCGTCGAGACCTTTTGTGCTGGTTTCAGGCAGGGCGAACCATCGAGCGTGACCGTTCCCCGCAAAATGGCATCGCGTGCCCGTGCGCGGCTTGGAAAATGCTTCAGGTCGACAAGATGCTGGTCGAGGCGTTGCTTCGTACTCATGCGCGCCTCATAGGGCGTTTGAAGGCAAAGAGGAAGTGATTGTTAAAAGCAACTTGCGATCATGCCGACCAAGCGCTCGAAATAAATCACTTCCCCGTAGCGAAGCCACAGCACTCCGGAAAAACTGAGCACGGCCAATCCCAAAGCTGTCAGACCGGCATAAAGAGGAAAATGCA
This sequence comes from Paracoccaceae bacterium, assembly GCA_013373445.1. Classification (GTDB taxonomy): domain Bacteria; phylum Pseudomonadota; class Alphaproteobacteria; order Rhizobiales; family Stappiaceae; genus Roseibium. Next base: position 7,004 of record JABXHV010000146.1, on the reverse strand, counting down.
TCGTTCTGCCTTTCCGAACCGCAGCGCAGCGGCACCCTAGGTGCTGCTGCTCTTGTTGTTGGCGATGTAGCGTCGAAGCTTCTTCATCGCGTTTTCATGGCTCTCGCCATAAGCAATGGTGCCGGTAATTTCGTTGTTGGCATCCATCACATAAACCATGGCTGAATGGTCCATTGTGTAGCCTCCGCCGTCAAGAGGCACCTTGCGGGCGTAGACACGATACGCTGACAGAATGGAGTCGATTTGCGCACGTGATCCAGACAGTGCCTGGATGCGGTCATCAAACGCAGCCACGTAGTCGCGCATCAACTCCGGAGTGTCACGCTCCGGGTCGACAGTGATAAAGGCATAGTTCAGCTTTTCGGCATCAGGGCCAAGATCTGTGATCCAGCCTTGCATGTCAGCCAGTGTTGTTGGGCACACATCGGGACAGAACGTGAAGCCGAAGTAGAGCAGCGACGGCTTGCCGGCGAAGTCTGCTTCAGTAACGGTTTTACCATTGCCGTTTACGAGCTCAAACGGCCCGCCAATTTTCGGCAAAGGATTTGCGAGTTGCGGGTTTTCCTGCACACGCAGGACCTGGAGGCCGACAATCCAGGCGGCGGACAAAGCCAGGGCAGCGACCGCTGCCCAGGCTCCGTAGCGTATGAGCTTTAGATTTTTCATCTAACTCAGTTTGCCTTTTTCATTTTCATGTCGCCGTGGCCCATTTTGCTGTGGTCCATTTCGCCATGATCCATCTTGCTGTGATCCATGCCCTTGGCGCCGATTTTTTCGACAGCCAGATCTATGGTCACGTCACCAGCCTTTTCGAAGGTCAAGGTTACCGGTACCTTGGTGTCTTGCTTGAAGCCACCTTTGAGCTTCATAAACATGATGTGCAGGCCGCCAGGTTTCAAGGCGACGGTCTCACCGGCGGGCACCAAAATGCCACCCTCTTTTTCACGCATCACCATGACACCTTCTTTGACGGCCATTTCATGCAATTCGACGCGACCAGCAGTTGGAGAGGAAGCGGAGACCAATCGGTCGTCTTCTGATCCATTGTTGGTGATCTCTACAAAGCCACCGCCAGCCATGGCATTAGGCGGCGTAGCGCGTGTCCATGCGTGATCCAGCGTGAGGTCGCCGAGCATTGTTTCAGCGGCAAGAGGGGCAGCGGCAAACAGACTGATTGCAGCTGCTGCTGCGAGTGATTTCAAGATAGTCATTTCTCTTAGTTCCATAAATTCGTTGATGTTTTTGAATGTTGTTCAGGTCAACGAACCTGGAGGAGCACGAATTGAGAAATGAGCGGTTATCGCGCAATCTGTGTTGTGGGCGACAGGCTGGCGGAAAGGGGACCGCAGCCGTTCTTCAACAATTTGCCCGAGCATAAAATCAGGCAGCTTTGATGGTTGATCAGACCAGGTGCAGCACAAGATGCTACAAGCCCGTTTACTGCCATTCTGATCTTGCGATAGTGGGCCGGAGGCAAGAGCTTTCGACGGAGCGCAAATAAAACCGGGCAGCCCGCCCGCGACGGCAGTAGAATTTGAAAACGCAAAAACGATGATGAAGACGCGCAACGAGATGGCCAAGAGGCCTAAAAGGGCCAGTGGCGTTCTCTCGCTTCGAAGCGTTTCCAGAAAAGTTGAGCTCTTCATAGTTGGCGCACTATGGTCATGAAATCTCACCCTGTCGAGGACAGACTCATCAACCCTTGCCATTTTCGGTGTCAGGTGTTTCGTTTTCGGTCACGCCAGCGTTAGACTTCTTCGTGTTCTCGGTAACGTTAGAAGTAGCCGCACTGGTGTTTGGGTCCTCGGCTTCTTCGTCCGTGGCCTCCTGTTCCTCGTAGGTGATCACTTCATCCGTAATCGTGTCCACTTCCGTGTTGTAGACATCATCTTCGTAGGCCCAGAACTCTTCTGGTGAAATCACGTCCTGGTCATCGACGTCGAGCGGCTCCGGCGTGATCACCGAACCAACCTGGGCCGTTGCGGCGTATTCGAAGTCCACCTTGTCGTCCTGCGCAATAGCCTGGCGGCTCAACAGACGGGTGAAAATGAATGCTGCCAGAAGTAGATAAGTGCCTGCAACCATTACATATAGGCCCGATGGCCCCATTTTGTTCATGAGAACCGAGGCAATTACCGGCCCGAAAACCGATCCGAGCCCAAAGGCCAAGAGAAGGCCTGAGGAGGTCTCCAGGTAGTCATCAGGGTCCGCGTAGTCAAACGCGTGCGATACGGCGATCGCATAGGCCGGCTGCGAAAACACACCGACGATAGCCGCCATTGTCATGGCGCCGATAAAGTCAGTTGGCGTCGTAACTGCGATGCCAACAGAGACCATGCATGTCGAGATCGCCAGCATGAGAAGGATAAGGCGTCGATCAAATAAATCTGACAGTCGGCCAGTTGGCCACTGCGACAACATGCCGCCTGCAACGACCGCAGCTGCGTAAAAGGCAGACTGCTGCACGCTCAGACCGATTTGCGATCCGTAAAGCGGCGTCAGTGTCAAAAGCGCTCCATTGGCAACACCGATAAAGAGGGTGCCAACCAGCGCTGCGGGCGAGTTCTGGTAAAGCTTGATAGGCCTGAAGCGAACAAGCGCGATTGGTGCAGGCTGATTGGCCTTGGTCAGGGCGACTGGAATAACTGCTATGCTGACAACAAAGGAGGCGATCGCAAACGGGACAAAGGATGTGATGTCCATGATCGAGACCGAAACCTGCCCCAAAACAAGTGAGGCAAAAAGCACGACAACATAGGTGGACATGACTGTGCCGCGCGTTTTGTTTGTCGCGCTTTCGTTCAGCCAGCTTTCAATGATCATATAGAAACCTGCCAGACAGAACCCTGACAGCACTCGGATCACGGCCCACGCAATCGGGTCTACCAAAACAGGGTGCAGTATGGCAGCACCGGACATCAGGGAAACCATAGCAGCGTAGGCTCGGATGTGGCCCGCGCGCATAATCACATAGGGTGCCCCGAGGCAGCCGAGCACCAATCCGACAAAATACGCAGATGAGATCGCACCAATTGCAACGTCACTGAAATTTGCTTGTTCGGCGGCCAACGGCAGAATCGTAGTCTGCAAGCCGTGACCAAGAAGCAAAATCGCAACTGAAAGAAGTAGCGAGAAAACCGATGCCAGAACCTGAACCATCGTTTCGACCTGTAGTACGAAGAAGAAGTAATCGCCTGTGGTAATCGACTGGATTACACCCTTAACAAACGACGGCGCCAAAGCCACCATTTGCAGCGCAAACCAGCAAAGTCAACACGCGGAGATTAGATTTTAAGTGCTGGGGAGTTTGGTCCCCCGTGCAGTTAAATCAGGCGCGCTGAATTGAACCGACACCGCTGGTTCCAAGCGCCTGGAAGACCTGTTTCAAGATACCATCGCAATTCAGGCCAGCCTCGGCATACATGGCGTCCGGCTTGTCGTGATCCTGATAACGGTCAGGCAGCGTCAGGGTTCGCACCTTCAGGCCATTGTCCAGGAGTCCAAGCTCTGCAAGTTTGGACAGTACGTGGCTGCCAAAGCCGCCGACCGAGCCTTCTTCGATTGTCAAGAGAACTTCGTGATTGCGCGCCAAGCGCTGAAGGAGGTCGACATCAAGCGGCTTTGCAAATCGTGCATCAGCAACTGTTGTGGGTAGACCTGCAGCATCAAGTTCATCGGCAGCTGCAAAGCATTCAGCCAGACGTGTTCCATAAGACAGCAGCGCTACCTTTGTTCCTTCACGGCGGATGAGGCCTTTTCCGATTTCGAGAACTGTTCCGCGTTCTGGAAGCTCCAGGCCAACGCCTTCTCCGCGAGGAAAGCGGAAAGCAATCGGGCCTTCATCATAGGCTGCAGCTGTCGCCACCATATGTCGAAGTTCAACCTCGTCGGCAGCAGCGCACACGACCATGCCAGGCAGACAGGCAAGATATGCTGTGTCAAAAGCGCCCGCGTGTGTGGCACCATCAGCACCGACCAGGCCCGCCCGATCAATCGGGAAACGAACAGGCAGCCCTTGCAGCGCCACGTCGTGAACAACTTGGTCGTAACCTCGTTGAAGGAATGTTGAGTAGATCGCTGCGAACGGTTTGAAACCTTCGGCCGCCAGACCTGCTGCGAACGTCACTGCATGCTGTTCGGCAATGCCCACATCGAAGGTTCTGTCAGGGAAACTATCCTGAAACAGGTTGACCCCTGTGCCGTCAGGCATTGCTGCCGTGATTGCCACGATCTTGTTGTCGTCATGCGCTTCCTGGATCAGCGATGTGGCAAAGACATTTGTATAGCTTGGCGCATTTGCCTTGGGCTTATCCTGTTTGCCAGTGACAACGTCAAAGCGTGAAACGCCATGATACTTGTCTTTCGCCCCCTCGGCAGGGCCATAGCCTTTGCCTTTCTGGGTTACTGCATGGATCAGAACCGGGCCGTCGTGGGTGTCACGAACATTTTTCAAAATGGGCAGCAAGTGCTCCATGTTGTGTCCGTCGACCGGCCCGACATAGTAAAAACCCATTTCTTCAAACAGGGTGCCACCTGTCCAAAAGCCGCGTGCATATTCTTCGGCGCGCGCCGCTTTTTCTTGCAAGGGCTTGGGAAAGTGATCCGCCAGTTTTTTGGCTGCACCGCGAATACTCCGGTAGGTGGGACCGGAGACCAGACGTGCCAGATAGGCTGACATGGCGCCCACAGGTGGGGCAATCGACATGTCGTTGTCGTTCAAAATGACGATGAGGCGGGAGCCGAGATGACCGGCATTGTTCATTGCTTCATAGGCCATGCCCGCTGACATCGCACCATCGCCAATGACTGCAATAACGTTGTTGTCACGTTTATCCAGATCGCGCGCCAAGGCCATGCCGAGGCCTGCGGAAATGGAGGTGGAAGAATGGGCTGCGCCGAATGGGTCGTATTCGCTCTCGGAGCGTTTGGTAAAGCCGGAAAGGCCCTTGCCCTGGCGAAGCGTACGAATACGATCCCGACGCTCCGTCAGGATTTTGTGCGGATAGCACTGGTGTCCAACGTCCCAGATGATCTTGTCTTCTGGCGTGTTGAATACGTAGTGCAGAGCAACGGTGAGCTCGACAACGCCAAGCCCCGCGCCGAGGTGACCACCGGTAACCGATACGGCGTCGATCATTTCCGCGCGCAATTCATCCGCAACCTGTTGAAGTTCGGTTTCTTCAATACCGCGCAAATCTGCAGGTCGTTGGATACTGTCCAGAAGCGGTGTTTCAGGCTTGGAGGTCACGCGCACAAGGCTCCATTGTCACAAGTGTTTGCGCAGGCTTACACCATGACCTGAAGGCAGGCAAATCTACAGTCGTTAAAAGCACAGGCACCTGCGCCCGTTTTGAGGTGTAAAAATGCACAATGTGCGTAAAACTTCTTATTTAAGCAGGAATACGGATTCAGTCACCCATTTGGGTGATGCAGTACTCGAATAAGTAGCATAGGTTCTCCCGTGTGGTCGATGGGGCCACGTGCACAGTGATCAACTAGGGCCGTCATTTTGACGGCCCTTTTTTTATGAAATCAACCGGAAGTAAGGGAAGTCGAGGGCGACACACATCTACGGTGAAGCTGATCAATACATGCCTGCAAGGCCAAGAATCAGGCGCATCAACTCGACTTGTGTCTGCACACCTGTCTTTTCGTAAATGCGACGAAGGTGGGTCTTTGCTGTATTTCTCGTGATGTTGAGGTTTGCGAGCGTTTCGTTAAGTGAGCCGCTGGTTGCCAGATCATAGGCGAGGCGCACTTCACCTTTCGATAGGCCAAAGTTATGGTTCAGAACGTTTTTGATGTTGTCTGAGAGCCGCGTAGCGGATTTGACCTCGATCAATATGTAGGCCAGAGAGCCACGAGTTTTGTCGGGCGCAACCGTCGGAATCTTGCGAAAAGTGATCCTGAGACGGTGCCTATCAGTGGTTGTGGCTATGTGCTCGCATTGTCTGGTCTCGTCATTCGGTTCCGCAAATTCGTCGACAATCTGTCGAGGTGGGGCGGCCAAAGTATTCTGGATACAGGCAAACAAGTCGCGACATTGAATGATGAGTTTGTCCTGTTGAAGTGTGAAAAAATCAGTTCGCGCCAGAAAATCCTTGAACTCGCCCGTCATGGATTGGACGTTTAGGTTTTCATCTACAATGCATACAGGCTGTGATTGTGCTTTGAACGAGTTTTCGAGCAAAGCGCAGCGGTGCATCGTGTCTTCTTGTAGGTAGCGGGTGCTGATGCTTGCGGAAACCGCTTCGCTGAATGGTTGGAACAGGTGTTTTGACGTCACCCCGTGTCGTTCAAAACTCTCAGCAGAATTCCAAAGGCAACTGAAAATAACGATGCGTTTGGAGCTGCGGAAAACCGTGGTCATGAACCCCGGCGCATCGGTCACAGGTTCCATTTTGCGAGCGCCGCCCTTCGCCTGGACCGGGGCGAGTTGTAACTTGCAGTAAGGTTGGTTGAGCTCTGCCCTGGAAACCATGTAGCAAAATGCCGACAGGTCTCCTTCTTGCTCTACCTGAGTACTCTTTAAGAACGTGATCAGGGCATCGGCTGCAGTGTTTGCACCATACCGATGTGTATTGCGATGAGCATGATCAAGTTCAATCAAGCAAACCGTGCAATTCAAAAAGCTCTCGATGGCCTGGATCGTGTTCGGCCATTTCTCAGGGGTAGAAGAAGAGCGGTGAATCAGATCGAGAACTTTAAATTTTTCATCTGTTTCAATTGAAATCATGCTGAAAGTCGCCCTTGCTCTCGCATTGACATCAAGATTTACTGTATCGTGAAGAACCAGTGAGATAAGGAAGCAAAAAATCTGGGAGGAAACAAATAATATTTAGGCGTTAATACTTAGGGCCGAATTATCGTCGAAAAATCGAACTAATTGAATCGTCCCGACTCGTAATTTGCCAGCGCATCTATTCAGTAGAGGAACGAAGAGTTGTGACCCATTACTCTGCGTCTAATGGGGTTGTTCCGCCTGCACTGCCGTCCTGGTTCAC
>JABXHV010000138.1 GCA_013373445.1 Paracoccaceae bacterium | reverse complement strand
TTCTGAAGCTGCAGCAGCAGTTTCTAAATGCCGTCGGCAACCAGCGGATCGAGCGCCGATGTCGGCTCGTCGCAGATGATCAGCTCCGGCTGTGCAGCGAGCGCACGAGCAATAGCAACGCGCTGTTTCTGTCCACCCGACAACTCGGCAGGATAACGGTCGTAAAAGCCGCTGCCCATTTCGATCTGTTCGAGCAATTCGTTGACGCGGTCGCGGCGCGCGGAACCACGCAGACCATCATAAAACGTCACCGCCCTGCCGATGATGTCGCCGATCGTCTGGCGTGGGTTCATCGCCGTATCGGCCATCTGGTAGATCAGCTGAAGCCGGCGCAGTTCCGTGCGGCTGCGGTTCTTCAGCGCCGGCGGCAATTCCTGGCCGTCAAAGCGTACACTGCCTGATGTCGGCGGCAGAAGCCCCGTAGCCACCCGTGCCAGCGTCGATTTACCCGATCCGGACTCGCCGACGATGGCGAGCGTTTGACCTTTGGGGACGTGTAGCGATACGTCGAACAAAACCGGCTTGGTGCCATAGGACGCCGAGATGTTACTCATCTCGAAGAAGCGATCCGACTGGTCGCTGGCTTCCTCGTTCCGGATCGCACGAACATTCACCAGATCGCGCGTATACTCGGCATCAGGGTTCTCGATGATTTTTGCGACGCTGCCGTATTCAACGGTTTCGCCGTTGCGCAGCACCATGATGTCATCGGCCACCTGCGCCACGACCGACAGGTCATGGGTGATGTACAACGCAGCGGTTCCGGTTTTCGCGATGGCGGTCTTGATTGCCGCGAGAACGTCAATCTGAGTGGTGACGTCCAGCGCTGTGGTCGGTTCATCGAAGATGATGAGTTCCGGATGACTGCACAGCGCCATCGCCGTCATGGCCCGCTGCAACTGTCCGCCTGAGACCTGGTGGGGGTATCGGTCACCGAAGGTTTCCGGGTCCGGCAGGCCAAGAATGGTAAACAGCTCGATGGCACGTTGGCGAGCCTCGGCGCGGCTCATAAGCCCATGGCGCAAGGTAGCCTCTATTACCTGATCGCCAAGCTTATGGGCGGGATTGAACGAGGCTGCTGCGGATTGCGAGACGTAGCAAACCCGCGCACCGCGGATCGCCCGCGTGTCGGCCTTGCCAAGCTTGAGGATATCAACGCCATCCAGCAAAACCTCACCACCGGTAATCGTGACACCGCCGCGCCCGTACGCCAACGGTGAGAGTCCTATCGTGGATTTTCCGGCACCCGATTCGCCAATCAGTCCGAGAACCTTGCCGCTTTCCAGCGTAAAGCTCACACCCTTGACGATCTCGATTGGATGGGGACGTTCGCCTGGCGGATAAGCCATGGCGCCGATCTGAAGATTGCGGACCTCAAGCAGAGGAGTTTCGTCTGATTTTCGAAGCTCAGCCACCACGGCCTCCTTTAAGACTGGACGTGCGTTTCAGAAGCCAGTCGACGACGAGATTAATTGAGATGGTCAACGCGGCAATCGCTGCGCCCGGCACAAGGGCTGCAGAAATACCGAAGATGATTCCATCCTTGTTGTCCTTCACCATGCCGCCCCAGTCAGCTGTCGGCGGCTGGATGCCGAGACCGAGGAAAGACAGGGTGGAGATGAACAGAACAGCAAAGGCAAGGCGAAGGCCGAATTCGGCCACAAGCGGTGTCATCGCGTTCGGCAGGATCTCGCGGAACACGATCCACAACGTCTTCTCGCCGCGCAATCTCGCCGCCTCGACAAAGTCCATGACTGCGATATCACCCGCCAGCGCCCGACCGAGACGGAAGACGCGGGTGGAGTCGAGCACCGCCATGACGCCGATCAGCACCGCCAGATTTTGCGGCAGCGCGGCCAACACGATCAGCGCGAAAATCAGCGTCGGGATCGACATCATAAGGTCATTGAGGCGCGACAGACCCATGTCGACATAACCGCGCATGACTGCAGCCACGAAACTCAGCACGACACCCAGTGAAAAGGACAGAACAGTGGCGGAGAACGCCACAAACAGTGTCATCCGGGCACCGTAGATCATGCGCGAAAGCAGATCCCGGCCGAGATTGTCGAGACCAAGCGGAAAGGCTTGGCTGGCTGCCTCCCAAGGGCTGCCGACAACCTGGTTTTCACCATAGGGTGCAAGCCAGGGGGCGAGGGCGGCGGCGATGACGGCTATGGCGATACCGGCAATGCCGATCCACGCCGTCACTGAAACGGAACGCAAATTCATCGTGGATGCCTCAGGCGTGGATTGACAAGAATGGATAGAATATCGGCGGTCATGTTCAGCAGAATGTAGATCCCTGCAAACACCAGCCCACAGCCCTGCACCACCGGTAGATCACGCACCGTTACGGCATCCACCATGTACTGGCCCATGCCAGGATAGACGAAAACCACTTCGACGACGACGACACCGACGATCAGATAGGCAAGGTTGAGCGCAACGACATTGATGATCGGCGCGAGCGCGTTGGGGGCAGCATGTTTGACGATCGCCCGCATGGCGCCGATACCCTTGAGTTCGGCTGTCTCCATATAGGCCGATGCCATGACATTGATGATGGCGGCCCTGGTCATGCGCATCATGTGCGCGATCACCACCAGAACCAGCGTTGCCACCGGCAGAATGATGGTCTGAAGCTTCTCCATCAGCCCCATGCTGTCATAGACCGTTGCCGGAAACGCCGCGACTGAGTGCTGGACAACGAAAACCAGGATCAACAGGTAGGCGACAAAGAATTCCGGCAGCGATACCGCTGCAAGCGAGATGAGGTTGATCAAACGATCGACCAGACGATCGCGATAAAGCACGGCGATAAGGCCGAGACCTACGGACAGCGGAACAGCAATGATCGCGGCGGCGCCTGCGAGCAACAACGAATTGCCCAAACGGTCCGCAATCTGTGTGCTGACCGACTGGCCGCTCGCCCATGAATGGCCAAAATCACCATGCAGTATATTGAAAAGCCAATCGAAATACCGAGTCACGAGAGGTTTGTCGAGGCCGAATTCAGCGCTTAGATTGGCAATAGCCTGCGGCGTTGCGGCTTGGCCGAGATAGGTCTCGGCGAAATTGCCGGGCAGTACCTCGATCCCGGCGAAAATCAGGATCGAACTGGCAAACAGCAGGCAGATGCCGAGCAACATGCGCTCGCCAATGCGACTTCCCATAGGAAAGCGCGCGCGCAAGATCGCGAGCGGGCCGGGCGCCGGCACTTTGACCGGATCAGAAGGAATGGATTGTGTATCTGTCATTGGGTCCATGAAAGCCGCGGGTTGTCCCGCGGCTTCCTCGTTTAAGGGATCAGGAGGCGAGCCAGACGCGGCTGGCGATCTGTCCGTTGGACAGGTCGTTGCCGACATCATCGATCCAGCCCTGCATCTTCACCGAGCGAGCATTGAGGTAGTTGTTGAACACAGGCAGGATGAGACCGCTGTTTTCGCGCACCATGATTGCCATATCGCGGTAGAGCGCGCGACGCTTGTCCTGATCGGTTTCAGCGCGGGCTTCAAACAACATCTTGTCGAATTCTGGGTGGTTGAAATGGGTATCATTCCATGGCGCCGTCGAAAGCTGACTAGTGGTGTAGCGAAGATCCTGCGTCGCCCGACCGCCCCAATAAGCGGCTACGAACGGCTTCTTGTTCCAGATGTTCGTCCAGTATCCGTCGGAAGGCTCGCGCTGAAGCTGGATATCAATACCCGCTTCCTTCGCATTGGCCTGGAACAGTACGGAGGCGTCGACCGCACCAGTAAAGGCGCCATCGGAGGTGTGCATAACGATTGGGCCGTCATGGCCGGATTTCTTGTAATAATAAGCCGCTTTTTCCGGGTCGTAAGTGCGCTGCGGAATGTCGGTCGGCGCCAGCGCATATGCATCATTGACCGGATAGTCGTTGCCGAGCGTGCCGTAACCACCAAGAACGGTTTCCAGCAGTGCCTCGCGGTCAACCGCGAGCTTCAGCGCCATCCTGAGGTCATTGTTGTCGAAAGGTGCTGTGTCTTCCTGCATCAGGAAGGAATAGAAGCCCTTACCCTTGGTGCTGATGGTCTCGACGTTTGGTGCCCGCGACAGCAATGACATTGTCTTCGGGCTGAGCGTGTTGATGAAATGCACCTTGCCCGAGGAGAGCGCCGCGATGCGGGCCGTGTTGTCGTTGATAACGAGAACCTCTACGCTATCGACAAAACCACGTTCCTCGTTCCAGTCATCTTCATTCTTGGAAAATGTGATGCGGATACCCGGCTCGAAGCTTTCGAGCTTGTATGGGCCTGTGCCGATCGCGTTGTTCGGATCGTCCATGCCGCCATTCTTCTGGATCTGCAGATGGTAGTCAGTCAGCGTCAGCGGCAGGTCGGCATTGCCGTTCTTCAGCGTGATGACAAGATCGCCGCCCTTTTCCTCGATGGCTTCGATACCGTCGAGAAGGCCGAGTGCTGCGGAAGTGGAGTCCTTGTCGGAATGCCGACGGAGCGTCTGGGCGGCGTCGCTGACGGTGAACGGTGTGCCGTCATGAAAGCGCACATCCTTGCGCAGCTTGAAGGTCCAGGTCTTGGCATCTTCGGAAGAAGTCCAGCTCACTGCAAGGCTAGGCAGTGCCTCGCCAGTCACTGGGTCGGTGGTGACCAGCCTGTCACCCCAGGTGAAGCCGACCATGAACATGGTGCTGCCGGTATAAGTGCCTGGATCGAGAACATCGGTCGTCTGCCCGCGGTCAAGGCCGAGGATGAGGTGGCCACCGCGCTGAGGCTCTTCCGCGGCAAAGCTCTTGCTCGGCATCAGAAGGCCGGATGCGGTTGCGGCGAAACCTGCTGCCGCTGCGGATGCAAGGAAGGTGCGGCGATTGACGCCTGTCTGCTCAGTGAAGGATTTCGTTTTTTTCATTTGGCTTTGCCGGTCTTTTCTAGCGTTTCACATATCACCCGTACCGCTTCACGATTACGGATGCCGAATATTCGTAAAAGGTCGTATCGGGATGCCTGAAGGCGCGGTTGACGGTCTGTCAAAATTCATGTGCGCTGCTTAAGGGGCTTGCGCAAGACGGACAACTTCGCTTATTGATGCAGATTGACGCTATTTGACGCTAGTATGATCGGCTCTGAACAGATTGAACCACAGTAATAAAAATCGTTTCGCGGCCAACTTGCGGCTTGCCTGTGATACCCGTCCGTCGATTACGGCAATCTGTCGCGAGATCGGGATCAACAGGCAACAATTCAACCGCTACCTTGCCGCCCAAACTCGGCCTTCGGCTTTTAACAGGTTGAAAATTGCGCGGTATTTCAAACTTAAACCGCAAGACTTCCTGCTGCCGGAAAAGCACTTTCAGGACATACTGGTCGCGCCAGCTGAAGCCATCGGACGGAATTTTCTGTTGCGGGATGGGTTCCCCGGAAACCTGCCCGAGCTGCGCCAATATGCAGGCTATTACGAAGTTTACCATAAAAGCCTTTCATGGCCCGGGACAATCATCCGAAGCATTGCCAGACTCGAGGAAAAAAACGGTCAGATTACGGTAAAGACGATCGAACGGATCTATGATCGAGATCTGGAGATCAGACAGCTTTCGAAATACTCCGGTCTGGCCGCCTACTGGCGCAACCGACTGTTTATCGTCGAGCGTGGCATGAGCGAACACTCTTTCCTGTGTCAGACCACGCTGATGCCGTTTGCAGAACACCAGCGAACCTATCTGCACGGTGTCACGACCGGTGTTTCCTGGCGCGAGGAAAACCTGCCCTATTCCACACGGACGATTTGGAAGGCGGTGGGTCCGAACCCAGACAAGCGGCAGCTGCTGGAAGGATGTGGCCCGCTCAATGAAAAATCACCGAAGCTGCCCCTTCCCGTACGCCGCTATCTGAACATCGAGGGCGAAAACCACACGCTTGTCGCCACACGATAAGGACAGAGCGGTCCAGAGGCTTGCATTTAATGCCTTAAATAGGAAAAGAGCCAAATCGGCTCTTTTCCATAAACGTTAGACTGCACCGATCAGCTGAGCGGGCTGCGCGCTTCCACCATTCCAGCCAACCAGCTGGATCCGTATGGAATGGCTTCGTCGTCAAAATTGTAATAGGGCGAATGGAGCCCAGCAGTGTCACCATTGCCGATATTGATGAAGGCGCCCGGCCGTTTCTGCAGATAGTATGCAAAATCCTCTGCGCCCATGGACGGCGCCAAATCGTCATCGACATTCTCTGCGCCAACGATTTCACGGGCAACGGCCATGGCCGCCGCTGTCGAATCGGGATCGTTCACAGTGACCGGATAGCCGGGAGCGAAAGAGACCTCGATCTTGACGTTGGCACTCAGCGCAATACCGTCGCAGATTTCGCGGATACGTTTCTCAGCAAACTCCATCATGTCGTCGCTGAGTGTGCGCACCGTACCAGTAATTTCAACTGTTTCCGGGATGACATTTGTGGCGGTTGAATCCGATTTCAGGTTTGTCAGCGAAATAACCAGCGACTCGAGCGGATCGGTATTGCGCGAGACAACAGTCTGGCAGGCCATGATGATCTGAGCGGCCACTGGCATTGGGTCAATGCAAAGGTGTGGCTCTGCGGCATGACCGCCCTTGCCCGTGATCTTGATCGTCGGGTTGCCAACAGCTCCCATGTTCGGGCCTGCGCGACCGGCAAAACTTCCAATCGGAATACCCGGCATGGTGTGCATGCCATAGACTTCATCGATGCTCCAGCGCTCCATGAGCCCATCTTCCAGCATCTCGCGCGCGCCAAACCGCCCCTCTTCGGCGGGCTGAAAAATCAGC
>JABXHV010000056.1 GCA_013373445.1 Paracoccaceae bacterium | reverse complement strand
GCTTCACGCACCAGATATTCCATCGCGTCCGTATCACCGAGCCAGTCAGAGCCCTTGACGGTGTCATACATGTGCCACTGCCAGCAGTCAGGCGTCATGTTGGTCAGCGAAGCCGCGATACCGCCCTGCGCCGCAACCGTGTGGGAGCGGGTCGGGAAGACCTTGGAGATACACGCCGTCTTGAAGCCCTGCTCGGCCATGCCGAGGGTTGCACGAAGACCGGCGCCGCCAGCACCTACGACGACGACGTCGTATTTGTGATCGACGAATTCATATGTCTTGGCCATTCGGATCAGCCTCCAAAGGCAATTTTAAGCACAGCGAATACGCAGCCGAGGCCGACGCTTGTGCAGAAGAAAGTGTTGGCCATGAGCGACAGGAACTTGAGACCGTCGCTGATGACATAATCCTCGATGATAACCTGCATGCCGAGCTTCATGTGGAAGATGCCGGAGAGCAACACGAGCAACATCACGATCGCGATGACCGGGTTTTTCAGTGTCGCGATGACCTCTACGTAAGAGGCACCTTGAAGGTAGATCACCAGAATAACGAAGAAGGAAATCAGGAACACGTTGGCGAAGGCAGTAACGCGCTGCTTCCAAAAATGATCCGTTCCCTCTTTTGCAGAGCCAAGGCCACGCACGCGGCCAAGAGGTGTGCGCATATCAGTCATTGCGATCTCCCTTAGCGAACCATGTAGCCAATGGCCCACAGGACCAATGTCAGGACAACGGAACCGATGATGGTTGCCCGCGCGAGCCATTCGCGCGCTTCACGGCCGAAGCCGGCACCCATATCCCAAATGAAGTGGCGCAAGCCGCCGAGCATGTGATGAACCAAAGCCCAGGTAAACCCGAAGAGGACCAAACGTCCGAACCAGGATCCGTAGATTGTGTTCACGAACTCGAAATACTGCGGGCCTGTCGCGGCAGCGATCAGCCACCACGCCAACAACAGCGTTCCAAAATAAAGTGCCCCACCCGTGATGCGGTGGAGAATGGACATGACCATCGTCAGGATCGGCTTGTAGATCTGAAGATGGGGCGACAGCGGGCGGTTGCCCCGCAGGTCGGCATTCGACATCGAATATCTCTCCCGATATGGCGCCTGACCCTTACGTAAACGTAACGAGTTCAAGGCCTTGTCTAGCTGCGTTCTAGCGCTAACTTGTCCGCTCGTCAAAGCATACTATGGAGTAATTCTAAACGAGTCGTAGCCGAAAGACTAATCAGGCGAGGTACGGATGGCCGTTTTCTCTAATTTTCTGCCAATTTGGCAGCTAAATAAGACCGATAGTAAGTACCAACAATAAAACATGAATCTTAAGTTCATGTTTTATTGTCACTAATTGAAACGATTTAAGTGAGTCGCAAGCCGGATAAAAACAATCCTGGGTTTATCGCGATGTCTTTATTTTGCTGCCAACAGACGTCTAGGTTCTGGCCTGAAGGCGCTTGAACAGGTGCATCATGAAGATTGTGGCGAAGATCGGCGTCACCAGGTTGAGGATCGGAACGGCCAATATGCCGGCGATCACAAGCCCACCCATAAACACCATGCCATTGTTGGCGCGGCGCAGTCGCTTTGCCTCTTCAAGTGGCAAATAGCGGTTGGCGGCAAACTCAAAGAACTCACGGCCAAGCAGGTATCCGTTGACGACAAAGAAGGCGATCATGTTGACGCCCGGAATAAGCAACAGGAACAAGGCAAACAGATTGCCAAGAATGACGACCCCGGTGAACTTGATCGCCTGCACAAGCGATTGCACGAAAGGCAACGGTCTGCCCGGCACGTCGGCAGGATAGTTCTCGGTTTCCACTATCTCTGCAATCTGATCCTGAAAAAGGCCAGCGAACATCGCGGACGTCGGCGCAATCAGGAAACCCAGCGCAAAAATCGCTCCAATACCGGTTAGAATGGAAATCACGGTGTCCAGCCCGTATGGCAGATCAACCATTTGGACAACGAGACCTTGCAGCGCAATCCATATGACCAGCAGAACGGCCAGGGTAAAGCCGAGCATCTTGAGAAAGATGGAACGAAAGGCCGGTTCAAAGACCTGGGACATAGCAAGCGAAGCAGCGGAAAGCATTGTGTTCTTTCTTGAGAAAAATCTTACACCCGAGATAGGGACGGCAGCGCAGCGGCGCAAGGTATCAAACTGTCCCAAGCAGCAGAAGCAGACCGAAAGAAGGTTCTTTCTGCACTCATCCGTTACAAGCGCCTCATGCCCGCACGACGAACCGGGCTGACAGCGGCACGACAAGCATCAACGCCACGAGCAGCCAGAAGGCGAAGGGCAAGGTCACTTGTTCTGCGAAAAAGCCAATCAACGCGGGACCGAGCAAAACTCCAGCGTAGCCAGTGGTGGTGACCGAGGCGAGCGCCAATCCTGCCGGCATTACCTTTTGTCGCCCGGCTGCGCTGAAGACAATCGGCACCAGGTTGGCGGCGCCAAAGCCGATCAACACGAAACCGGCACCGGCCATCACCGCGGATGGCGCAATCAAGACGGATGCCAGACCTGTCATTGTCACCAGACCTCCCAGCACAAGCATGAGCAACTCGCCAAACCTGGAGACAAGGTAATCGCCGGTCAGACGCCCTATCACCATTGCAACGGAAAACAAGATATAGCCTGCACCGGCGGTCTCAACAGGCATCAAACCGAGATCGACAATCAGCAATGCCCCCCAATCGAGAACTGCGCCTTCGATCAAGAACGTCAGCGCGGCCAGCACCGCCAGCAGGATCACCACACCGCGCGGAAAAACAAACGGTTCTGGCTCACCACCGCTGACCGCCAGAAGGCGCGGACGGGCGACCACCATCAGACCCAAAGCAACAGCGGCACCAATCAGTGCTGCAATGACAATTGACAGCTGCAGCCAGAGAACCAGCGTCATCAATGCTGCGCCCAAAAAACCGCCGATACTGAAATGCGCATGGAAGTTCGACATCAACGGCCGCCTTTCGCGCCCTTCGACTTCCGCGCCATGGACATTCATTGCCACATCAATCGTGCCGAGGGACGCGCCAAACACGAAGAGAGCGGCACCCAGCATCCACGGCGAAGATGACAGTGCGACAATTGGAAGAAAGGCGACAAGACCGAAGCCGCCCAGCAGAACCATCGGGCGAGCGCCCTTGCGCGCCGAGATAATCCCGGTCACCGGCATCGCGATGAGCGAACCCAGGCCTAGACACAGGAGTACAAGTCCGAACTGGCCTTCGTCTGCATTCACATTTGCCTTGATGAAGGGAAAGAGGGGCGCGCAGCAAGCCATGGCGAAACCAGCCGCCAGAAAGGCGAGCCGCGTGGCAAGGCGCGCAGGCGCTGTTGTCGAGTGATCTGTCAAAGGTCTTATCCAAAAAAATCAGGTAGTGGGATCGCTGGCGGATCAAGAGAGAGAAGAAATCAACTGCGCGCCAGCCATTGAAAGTGGGTTTGTCTGATCCGCCGCTGCGTCAGTAATAATGCGATCAATATCAGACAACTGAAGTGTTTGATGACGGGCCCTGCGCCCCACCTTGTCAGAGCTGGTCACGACAAAGGTCTGAGCGGCGGCAGCGTGCATAGCCTGCTTCATCAGAGAATCGTCGTATTCGTCAGAACTCAGACCAAATCCGGCTTCCAGACCGCACGCCCCAAGGATCGCCACATCCGCAGCGACCTCTGCCACCTTTTGCAAGGCGTGCGCTCCGATGGTGACCCCGGCCCGCCTGCTCAGCGTCCCACCGAGCAAAAAGACATCGTGTCCGCACTCCTGACAGGCGATGGCGGCCCAGGGCGACGGCGTGATGATCAGCCTGTCGCTCAGTCTTTCAAGATGGGGAATGAGCGCCAGGGCAGTGGTGCCGCCGTCGATCAACAGCGTGCGTGTGTCGCCAACCTGCGCTACGGCTGTGGCGATCAGATCCGCCCCAATCGGCTCGGCGTCGTGAAGACGGGTGTGAAATGGTGAGGCCGGCTGGGCGAGAGGCATCGCTCCACCACGGACACGGCGAGCCTTCCCCTGAGCCTCAAGCGCCAGAATGTCCCGGCGGATGGTGTCCAATGAGATGCCGAATTCCTCAGCAACATCGCTTGCGACGATGGTCTGCCCGGCGTCGAGGCGCTCGGCCAGAAGGCTCTGGCGCGTATCGGGAATGTTCAAATCCATGCATAAACCTGCAAATTATTGCAAGTTCGTGCATATCACTGCAAGCAAGCGAGAGTCAATCCAAGAAAAATGATCGAGTATGTTCTTTATTTGTTCTAAAATTTCTATACAGTCAACGCTGCGCCCTGTTTCGCCAATTGGAGAATGCCATGCACAGCCAGAGCCACAAATTTGAGCTCTTCAAAGCCCTTCATGATCAGAGTGATGCGTTTGTGATCGCCAATGTTTGGGATGCGGGGTCTGCTCGTCTGCTTTCAACACTTGGCTTTGCAGCCCTTGCAACGACGAGCGCCGGATATGCTTTTTCAAAAGGAAAACGGGATTCCTTTGCCTCTTTAAGCCGTGAAGAAATTCTCGGCAATGCAGCAGAAATCATTGCGGCCACCGAGCTGCCCGTGTCCGCCGATCTTGAAGATGGTTTTGGAGCCTCTCCCGAAGCTTGTGCCCAAACCATCGCAGGTGCAATTGACATTGGCTTGGTTGGTGGAACTCTTGAAGATGCGACAGGCGATGTCGATAGCCCGATTCATGACTTCTCTCTTGCTGTCGAACGTGTCCACGCGGCTGTAGAGGCTGCCAAGGACAAACCGTTTCTTTTAACGGCCCGTGCGGAAAACTATTGTTGGGGCAAACCCGACCTTGATGACACGATCAAGCGTCTCCAGGCTTTTTCGGAAGCCGGGGCAGACGTTCTCTATGCCCCTGGCTTGCCTGATATAGAATCCATCCGCAGCGTATGCGCTGCCGTAGACAAACCCGTCAACGTCGTCATGGGGCTGGCTGGCAAAAACTATTCGGTGAGCGAACTGACTCAGGCTGGCGTGAGCCGTATCAGTGTCGGTGGATCCTTCGTGCGTGCTGCGTTTGGCGCATTGATGCGTGCTGCCCAGGAAGTGAAGGAACTTGGCACGTTCACCTATGCCGATGATGCCATACCCGATGCGACCATCTCCAAGATCATGTCACAGGCCAAATCACCCGATCGGCAGGATTGAAGCCGGGTCGCCAGGACGAGCAGCCCTTCATCTTGCAGCGGCCAGATGCTTTGGCAGGTGCGCGGGCGTCAGCGATCCTAAAACTGCGATCCTAAAACTGGGTTCTGGCCTTGAGGGCCTGGGACAAGGTGCCTTCGTCCAGATAGTCGAGCTCGCCGCCGACGGGCACACCGTGGGCGAGGCGCGTGATCTTGATGTTCAATGAGGCAAGTTGATCGGTGAGGAAATGCGCCGTGGTCTGACCTTCGACTGTGGCATTGATCGCCAGGATAACCTCCTGCACTTCGCCGTCCTGCAGACGCTCCACCAGGGAAGCGATGTTGAGTTCCTCAGGGCCGATGCCATCGAGCGGCGACAAGGTTCCGCCAAGAACATGATAGCGAACGTTGAGGGCTGCGGCACGTTCTAGTGCCCAAAGATCGGCCACATCTTCCACAACAACCAGCATTGTCTGGTCGCGCCGGGGATCGGTGCAGATGGCACAGGGGTCTGAGGTGTCCACCGTGCCGCATGTCGAACACACACCGATCTTGTCGACGGCGATCCCCATGGCTTCCGCCAAAGGCACCAGCAGCTGGTCCTTTTTCTTGATCAGATGCAGCGCAGCCCGGCGTGCCGAGCGTGGGCCCAGCCCGGGGATCTTGGCAAGAAGCTGGATCAGGCGCTCAATTTCAGGACCGGCTACCTTGGGATTGGCCATATGTGACTTCGTTTCAAAGAGGAAAGATCAGAACGGCAGCTTCATGCCTTCCGGAAGACCCATACCACTCATGAGCTCCTGGGTTTTTTGCTGCATAAGCGCCTCGGCCTTGACCCGTGCTTCGTTGTGCGCGGCAATGATCAGGTCTTCGAGGATCTCGACATCGTCTTCCTTGAACATGGACGGGTCGATCTTCAAAGCACGGATTTCGCCCTTGCCGGCAATCGTGATCTTGACCATGCCGCCACCGGCTGTGCCTTCGGTTTCAATTTCGGAAAAGGCTTCCTGCAGACCACCAAGGTTTTCCTGCATCTGCTTTGCCTGTTTCATCATCTTGAGGAAATCCATGGCCCTCATACTCCACTGTCGTTTATTGTGTTGTCTGCTTAGGTGGGCGCTCGAGCACCAAAACCCAAGAGGCTTTGTTAAAATATCTTCCGGGCTCAACTATCTTCCGGATCGTCATCACCCAGCGCCTCTTCCAGGAGAGGGTCTGCCAAAGCAGGATCTTCATCATCGGTTGCCTGTACCCGCACGTCGACAACGCGTGCGCCTGGAAACTGGGACAACAGTGCTGCGACCGTGGGATGCGACTTTGCATCCGCCAGGAGCTGCTGCTGGTTGGCTTCTTCTTCCTCATAGATCGTCGGGCGTCCATGGGTCCGGCTGACACTGACGATCCAGCGCATGCCGGTCCATTCAGTCAGCTTGCGTCCGAATTCTCCGGCGATATCGGCAGAGGCGTCCTCGGTCGGCTGGATTTCGATCCGCCCAGTCTCGAACTTCACCAGGCGCATCTGGCGCATGATCGCGACCTTCATCGGAATATCGCGTTTTTCAGAGGCCAGATCAGCGCAATCGCGCAGGTCTTTCAAGCGCGCGGAGACCGGATCGACTGCCGGCTTCTGATTTTGTTCCGGCTGTTGCGCAGACCGCGGATCAGCCTGCGGCACGCCGCCGGTGATCGACTGCAATTGCGGGCGTCCATTGGCCATTGCCGCCGGGCTCTGCATGGCACTTGCCATGGCGCCCGGTTGGGCACTGGCGTGCGCACTCGGCTGGGCGTTCGTTTGGACACCGCCACCTGACGCATAAGAGCGCGCCTGCTGGCCACCTCCGCCGGACTGCGCCGAAGGTCCTGAAGGGCCCGCGCCCTGGGGCGCAGCACCGCCGCCTGCAGGAACCACGCCGCCATTGCGCAACATGGCCAGAGCCTCGCCGGGCTCAGGCAGGTCAGCAGCATAGGCCAGACGCACCAGAACCATATCGGCTGCCGCCAATGGCTTGGGCGCAGTTTGAACCTCATGCACACCCTTGAGCAGGATCTGCCAGGCGCGTGACAGCATGCGCATGGAGAGTTTCTGCGCAAACTCACGTCCACGGGTGCGCTCACTCTCGGAAATCGAAATGTCGTCGCCTGCATTGGGGACGACCTTCATTCGGGTGACCAGATGAGTGAAGTCGGCAAGATCCGTCAACACGACTGCGGGATCTGCACCGACCACATATTGCTGGCTGAGCTCTTCCATTGCCTCGGCAACGCGGCCTGCCATGACATGTTCAAACAAGTCGATGATACGGGCACGGTCTGCCAGACCCAGCATCTGGCGGACATCAGATGCTTCAATTGCGCCGGCGCCATGGGCCATCGCCTGATCCAGCAATGACAGTGCATCACGAGCAGAACCTTCACCGGCACGGCCAATCAAGGTCAGGGCCTCATCGGTGATCTGGATGTTTTCCGCATCGGAAATCCGACGCAACAAGCCCACAAGTTTAGGCTGTTCAATCCGCCGCAAGTCAAAGCGCTGACAGCGCGAAAGCACTGTAACAGGAACCTTGCGGATTTCAGTCGTGGCGAAAATGAACTTCACATGTTCAGGCGGCTCTTCCAACGTCTTCAGCAGACCATTGAAGGCCGCATTCGACAGCATGTGCACCTCATCGATGATGTAGACCTTGTAACGCGCCGTCGCCGGACGATAGCGGGCCGCATCGGTGATTTCGCGAATGTCGCTGATACCCGTGTGGGAGGCCGCATCCATCTCGATGACGTCCACATGACGACCTTCCATGATCGCCTTGCAGTGGACACCTTCCTGATCAAGACGCACGGTGGGCTTGTCAGCTCCGCCGGGCACTTCATAATTGAGGCCGCGCGCAAGAATACGCGCCGTTGTCGTTTTGCCCACACCGCGCACGCCGGTCAGCATCCAGGCCTGCGCAATCCGTCCGGTGTCAAACGCGTTTTCCAGCGTTTGCACCATAGGCTCCTGACCCACGAGATCTTCAAAGGTCTCTGGGCGGTATTTACGCGCAAGAACACGGTATGCGCCGCCTGTCTCAGGCGTTGCAGGCGGTGCGCCAGCTGGCTGTTCGTTTCCGGGCGCCGCGTCAGCGGAGGTGTGCGTCAAGTCATCCATGGACGCATCATAACGACTTTTTTTGGCCGGTGTGATCAATGAATGAAAAAACTACTCTCATCCAAAAGGGAATTGCGGCGGCAGCAATGCGCCCTGCGCACGCAGCAAGATCAGCGCGGCGCTCACTTGCCGCCGCAAGTCTGGAACCAGTGTGTTTTGGAGAAGGTTGCCACGGGCCCTGGCCGTTAGAAAAAGGGCCCGGCGATGGCAGGAAATAAAGTAGGAGGCTGGACAATGACCCGTGCCAAAATCTCGTTAGGGCTGCTTCCTTCCGGACCTG
>JABXHV010000084.1 GCA_013373445.1 Paracoccaceae bacterium | reverse complement strand
GAATTCTTCGCCCGCGATACGGACAAGGAAATGGTCTTCATCGGAGGCGGTGCGGGAATGGCGCCGATGCGCTCCCACATCTTTGATCAGCTCAAGCGCCTCGAAAACCGTGATCGCAAGATCACATTCTGGTACGGTGCCCGCTCCAAGCGCGAAATGTTCTTCGTTGAAGATTTCGACCAGCTGGCCGAGGAATTTTCAAACTTCGAATGGCATGTAGCCCTTTCTGATCCGCTACCAGACGATGACTGGGACGGTTACACTGGCTTCATCCATAATGTACTCTACAACGAGTATCTCAAGGACCATGTAGCTCCAGAAGACTGCGAGTACTACATGTGCGGCCCACCGATCATGAACCAGTCGGTGATCAACATGTTGCTTGATCTGGGCGTGGACCGCGAAGACATCATGCTCGACGATTTCGGCGGCTAGTTCAAAAAAGCATTTAGATCATTAAAAAAGGCCGGCAATTCGCCGGCCTTTTTTGATTTATCTCTAGTAAAATTCATGCAGCAAGTGTCTCAAGCGGCAAGCGGGATGAAGGACAAGATGAGCAAGCCAATACCCGCCAGTAGACCATAAACCCACGCTCGCATTTTCCAGCCATCAGGTTGATGCTTCCAGTTATCGCGAAAGCGATAGCCTGCAATGACCACCAAAACCACCAGCAATGATCCATACAGGGGCGTCAGCATGAACATCTGTTCGGGATCCATATTGGTACCTTATGCCTTGCCGTCAGATTTTGACTTGTAGCGAAGCGCCAACGCCCAAGCAGCCAGAAACCAAGTGAAAAAGTTCCGGTGCTGACCAAATGCATCAGAATAGGTTGAAATCGGCCAGAATGCGACGACCAGCAGGCAGAAGGCCGCAAGCTGAGCTTCTGTCTGAGCAAAGAAGCGCTTAAACGAGACGCCGTTGAAAACAATCAGCAAAACAGCCAAGCTGAAAATCAGCAAGCCCACAGTGCCGGTTTCAGCGAAAGTTTGGATGTAGAGCTGGTGCGGATGATTCTGGCATCCGAGCGTTCGATAATCTCCCACGTCAAGCACGCTGATTTGCGGTAACGCATTACACGCTTCTTCATAAACACCAACGCCCAATCCAAAGAACGGTTGGAGTAGGCCAGCATTCAATCCACGCATCCATGGAACAAAATAGTCACTGCTTTCCATCCATGGCAAGCGTGTCCTCAAAGACCAAACATAACGATCAGCTGTGTCAGGGAAGAAAAAGAAAACGCACCCAATAGACACCAGCGCTGCTGCACCAAACATGGCAGTTCGTCGCCAATGCTTACCGTTAAAGGCCAAAAAGATTGTGATTCCAAAAAGATAAGATAGTGTAACGTAAACATCGCCAGCTAGCAGAAATGCCCCAACGATACATAGAACGAGAGGTCCGCCCCACAGAAGCGTACGCCAATTTGTGTTCGCCTTCCAAATTGCCCAAAGTGACACTGGCAGACCAAAACCAAACAGATACCATCCGGCTTTGATGTTCTGCCCCCAAGTGCCATACAGACGCTCAGCATCGGGATTACCGATTTTTTCAATAACCAATGCTCCAATGAAGATCGCCAACCCAAAGCAAGTGAAGATCGCTAGACGATCTATCGAAATTTTGGGGTTTTGCCCAAACAACGTTGCAAAACCAATCGCGAATATTGGGAACCGGATCCACGCGGCGGCATCACCTAAATTACTGCTCTGCCACGGCGAAAATGTCGAAACGGACAAAATCCAGATCCAGAACAGACCCGACATCTGAACCCACGGCTCGCGTGTCCAAGCCCAATCGCCCAGTATAAAAGAGCGAACGATGAAGATGACCGCAACGCTGGTCAACCACACATCAGAAGCAGCATTTCCCAGCAAAGCTAAAATGGCTCCCGAACAAAGCCAAACAGAGATGAGCAAATCAGTACTGTTTCTGTTCAAAAACGGTTTCAAAAACGAGCCTCTTTTCAACTAGTGCATGAAATCAAACATTTCTTAAAACGCACATTTAGAATTACTAACTCTATAACTTATCGCACACGCATTGCGAACGGCTTTGTAACGCACGAAAAACTGGTCCCATGAATTTTACTGTGTGGCTGTTTGTTCCAGCACAAATGACTCGCCAACTTTTTCACTCTGCGATATCTTTGATAGAGATCAGAAGATGCGCAGATGTGCACATTGAAATGATCTCAAAATTCGTGCATCACCGTCCTTCCTCGCATGATGCATCCGTCTGTAAATCATCAAGAAGTGCTGAAAAAACAATGGCTTTGAAACCTCTGGCGGGGGTTTCGCCGGGCAGCGCTAAAAGGAATTGGAAATGAGCGATCGTATCGTTTATCTCAACGGCGAATGGCTGCCAGAAACCGAAGCAAAGGTATCCATCTTTGACAGAGCTTTTCTGTTTGGAGATGCCATCTACGAAGTCACTGCGGTGGTGAACGGCAAATTGCTAGACTATCCCGGACACACTGCGCGCCTAAATCGTTCACTAAATGAAATCGGTATCAAAGCTCCAGTCTCCGACGATGAACTCTTGGAGATTCACCGAGAGATCGTCAGGAAGAACGAAATCACAGACGGTCTGATCTACCTTCAGATTTCCCGCGGAGCTGCCGACCGCGACTTCACGTTCAAAAGCGACCTGAAGCCAACGATTACATTGTTCACTCAGGTAAAAGATGCCGTTAACAATCCTCAGGCTGAAACAGGAATTTCAGTAATTACTGTGCCTGACCAACGCTGGCGTCGCTGCGATATCAAGACCGTTCAGTTGCTTTATCCTAGCCTTGCGAAAATGGAAGCAAAGAGCAGGGGTGCTGACGATGCATGGCTCATCCTGGATGGGATGGTGACTGAGGCAAGCTCCGCAACAGCGCATATCATTGATGCCAACGGAAAACTGATAACGCGCCAACTCACGACTGAAATCCTGCCGGGTATCACGCGGGCATCTATTCTGGATATCGCCAAAGAAGCGGGAGTTGACTTCGAAGAGCGCGCCTTCTCACCGGAAGAGGCAAAGAACGCGGCAGAAGCATTCATAACATCAGCGACAGCCTTCGTAACGCCTGTCGTGAAAATTGATGACACTGTTATCGGCGAAGGAAAACCCGGACCTGTTTCAAAGAAGCTCCGCGAGCTTTACATTAAGAGCCGGATCGAACTCTCAATCTGATTTGTATGCTATTCAAAAACACAAAGCGCCGGTGTGACAAAGTCCGCCGGCGCTTTTCTATATCAAGAATTTGGCGTTGACCTTATCAACCAACTGTTGTTTCAGACGCTGTAGTAGGAACGGTACCATTCAACAAAACGCGCCACCCCGGTCGCGACATCCGTTTGAGGACGGTAGCCAGTCAAACGCTGCAACAAGGTAGCGTCTGCCCAGGTGGCAGGAACATCGCCTGGCTGCATCGGAAGCAAATTACGCACTGCCTTGCGTCCTGTTGCCGTCTCAATCGCTTCGATGAATTCGGTTAGCTGAACTGTATTTGAATTGCCGATATTGACCACACGCCAAGGCGCTACTGGAGAAAGACTGTCCCCGTCCTCAACGACATGATCTGCGGGCCGAACAGGAACAGCATCAATCAGCAATCGAATCCCCTCCACAAGATCCTCTACGTAGGTGAAGTCTCGTTTCATGTCGCCGTGATTGTAGACGTCTATGGGATTGCCTTCAAAAATCGCTTTTGTGAACTTGAAAAGCGCCATATCTGGACGACCCCATGGCCCGTAGACCGTAAAAAAGCGAAACATGGTAATCGGTAGATCAAAGAGATGAGCGTAAGAATGCGACATGTTTTCAGTCGCTTTCTTTGTCGCAGCATAAAATGACATCTGATGATCAGCCTTCACAGTTTCCCGGTAAGGCATCTCTGTATTAGCCCCAAAGGCAGATGATGTTGAAGCCATGAGCAAATGCTCTGGTGGAAAAGCACGGGCCGCCTCGAGAAGCTCAAACGTGCCGCAAATATTGCTTTCAAGATAGGATCGTGGGTTCTCGATTGAATATCGCACGCCAGCCTGAGCCGCCAGATGCACAACAACATTCGGCCGCTCTCGCTTGAAAAGCCCCATCAACACATCAGGCGCTTCAATACGATCGTTGATTGCTTGAAAATGCTCATGCTGCAACAGCATTTGCTGGCGTCGCTCTTTGAGTTTGACGTCATAGTAATCAGTCATGGCGTCCAGGCCAATGACCCGAAAACCATCTTGTAAGAGACGCGTACAAAGAAAATATCCGATAAATCCAGACGAACCGGTAACAAGGGCTGTGCGCATAATCACTCAAAGTTTGAAAAACAACTAAAGCTCAATAGCCCGGAAACCTAAAGCAAGCAACACAGCACGGGCATTAGAGCAAACTCAGTCTAAACCAATAAGTGCGCCGCGGTGAGCAACCACTCTAGCAGCAAGCGCAGCACCGGCTTGAACACAGTCCCGGACACCTTTGTCCTCGAGCCAATTTGCCAAAAATCCAGCATTGAAGCTGTCGCCAGCTGCGGTCGTGTCGATAACATCCACCGCACCAACTGAGTTGTGGCTCTCTTCCACACCATTAACGAATGAAAGAAGAGACCCCGATCCATTTTTGACAATGACAGTACCAACACCGCAGTCAGCATACCGTTTGGCGGTTGCCTGCAACGTGGCGTCACCAAAAAACTGCGCTTCGTCTTCAAACGATGGCAACACAATATCGCTCACCAGCGCGGCGTCGGTCACAGCCTCGCACATCTCACTTACACTTGCCCAAAGACGGGGGCGAAGATTGGAATCAAAGGCAACTTGCACACCATTTGAACGTGCTTTTGCAACTTCTGCCAAAAATCTCTTGCGATCAGCAGCGCTCAAAATTCCCAGCGTAATTCCGGAAAAATAAATCATGTCCGCGGAAAAAAAGGCGTCCGCCAACAATGTCGGCTCCGTCGCCAATTGCTTTGCAGCCGAATCCGACCGCCAATAAGAGAAACTGCGCTCTCCATCGTCCAGCGATATCATGTAGAGGCCGACCGTCTTGTCTGCGACGCGGCGCACAGAGCTGGTCTCAATGCCAGCCTCATTCAAAAAAGAAAGCATTTGCTCGGATACGGTATCTTGCCCAACAGCGCTAAAATATCCCGTTTTCCATCCGTCTGAAAGCAGTTGGCGCATGTACCACACTGTATTGAGTGTGTCCCCTGCGAACCCCATCGCATAGGTTCCCGCCTCAGTTGGCGCCATTTCAATCATACATTCACCAACAGCGAGAAAGCGCTTAGTCAAGATCAGATTCTCCAGCAAAAAATTCGATATAATCGGCCCGAATGCGACTGATCTGATCCTTGATCCGCCCAAGATGTTCATGCATGCAGGCCATCGCCGCGTCACTATCACGCTTCCTCATTGCTGCAAATATGCGTTCGTGATCTCCGAAAGCAGCACGAGAGGCAAAGGCCAGCGACAAGAAACGTACACGATCCATATGGGCCTTGTTTTCGCGGATCACCTCCCAGGCGAAACTTAATCCACTGCGGTCACAGATTTCCTTGTGAAATTGATCGTCCAGATCATGAAAACGCAATGGGTCCTCGGCCTCCACCGCCTGTCTTTGAAGCTCAATGATGTCTCCCAAGGCATCGAGGTCATCTTCTGACAGTTTCTCACAGGCAACCCGGACGGTTTCAGCTTCGATAGCACTTCGTATAAAGCGCGCCTGAAAAACAGCCGTTTCGGAGATAGCCGAAACCAGAGTGGCCCGTTGCGGTCTGATCACCAAGAATCCAAGCTTTGACAAACGATAAAAGGCATCTCGAACGGGTTGGCGCGAAACTTCCATTGCCTTCGCCACTTCCACTTCCGACATTTTCGTCCCCGGCTTCAACACAAGCGTCAGAATTTGGCGGTGCAATTCATCAAACACATGGTCAGCAACCGACGGCCGAACGACAGGTCCCAGTCCCTTGAGTGGCGCGGCAACCGACATATGAACCTCCATTGACTCAATTCGTATACTAGAATATTACTAAACTAGATTGATGCAAGGTTTGTTTTACCATCGCTAAGAATGGCCCACAAAAACAAGCCTTTGGGAGGAAGATTAAAGGGATGTTAGATCCGGACAGGCTACTTCCGATTGAGCCAACCACGCGCAAAATTGCCCGTGAGCTATACGAGTTTGTCCACAGTCTGCCGATCATCAGTCCTCATGGACATACTGATCCGCGTTGGTTTGCCGAAAACGAGGCATTTCCTGACCCAGCCCAGCTTTTCATAACGCCTGATCACTACGTATTCAGAATGTTATGCTCTCAAGGGCATTCGCTCGAGAGTCTCGGCATACCGCGGATTGACGAAGGCTGGACCGAAGCGGACGGCCGCAAGATTTGGCGGATTTTTGCCGAGAACTACCATTTATTCCGTGCAACTCCGTCACGTATGTGGCTGGATCATTCTTTTCAGGAAGTGTTCGGCTTGAAGACACAAGTGTCCGCCAAAACAGCAGACGAAACCTATGATCACATAGCACAATGCCTGACTCAGCAGGAGTTTCGCCCACGCGCACTCTTCGATCGCTTCAAAATTGAGGCGATCGCGACCACTGAATCGCCTCTGGACGATCTGAAGTGGCACAAAATGATCAAAGAGAGCGATTGGGCCGGCAAAGTCATAACCGCCTATCGTCCTGACGCTGTTATCGACCCTGAGTTCGACAACTTTGCGGAAAATGTCGCCAGGTTTGGTGAGATCACCAACGAAGACACGACAACCTGGGAGGGCTATCTCCAGGCCCATCGAATCCGTCGCGCTTACTTTAAACAGTATGGCGCCACATCGTCCGATCACGGTCACCCGACCGCACGCACAGAAAATCTCAATCAGACGGACGCGTCTGCGTTATTCCAAAAAGCTCTGTCTGGAAAATGCTCGCCGGAGGACGCCGATGCATTTCGAGGCCACATGCTGACTGAAATGGCCCGAATGAGCCTTGATGACGGCCTGGTGTTACAGATCCATCCAGGCAGCTTCCGGAACCACTCAGATCCGATCCTCAGCGCTTTTGGACGCGATAAAGGTTTCGATATCCCAACGCGCACAGACTATGTCAGAGCACTCAAGCCCTTGCTGGATGCAGTGGGCATGGAAGCAGACCTCACCATCATCCTGTTCACCTTGGATGAAACAGCCTATGCGCGAGAGCTCGCACCACTTGCCGGTGTCTATCCAGCCCTGAAACTTGGACCTGCGTGGTGGTTCTATGACAGCCCCGAGGGTATGCGGCGTTTTAGAGAAATGACAACCGAGACGGCAGGCTTTTACAATACCGTCGGTTTTAATGATGACACGCGCGCATTTTGTTCAATTCCGGCCCGCCATGATGTGGCCCGTCGAGTTGACTGCGCGTATCTAGCAAATCTCGTTGCCAGTGGGAGACTGGCTCAAGACGAGGTGCATGAGGTCGCATACGACCTCAGTTACAGGCTTGCAAAACAAGCCTATCGGCTCTGAGGAGAGCTTTTTCTTTGGGAGGAAAACATGACTATCTTGAAAACGGCAGCAGCGACGCTGCTTGCAACTGTTGCCTTCACTGCAACCTCATTTGCATGTGAAGTCACACTTAAATCTTCTGATACACATCCAGACGGATATCCAACCGTCGAAGCCGTGAAGCACATGGGTGCTGAACTGGAAAAAGCCACCAATGGCAAATACTGCATCGAGGTCTTCCATTCAGCACAGCTCGGACAGGAAAAAGACACGATCGAACAAACTCAGTTCGGCGTCATTGACCTGAACCGCGTATCGCTTGGGCCATTCAACAACATTATTGAAGAAACCAAGATCCCTTCCCTGCCGTATATTTTCCGTTCGGTGGAGCATATGCACAAAGTCATGGACGGACCTGTTGGTGAAGAAATCCTGGATGCATTTGCAGACCACGATCTGATCGGCCTCGGGTTTTATGACGGCGGTTCACGGTCATTCTACAACAGCCAGAAGCCAATCAATTCCATGGCTGATCTGGACGGGCTGAAATTCCGCGTCATGCAGTCAGACCTGTTCGTTGATATGGTTGCCGCCCTGGGAGCAAACGCTACCCCGATGCCGTATGGCGAAGTCTACTCTTCAATCCAGACAGGCGTTATCGATGGAGCCGAAAACAACTGGCCATCTTTCGAATCTTCAGGTCACTACGAAGTCGCTGGTTACTACACACTTGATCAGCATTTGATCGTTCCTGAAGTCCTGGTCATGTCAAAAACGACATGGGACAAGCTGTCGGCTGACGAACAAGCTGCCGTTAGAGCCGCAGCAAAGTCTTCTGTACCAGTTATGCGCGAGCTCTGGGCCGAGCGTGAAAAGGCTTCAGAAGCCAAGGTACGTGAAGCAGGTGTCAAGATCGTTTCAGACATCGACAAGACACCATTCATCGAAGCCATGAAGCCAGTTTACGAAAAATATGTCACCAGCGACAAGCTGAAGGACATGGTCGCCCGGATCCAGGCAACCAAGTAAACACCGCATAGTGACGGCTCCCGGAAAACCCTTCCGGGAGCTGTTGCCTGTGCAGGGGGGAAACAGTGCAGCAGCAGTTAATGCGCAAGATAGCTCGATTGATGGCAATCATCGCCCGAGGCGCGCTTTGGATTTCAGGATGTGGCCTTGTGCTGATGACAGCTTTGATTGCATGGCAGGTCTTCGGACGTTTTGTGCTCAACGACACACCGACGTGGACCGAAAGCTGGTCCGTCATCATCATGGGGTGGTTCATTTTTCTCGGAGCTGCCGTTGGCATCCGGGAAGGCTACCACTTGAGCTTTGATGTGCTGCTTTACGCGCTGCCCAACAACGTCAAACAATGGCTTTACACAATTTCAGACATCGTGGTCGTAGCATTCGGAGTTGGCATGATTGCCTACGGCTGGCAACTCGCAGTCAAGACCTGGGACACAACGATCCCTAACCTCGGCATCACCGGCTCGGCAACCTTCGTCGCGTTGATCGTGGGTGGCGTGCTGATGGTTCTCTTTTCACTTGAGCGCATTGCGCGCCGTGCCACTGGTCTCGTCACCGCTCGATTTGGCGAAACTGAATTGCCGCTGGAGGATCGCTGATGGACATTGCATCGCTCATTGGCCCTGGACATGAACTTGCCGTCCTTTTCGGCACCTTTATCTTTTTGTTGCTTATCGGAACCCCCGT
Source organism: Paracoccaceae bacterium (assembly GCA_013373445.1). GTDB lineage: Bacteria > Pseudomonadota > Alphaproteobacteria > Rhizobiales > Stappiaceae > Roseibium. The sequence goes on along the minus strand of JABXHV010000084.1, from coordinate 55,045 downwards.
GGCTTTTTGCCTCGGCATCTCTTCCTTCGCTACGATCGCATACATAGGTCTGCCGCCCGTCGTCGTATTCCAACGCCTGAACTCAGGTGTCTCGGTCTTCGCCTTGATGGCAATCCCGTTCTTCATCTTTGCGGGCGAACTGATGGTGCGTGGCGACATCGCCCGCCGTCTCGTCGCCTTGGCCGGCGCGGCCGTGGGACATTTCAAAGGCGGCCTCGGCCAGGTCAACATCCTGGCATCCGTTCTATTTGGTGGCATATCAGGGTCGGCAGCTGCCGACGCATCGGCCATCGGTGGCCTAATGGTACCTCAAATGAAAGAACGCGGATATGATGCAGACTACGCAGTCAACATAACCGTTGTCTCGTCGATCATCGCCTTGATGCTGCCTCCGTCCCATAACCTCATCATCTACTCGATTTCGGCCGGCGGACGAATCTCAATTGCGGACCTCTTCACTGCGGGAATTATTCCCGGACTGCTTTTGGCCTTGGCACTGATGGCAACTGCGTACTTTGTTGCCAAGAAACGAGGCTATCCGACCGAAGCTTTCCCGGGTGGCCGGATGATCCTGTCATTGCTTTTCTCAGCTATTCCAGGCCTCGTCCTCATCGCGATCATTTTCGGCGGTGTGCGCTCTGGCATTTTTACGGCTTCAGAAAGCTCCTGCATTGCCGTTGTCTACGCGCTGTTTGCAACGCTGATTGTCTACCGCACAATGAGCTTTAACGAGTTCAAGCTCGCGGTCATGGGCGCGGTCAGAACAACTGCAATGGTGTTGCTGGTTATTGGCTGCGCTGCTGCGTTTGGCTGGCTACTCGCTTATCTTCGCGTTCCAGCGCAACTGGTGGCCTTCATGCAAGGTGTATCCGATAACCCAATTGTCATTTTGCTGCTGATCAATGTCTTGCTGTTGTTCCTCGGCACATTCATGGACATGTCACCGCTGATCATCATCACCACACCTATTTTCCTGCCGGTCGCAACTGCGTTCGGCGTAGACCCTGTTCAGTTCGGCATCATCATGATCCTGAATCTCGGTATCGGCCTTTGCACGCCACCTGTAGGCGCAGTGCTATTTGTCGGCTGTGCAGTTGGTAAAATTCCGGTATGGGATGCCATCAGATCGATTTGGCCATTCTACGGTGCAGCCATCTTCACGCTCATGCTGATCACTTACATTCCAGGGCTGTCTTTGTGGCTGCCATCCCTTTTCCATTGAGGCCACAGACATGGTGCTAAACAAATTTCCTGAAGTACTGGCCGACCCGGGTGTTACTCGGCAAGTGCTATCGGATCACAAGAACCTTATGGTTGTTGCATTTCGCTTCAAGGAAGAAGGAGCTGAAGGAAAGCTCCACAATCACGCTCATATCCAGTCGACATATGTGGAGAGCGGACGTTTTCGCTTTTCCCTTGCAGATGACACTTTCGAGGTCGGGCCAGGCGACAGTTTCGTCATTCCCTCAAATGCCGTGCATGGGTGCGTATGCCTGGAACCCGGCACCTTGATCGACACTTTCACGCCCCGCCGCGATGATTTCCTCTAATTCAGTCTTGTCAGGACAGACACATGTTAAACGTTGAAACACGCTACGCGATCGACCCAGAAACAGCTAAACACCTGGACACCGATGGTTTGCGCAATCATTTTCACGCCGATGGCCTCTTCGTCGAAGGCCAGATCAATCTGGTTTACACCCACTATGACCGTCTGATCCTCGGCGGTGCAGTTCCCGGCAAGGGAGAATTGGTCCTCGACAAGGTTGCCGAAGCTGGAACACCCTCGGTTCTGGACCGCCGCGAAATGGGTATCTTGAACATTGGTGAAACGGGAACCGTCAAGGTTGCTGGCGAAACATACGAACTGCAGAACGGCGAGGTCCTCTACATCGGCATGGGCGCTGGCCCGGTCACATTTTCCGGAGCCGCACGTTTTTACGTGCTCTCGGCCCCTGCCCACCAGACCTATCCGACAAGACTGATCCGCATCGAGGATGCGCGGCGGGTAGAACTGGGTTCTGCCGCGACATCCAACGAACGCGTGATCATGCAGTTCCTGCATCCGGAAGTGTGCCCAAGCTGCCAGCTCCTCATGGGCTACACACAGTTCGCCCCGGGCTCAGTCTGGAACACCATGCCGGCACACCTTCATGACCGCCGCATGGAAGCCTATCTCTATTTTGAACTTGGGCCAGAGCAACGTGTCTTCCATTTCATGGGCAAACCGGACGAAACACGCCATCTCATCATGAAAAACGAAGATGCGGTCGTTTCACCGCCCTGGTCCATCCACTGTGGAGCGGGTACGGGCGCCTATACCTTCTGTTGGGCCATGGCCGGTGACAACGTTGACTTTACCGACATGGACATGGTGGCAATGGAGGATCTCCGATGAACCCGTTCTCATTAGAAGGCAAAACCGCACTGGTTACCGGTGCCAATACAGGCATTGGACAAGCAATCGCCATTGCCTTGGGTAATGCAGGCGCACAGGTTATCTGCGCCGCACGACGTTCCTGTTCTGAAACACTTTCTCAACTGAAAAACGGCCGAGAATTGCAACTCGACTTCGCGGACCCGATGGCCGCTACCGGCATGTTTGAAGACGAAAAGATCGATATTCTCATCAACAATGCAGGCATCATTCGCAGAGCCGAAGCTGTTGATTTCACAGAGGCTGACTGGGACGATGTCATTGACGTCAATATGAAGGCTGTCTTCTTCACCTGTCAGGCGTTCGGCAAAGCTGTTCTATCCCGTGGCGGCGAAGGCAAAATCGTCAACATCGCTTCGTTGTTGTCGTTTCAAGGCGGCATTCGCGTTCCCGCCTACACGGCGGCCAAACACGGCGTCGCCGGAATTACCAAGTTGCTCGCAAACGAATGGGCTGCGAAGAACATCAACGTCAACGCGATCGCACCAGGCTACATTGCTACCAATAACACGATAGACTTGCGCAACGACCCGGTGCGCAATCAGGCTATTCTGGAACGTATTCCTGCAGGTCGCTGGGGCGAAGCCTCTGATATCGGCGAGACTGCAGTCTTTCTGTCATCCCACGCAGCAAATTACATTCATGGTGCTGTCCTAAACGTAGATGGAGGCTGGCTTGCCCGCTGATTACCCGCGCCTTGCGCGCAAGAGCCCGATTACCGAAAAAGCAGGGATTGTGCATCTCGGGCTTGGCGCCTTTTTCCGTGCCCATGGTGCAGTCTACATTCAGGAAGCCGTCGAGAAGTCTGGTGGTGAATGGGGTATAATCGGCGTCAGTCTGCAAAGCAGCGGCATGCACGACAAGCTTGCCCCTCAGGAGTTCGTCTATACCGCTCAAGAACTCGGTCCTGACGGAGAGACCCTTCGTCAGATCGAAATTGTGCAAGATGTTCTGGTCGCTCGGCAGGAACCTGAGGCGGTTCTTACCGCGATGGCAGAAGAAAACATTCGGATCGTCACTCTGACGGTTACCGAAAAAGGCTACTGCTATGACCCAGCAACCGGACGTCTCAACAGACAGCACCCGGATATCGTTGCGGACCTGAACAACGAACTTCCGGTCTCAGCACCGGGATATCTTGTCCGCGCACTCCAACGGCGCAAGGTAAATGGCTTGCCACCTTTCACCGTGCTCACCTGTGACAACCTTCCTGACAACGGAAGGATCGTAAATGGCATCGTACTGGAACTTGCTGAAGCCATCGATCCGGACCTCGCGCGTTGGATTAAGGCCGAGGGTAAATTTCCAGCCACGATGGTGGATCGCATTGTGCCGGCAACCAAAGCCGAAGATGTCGAGGCTCTAGCCACCAAAACCGGTGTTCTCGACGCAGCTCCAGTGCTCCACGAACCATTCCGCCAATGGGTGGTAGAAGACGACTTCGTGGAAGCATACGGTTCGAACGCAAGGCCTGACTTGGGCGCTGTCGGTGTTGAGCTCGTTGACAACGTGACCGCGTACGAGCACATGAAGCTGCGCATGCTCAACGGCACGCACTCATCGCTTGCCTATCTTGGATACCTGGCGGGACACGAGACAATCTCCCAAACAGTTGCAGATGATGTCTTCGAAAAGTTTGTGAAGCAGCTTTGGTCCAGGGAAATCATTCCATCCTTCAAAGCTCCCGACGGCGTCGATATCAATGCCTATGCTGACGCATTGTTTAAACGCTACGCAAACCCCGCCATTCAACATCGGACGTGGCAGATCGCCATGGACGGCAGCCAAAAGCTGCCTCAGCGAATCCTGGGAACGGTAGCCGACGACTTCGCCAAGGCCATCGACGTGCCAGGCCTGACAACGGCCATAGCAGCATGGATGCTTTACGTCGGCGGGACCGATATGCAAGGCAAGCCAATCGACGTAAAAGACCCACTTGCCGATCAATTGAGGGCGATTGCGCGTGCAGCATCAACGGCAGCCGAAAAGGTCACCGCTTTATTGCAGGTCAGCCAGGTCTTCGATCCAGCACTCGCCGACAAACTCCAGTCTCCCGTGACCAAAGCTTACGACAAGTTGGTCAACAAGGGCGTCAGGGAAACACTCAAAGAAATTACCGGGTGAGGACATCTTCATGAGAGAAGGTTGGAGATGGTATGGTGAGTTTGACAAGATCTCACTGCCGGAAATCGCGCAAACCGGCGCAACTGAAATCGTAACGGCACTGCATGGAGTACCTTACGGAGACATATGGCAAACCGATGCCATCCAGTCTGTAAACGCGAGAATCCGGAATGCAGGCTTCAACTGGAACGTTGTTGAAAGCTTGCCCATCCACGAGCGCATCAAACGTGGCGACGGCGATCTCTCCGGTTTGTTTGCAAATTATCGTCAATCGATGGCGAACCTGGCCGCAGAAGGCATCAAGGTCATTTGCTATAATTTCATGCCCCTGGTCGATTGGACAAGGACTGACCTGAGATCCCCGGTCAAACGCGGCGGCACTTGCCTGCGTTTTTCAATAGAAAAAATCGCTGCGCTCGACGTCTATATGATCGAACGTGAAGGAGCTGAAGCCGACTTCACCCCGGAAACACTGAGGGACGCAAAGCGCTGGTTCGACGCGTCAACGACTGCGGAGCGCGACGCGCTTATTCACGCTGTCATGTGCGGATTGCCGGGAGCCTATGACCGCTATGATGCCGCCAATCTAAAACAGGCGCTGGCGGGCTATGAAGGCATTGGACGATCAGAAATCAGAGACAACTACAAGCGGTTCCTGGATGAAGTCATTCCAGCTGCCGAAGAGCTGGGTCTTCGCTTTGGAGTCCATCCGGACGATCCCCCACGCGACATCTTCGGTCTACCGAGAATTGTCTCAAATGCCGACGATATCGACTGGGTATTGAACGCCCACAAGAGCCCTGCGAATGGTTTGACATTTTGCGCCGGATCATTGGGGGCAAATCCATCCAATGACCTACCATCCATTGCTCAAAGATTTGCCGACAAGATCCATTTCATCCATTTGAGAAATGTTACCAAAGAACCCAATGGATCATTTGAGGAAGCAGCTCATCTTGACGGCGACACAGACATGCCTGCTCTCGTGTCGGTCCTCTTGAAAGAAGAAAAGCGTCGTCAAACCTCAGGACGCGATGACCACCAAATGGTTTTTCGCCCGGACCACGGGCATGAACTTCTGGATGACGAAAGCAAGCAGACACATCCTGGCTATCCGCTTGTTGGGCGGATGAAAGGACTTGCGGAAATCCGCGGACTTATCGACGGTTTGAAACACAATATGGCTTAGCCCAACTCTGACTAGCACAACCATTCCTGTGGATGTAGAAGCGCATAAAGGCAGTTGCTCAACATTTGGGCTTAAAAATTTGTCCAAATGATCAAAAATATCACTTTGAGATGAATGCAATTGTTGTGGCTCTGCTGGCTTTATGATCAACTTGCTGGGTCAACGTAACAACGCCTGAGGGGAACCATGGCAGTTTCTAAACCATTCTCCTGGCCGCGCCGCGCATTGCTCGCCGCCGGCCTGACTATCGCCGCCACAATGGCCACTGGAATCCCTGCTGCCCTCGCAGCAGAAAAGCCGATCAAAGTCGCCGCCATCTACACTGTTCCGGTCGAACAGCAGTGGGTCAGCCGCATCCACAAGGCTCTGACAGCCGCCAAGGAACGCGGAGATGTAACTTACACTTTCTCCGAAAACGTCGCGAACACCGACTACGAACGCGTCATGCGAGAATATGCCGAACAAGGCATGGACCTGGTTGTCGGAGAAGCATTTGCCGTTGAACGTGCAGCGCGCAAGGTCGCAGCTGAATATCCGGACACCGCATTTCTGATGGGCTCCTCCTTTGGACCTTCCAAGCCGAACTTTGCAGTCTTCGACAATTTCATCCATGAGCCATCTTACCTCACCGGTATGATCGCTGGTGCGAAGACGGAGTCAAACATCATCGGCATGGTTGGCGGCTACGCCATCCCGGAAGTGAACCGTCTCATGAACGCCTTCATGGAAGGTGCTTTGGCCGTTAATCCGGATGTTAAGTTCCTCGTGACCTTCATCAACTCTTGGTACGACCCGCCAAAGGCCAAGGAATCCGCGTTTGCAATGATCGACAAGGGCGCGGACATTCTCTACGCCGAGCGCTTCGGTGTGTCTGACGCAGCAAAGGAAAAAGGTATTCTGGCTATCGGCAACGTGATCGACACGTCTGCTGATTACCCTGGTACAATCCTGGCGTCTGCCCTGTGGCACATGGAGCCGAGCATCGATAAAGCGATCGATGCAGTGCTGTCCGACAGCTTCGAGGCGTCTGACTACGGTCCATACAGTTTCATGTCATACGGCGGCGGCAGCTTTGTTGCTGACGAAGCACTCGCAGGCGCAGAAGCAGTTGCTGCTGCAAAAGAAACTGAAGCCGAAATTCTCGACGGATTGTTCCGCGTGAACATCAACGACAGCGAACCAAAGTCAACGATGTAAAACAAACAAGGACCGGCGGCATGAATTGTATTCAGTCGCCGGCTCTTTTTTGAATCCTGGTCCGGCACGCAGCAGTGCTCTTTGGGAGACACCCCATGAACGCCAACCCCAATGATGCTCCACTCGTTCTCAAGCTGGACAAGATCACAAAACGCTTTGGCGCATTGACCGCAAACGGCGACGTATCGCTTGATCTGAGACAAGGTGAGATCCTCGCTCTACTCGGGGAAAACGGCGCCGGAAAAACCACTCTGATGAACATTCTCTTCGGACACTATGTTGCCGATGAAGGAACTGTTGAAGTTCCGGGCACAGATGGCTCCCTTCAACAGTTGGAACCAGGAAGCCCGAACGCCGCCCTTGAGGCCGGTATCGGCATGGTGCATCAGCATTTCACACTGGCCGAAAACCTCTCAGCCCTGGAGAATATCCTTCTGGGAACAGAAGCGCTCACGTCTTTCAAATCTTCTCGCGCCAAGGCACGTCAGAAACTTGAAAGCCTTATGGAACGCTCAGGCCTGAGCGTCGACTTGAATGCCCGTATCTCGGACCTCTCAGTCGGCGAAAAGCAGCGTGTTGAAATTCTCAAGGCCCTTTACCGTGATGCGCGCGTGCTAGTTCTTGATGAGCCAACCGCTGTCCTCACTCCCCAGGAATCTGAAAGTCTCTTTTCGACGCTGCAAAAGCTGGCCTCCGAAGGCCTTGGCATCATCTTTATCTCCCACAAGCTGGATGAAGTTCTGTCCGCATCTCACCGCATCGCAGTATTGCGCGGTGGCCGCAAAGTATCCGATCAACCGACTGAGGGCTGCAACAAGCGCCAACTCGCCGAATTGATGGTTGGCAAGACTGTCCCAGAATCAAACCGCGACTCCAAGGAAGCCGGCGCGCCGCTCTTTGTCCTGCAAAACGTCAGCACCGGACAGGGCCGTGACGCGATTACAAACATCGATCTTGAACTTCTATCGGGCGAAATTCTCGGAATTGCCGGTGTTTCCGGAAACGGACAGGGCACACTGGCAAAACTGATTTCCGGCCTAGCCACGCCTCAGTCAGGATCAATTGTCCTGAATGGTGCTCCCCTGACAACCGCATCGGCACGCCAGATGATTGATGCTGGCATCGCTCGCATTCCGGAAGACAGACACAAGGACGGTATCGTCGGTCCCATGACCGTTGCTGAAAACCTTGCCATTGAAACAATTCGCAAGCCGGAAAACCATCGCTTCGGTTTCTTGAAGTTCGGCGCAATTGCCGAGCGTGCACGAGAAGCCATCACCTCCTACGACATCCGTTGTCAGGGGGACAAAGCACCCGCCCGCCTGCTCTCGGGCGGCAACATTCAAAAAATCGTTCTCGCCCGTACACTCGACGCCAGTCCAGTCGTTGTACTGGCGGCCCAGCCCTCAAGAGGATTGGATGTTGGCGCAACTGCTGACGTCCATCGCCGACTGCTTGAAGCGCGAGCGCGAGGCGCCGGGGTCATTTTGATTTCAGAAGATTTGGACGAGTTGATGCGTTTGTCTGACAGGATTGCGGTTATCCATCGCGGCGTCCTTTCCGAACCCGAAAAAACCGAGAGCGTTGATCGCGGAACGCTGGGTCTCCGAATGGCCGGACAATCCAAGGAGCAGGCCGCATGATCCGTTTTGAGCCAAGAGAACCCGCATCTCTAAAGCGCCTTATCCTCATTCCGACAATCGCAGCAGTCACGGCTTTGATCCTGGCCTCCATTCCAATCGCAGCAGCAGGCCTATCTGTTTTCGAGGCCTATTGGCTCATGGCGACCGGCGCCTTCGGGTCTCTGTTCACATTTACCGAAATGCTGACTCGTGCCACGCCGTTGATACTGACTGGCCTCGCAGCAGCTCTCGCCTTTCGGGCAAAACTTTGGAATATCGGTGCTGAAGGCCAGCTCTATGCGGGTGCGCTTGCCGCCGTCGCAGTCGGCTCTGGCTGGATTGATGCCCCAACCTATGTGCTTCTTCCGATCGTTGTCTTTAGCGGCGCTCTCGCAGGTGGCCTTGTGATGTTGGGACCAACGCTTCTGAAGACACGCCTCGGCGTTGATGAAGTCGTAACAACGTTGCTGCTGAACTTCATCATCATCCTCTTCGTACAGATGATGCTGGAAGGCCCAATGAAGGACCCGATGGGCATGGGCTGGCCTCAATCGGAACCTATGCTTGATGCAGCAGCATTACCGAAGCTTCTGCCACGGATGCGCATTCACGCCGGCCTTATCATCGCGCTTATTTCCGCACTAGGCATCTACATCTTGCTGAAGCGCACCGTTTGGGGATTTGAGATCAGAGCGGTTGGTGAGAATGCCAATGCGGCCAGACATGCGGGAGTTCCGGTGACAGGAACATTTATAAAGGTAGGCCTGCTATCCGGCGCACTTGCTGGTCTGGCAGGTGTTGGCGAGGTCGCAGGCCTCAAAGGCTATCTGACTGCCGATCTCTCTCCTGGATTCGGCTATTCAGGAATTGTCGTTGCGATGCTCGCCGGTCTGTCACCAATCGGAGTAATCTTCGCAGCCTTGTTCATCGCCAGCATTTTTGTTGGCGCAGATTCAATGTCGCGCGCAACCGGGGTCTCCAACTATCTTGCCGACCTCATCGTCGCCATGTCTTTGATCTGCGTTTTGATCTCCGGTATTTTCTTACGCTTCAAGGTCCGCTTTATCGGCCGGAAGTCAGTTGAAGGAGCAGGAAAATGAGTGACATCTTTGACATCCTGCTATCGATCAATTTCTGGAATGCGGCACTGCGGATCTCAACGCCGCTCATCTTCGGCGTTATTGGCGCCTTAGTCTGCGAACGCGCAGGTGTTCTGAACCTCGGCATCGAAGGCATCTTCACTGCTGGCGCAATGGCGGGCTGGATGGCTGTCTGGCTCGGTGCAGGTTTATGGGGCGGTGTACTGGTTGCTGCGCTGGCCGGAGCCTTCTTCGGTCTGATCCACGCAATCCTAACCGTGCCACTTGGTTTATCGCAGCACGTATCGGGGATCGGAGTGACACTCTTTGCGACCGCTCTGAGTTACTTCACCTATCGAACAGCATTGCCCGACGTTTCGTCTCCGCCACGCATCGAAGCCTTCAAGGCAATTGACGTCCCCGGCTTGTCAGATCTACCGATAGTTGGCCCAATCCTGTTCCAGCAAACGCCGATGACCATTCTTGCCCTCGTGATCGTAGCTGTTACGGCCTTCGTACTCTATCGCACCCCTCTTGGACTTGCGATCAGAGCAGTTGGTGACAATCCATCAGCCGTCGAATCCCAGGGATTGTCTGTCTACGGCCTGCGGATCGGCGCCGTCGTGGTCGGATCCTCACTGATGGCCCTTGGTGGCGCCTTCCTGACAATGTCGGCCTTTGACGCCTTCTTCTTCGGCATGGTCAATGGCCGCGGATGGATCTGCATCGCACTGACAGTCTTCGCCTCCTGGAAGCCCGGAAAAGCTCTTATCGGCGCCCTGCTCTTTGGTGCCTTTGATGCTTTCCAGGTTCGGCTACAAACAGAAATCGGAACAATTATCCCAGGCCAGATCTTCCTGATGCTGCCGTATATCCTTTCGATCGCAGCACTTGTCTTGGTTGCCCGGAAGGCCGATTATCCGCGCGCGCTCCTGGTGCCCTACTTCCGCGGACAACGCTAAAGACGGAACGCTTCATGTCATTCGATCTTCTCATCAAGAACGCCAATCTGCCAGACGGGCAAACCGGCATCGATATCGCTTGTCAGAACGGTAAGATCGCAGCCGTCGAAGCTGGCATAGCAGGTGACGCTGCCACGGTCATCGACGCGAAAGGGCAACTGGTTTCCCCTCCGTATGTCGACTGTCATTTCCACATGGATGCAACGCTTTCGCTCGGTTTGCCGCGCATGAACAAGAGCGGCACTTTGCTGGAAGGCATTGCACTATGGGGCGAACTGAAAGAAATCCTGACTGTTGATGCAGTCATTGAACGCGCGCTTCGCTACTGCGACTTAGCCGTTTCTCAGGGCCTGCTCGCCATTCGCAGCCATGTTGACGTTTGCGATGATCGCATGACTGGTGTCGAAGCTCTCCTCGAGGTCAAAAAGAAGGTCGCGCCTTACATTGATCTTCAGCTCGTAGCCTTTCCACAGGACGGCCTCTATCGGTCACCAACAGCTGAAAAGAACCTGCTGAAGGCTTTGGACATGGGGGTCGACGTCGTCGGCGGCATACCGCACTTCGAGCGCACAATGGATGATGGAGCCCGCTCCGTGACCCGCCTTTGTGAGATCGCCGCAGAGCGGGGGCTTCGTGTCGATCTGCACTGCGACGAGTCAGATGATCCAATGTCGCGCCATATCGAAACGCTTGCATATGAAACACAGCGTCTTGGGTTACAAGGTCGCACAGCAGGCTCTCACCTGACATCCATGCACTCCATGGACAACTATTACGTTTCCAAACTACTGCCTCTGATCGCAGAGGCTGGCGTTCATGCGATAGCCAATCCACTGATCAACATCACACTACAAGGTCGCCACGACACTTACCCGAAGCGCCGCGGGCAGACCCGTGTTCCTGAAATGCGAGACTATGGCATCAATGTCAGTTTCGGCCACGATTGCGTGATGGACCCTTGGTACTCGCAAGGTTCCGGTGACATGCTGGAAGTTGCAAGCATGGGCTTTCATGTGGCTCAGATGACTTCACGCGATGACATCCGTTATGCCTACGACTGTGTTACCACCCACCCGGCCAAAGCAATGGGTCTGGAAGGCTACGGCATAGCGAAGGGCAACAAAGCAGATCTGGTTTTGCTGCAAGCGCGAGATACGATCGAGGCTATTCGCCTGAAGGCCAATCGCCTGGCCATCGTGCGCGGCGGCAAGGTGATTGCTAAAAGCGAGCCGCGGCTGACAACTCTATCGTTGGAAGGCAGACCCGGTACGGTTGATCCCTCAGCCTATGCACCGAGCGAAGGTTAAACAGGGCGCAAGGACCGGCCTGTCCCGGCCTTCCTCTCAAGACAAAAGAGTGGGCCTACTGCTGCGTCGATAGAGACAATTGCCAGCCACTGAACGTCATGATAAGTCCGAAAATTAAAGCAGAGTATGCAAGCCGCCCGCCAGCACTCCCTTGAGCAGCAACCTCCGCCAGCGTTTGTTTGGATCAAAGTGACCAGTTACTTTGATGCGGCGCACAGATTTTCGGGACTTCCATGCCAGCATCCGGCAAACCCATCAACGAAACAATTGAGTTGGGAGATCTGGCCCAGTCGCTGTTTCATGGCCCCTCTGCACATCTCGCGCAACACTTCAACATCGCACCGGGATCGACGGAAGGCATATGCTGCGCGAGCCTGAAAGACCCAGCCACTTTGAAAGGTCTGCTGGACCAGTATGCCAGCACTCTTTTTGATAAAGATGATTTCCGGTCGGTCGTTTCCTATTGGTCACAATGGTATTTCGGCTTCTGTTTGCCTCCCCTTTTTCTCCTGGCGAACGTCGGCGATTGTGAGATTCCGTCTGACCTGAGCGACCTACGTGTCGTCCTTGATGATTACGGACAACCTCAGCGCTTCATTCTGACGACACAAAATGCCCAAAAGCTTTCTTGCGAAAGCACGCCATTTGGACAAATGGAAAGGTTGTTTTCTGAGCATCTGGCGCCTCTCGTGTTTTCCTTTTCAGCCCGCACCGGTGTTTCTGCAAAAGTATTCTGGATGAACATCGCCGTCATCCTCGACTACATTCAAGACGTTTTCCTAGGTCAGGGGCCCATGAACCTCAAGGCGGTGACGGAATCTCGTACACTTCCAAGTGGAAACAGAAACCCGTTGTACGGGCCCTACAGACCAGCAAGCTCTGAGGCGACACGCACACGACGTGTCTGCTGCTTGAGGTACGCGCTGCCCAATGTGACACGCTGCCCGGACTGCGCCCTGCAGCCTGCGCATGTAGGCCATCGTCAACGCACTGTTCTGGGGGCGGACAAACGCACAACGAGAATGAACGAAGAAGACCTGAACACAAAAAATGCCGACTGACGAACAGCCGGCATATTGAACTCAAGTACTTTCAGCGCATTATGCGCTGCGTTCACTTAGACAGCATCGACGCCTGCCCGATCAAACCCTTCCAGCAGATGATCCTTGATGAGGATCAAATTGCGAGATGACAGCTCCTGGGCAAGTTCGGTATCGCCGTTCAACGACGCCGTAGCCAGAAGAGTGTAGCCGTTCTCGCCGAGTGCCGGCCGTTCAGGAATACGACAAAGAATGCGTCTGCCACGGTGAACCTGATCGAGAAGTACACCGATCCATTGACCAAGGCGACCAAAACCGCGCAGTTCACCAAGCAAACGATGGAACAATTCGTCGGCCACGATCCACTCATCCGCATCACCAAAGTGCAGCGCCTTGTCGGCCTCACCGGCAGCATCGAGCAGGTCCTGCTTTTCTGCGTCTGAAAGCTCACCGAACTGAACATCAGAGACGGCAACTTGTTCCAACGCCATGAGCAGATCGAAGATTTCGACGAGATCGCCGCGTTGAAGCGGAAGAACCTTGGCACCGTGTCGCGGAACGAGGCTGACCATTCCAGCGGCCTCAAGTCGAATGAGCGCTTCTCTAACGGGCGTTCGGCTCATACCAACCCGTTCAGCGATTTCAGGCTCTGGCGCCTGGAAGCCAGGGGGCAATTCGCTGTTGCGAATTTCTTCCTTCAAGCGAAGGAAGACCCTGTCAACTCTTTTACCACGCGTGTTATCCAACATCAGAAGCTCGGCCTCATGAAGCCACGCAGGTAACGAAAACTCTGCATGGACCAGGTTCCAACAAACTGTCTTTTCAATAAGCGAAAAGAACCGTGAGCATGATTTACATTGTTTTCCGCGAAGAAACGTCAAAATTGACAATAAAATTTTATTTAATAGTGAATCCAGAACCAAAACTCAAAAATCAAGAAAGTTCTAAACAGGAGAAATTAATTAAATTTGGAGGTGAAATAGAGAAAGACCCTTTGATTACTAGACGTAAATTTGATGTCTTCATTATCGATAAAAGTTCTTCGTTCAGATTTCTCGCTCCAAGACAAATCTTACTAACCAAGAAACCTCAGAAAAACTGCCTCACCGTACTCGGAACCTTTGGGCACTTATCAAACAAATTCGGACTTCAGTGCAAAGCACAGTCCTACAAAACATATGGCCCTCCGAGGACTACTCGAAGGGCCATAACTAGTCTCACGTCTCACCAAGAGTTTAGTGCTCTGCGGGTGTAACCATTGCTCTCATCGTATCTTGCACGTTCAGCACCCCAATTGGGTTACCGGAAGCATCAACGATATTCGCCACGCCTTCACCGGAATCAGCAAACCGCTTTGCGGCCTCTTCCAGCAAGACGCCCTTCGGAATAGACAAACCACCCTCAAGCTTTTGCCCGGCTGCCATGACCGTATCGACAAGAATGACGCGACTACGGTTCACCTCTTTCACAAAGCTCGAGATATATTCGTCAGCCGGATTGAGCACGATATCCTGCCCGGTTCCCTGCTGAACAACAGCTCCGTCGCGAAGAATGGCGATCCGGTCCCCAAGCCGCAAAGCCTCGTCCAAATCATGGGTAATAAAGACAATCGTCTTGTGAAGCTCTTCTTGCAGATCGAGTAACACAGACTGCATGTCCATCCTGATCAAGGGATCGAGCGCAGAAAAGGCCTCGTCCATAAGCAGAATATCCGCATCATTGGTCAGCGCCCTGGCAAGACCGACACGTTGCTGCATGCCCCCGGAGAGTTGATTGGGGTAGTTGTCTTCAAAGCCTTCAAGACCAACTCGCGCAATCCATCGCGATGCCCGTTCCGCAGCTTCTTTCTGGTCTACACCCTGAATTTCAAGACCATAAACCGCATTCTGCATCACCGTGCGATGCGGCAGAAGCGCAAACTTCTGAAAGACCATCGCAGTCTTGTGGCGGCGGAAATCCCGAAGTTGCCTAATAGACATCTGGCAGACATCGTCATCACCATAAAGCACTTCACCAGCCGTTGGATCAATCAGACGGTTGATGTGGCGGATCAAAGTCGACTTGCCTGATCCAGATAGGCCCATGACCACCTGGATCTTACCGCCAGGCATGGAGATATTGATGTCGTTGAGGCCGAGCACATGATTATAGTCATCATTCAGCTCGGTTTTTGACATCCCCGCTTTGACCTTTTCGACCATTTCAGCCCCATTGGGACCGAAGATCTTATAAAGATTACGGATTTCAATTCCTGTTGCCTCAACCATGGACCACCTCGGAGTGCTTTTGCAGTCGGCGGCCGTAGGCCTGCGTCGCGCGGTCAAAAATAATGGCAATCGCAACGATCGCCAGACCGTTCATGACACCCATGGTGAAATACTGGTTGTTAATCGCCTGAAGCACAGGCTGCCCGAGGCCTTTAACCCCAATCATGGATGCAACAACGACCATCGACAACGACATCATGATGCACTGGTTGATACCGGCCATGATCGTCGGTAACGCGAGCGGCAACTGGACATTGCGCAACTTTTGCCATCCGGACGAGCCAAATGCATCAGCAGCTTCCAGCACATCTTGATCCACCAGGCGAATGCCAAGATTGGTCAAACGGATCATCGGCGGAATAGCATAGATTACCACCGCAATCACACCTGGCACCTTGCCAAGGCCAAAGATCATGACAACCGGGATCAGATACACAAAGCTTGGCATGGTCTGCATCAAGTCGAGGACCGGATTGATTAATGCCTGCGCGCGGTCAGATCGCGCCATGAGAATTCCAATTGGAATACCGAACACCACGGCAACCATGGTACAAACAGCCACCATCGCGACGGTGCGCATGGTATCTTCCCACATGCCAAAAAAGCCGATCAGACACAGAGCGATCAATGAACCAATCGCGATTGTCCGGCTGCGGCTCATGAGGAAGACAATCCCAACCAGCACGAGCAACACCAGTGGCCAGGGAGACGTTATCAAAAGGTCTTCCAGAAAAACCAGAAAAGTCTTCAAAGGTTCAAAGATGCTTTCAAGCGTCTCACCATAAGCACGCGTGAAATCCTTGAAGGCACCATCGACCCCTAATCGCAGGTCCCGCAGGTCTCGTCGCCCCAGGGATGGAAACTCAATCAAGTCCATAATCTAATCCCGATCACAAGCTGTTAATGACAAGGGGAGCCTCCACCCAAGCAGAGGCTCCCCATAGTTCATCGTGTCAAACATCAAGCTCAGAGAGCTTTCTTGATTTTTTCGGCAACCTCAGGAGAAACCCACTCGGACCAAACGTCTTGGAAGTTCTCCAGGAAGTAGTAAGCACCATCTTCGTTGGTAGCCTGATTTGCAGACATCCAAGCGAGTACCTTGCCAGCGGTTCTGTTGTCCCAGCTACGGCCCTTCACATAGTCCATCGCAACACCCGCTTTTTCAGCAAATGCCTTGGTCACGACTGTGTAGACTTCAGAGGCAACCCAAGAGTTTTTCTTTGGATCCGCACATTCGGTCAAAACCGTGCAGTTGTCCCACTCTTCCTTGTCGTGAGGCACTTCAAAGTCCAGCAAAGTCATATCGTACTTGCCGAGAATTGCTGTTGGCGCCCAGTAGTAACCAAGCCAACCTTCCTTGCGCTCAAATGCACGTGCGATCGAACCATCCAGACCAGCAGCAGAACCGGTGTCGACGAGTTCAAAGCCAGCTTCTTCGCCGCCGAATGCCTTGAAGAGGTTACCAGTCGTGATCTGGCAGTTCCATCCTGACGGACAGTTGAAGAACGCACCTTTGGATGAGTCTTCAGCACCGGGGAAAAGCTCCGGATGCGCGAAAGCATCTGCAACTGTCTTCAAGCCATGCTCTTCAGCCAGGTAAGTCGGAACCCACCAGCCTTCTACGCCGCCTTCGTTCAAAACGTTCCCGCCGATGATCAAGTCACCAGCAGCAACGGCCTTGTCCAACGGTTCGCGGACAGCGTTGATCCATAGTTCCGGTGCCATGTCAGGCTCGGACTTTTCATTCATTGATGTAAATGTTGGCATCGTATCACCGGTGACCAGCTCAACATCGCAACCATAACCTTCTTCAAGGATGATTTTGTCGATATGAGCGATCGCACCAGCAGACGCCCAGTTCATCTCGGCCATGGTTACTGTGCCACATTCATCCGCGGCATATGCCGGCGTCGAGAACGCAGCCAATACACCCACAGCAGCTGAAATAAAGAGGGACTTCATAGGGACTCCTTTAGCAGTCTTTGCATAAGTCAGTAAATTGCCACTCAGGAAAGCAGCAATAAGAATTCGAATTCTCGCTAAAAAATCAAAATACTGAAAATAGTGAATCAAATTTCATAATAATCATCACGCATCTTTTAGTATTCAAAACGAACGGAAGTAAAATCCACTCATTCTTTTCATTTTTATACGATTTCCCACCTGACGCATTCGCTGCTCGGCATAAATTCATCGAGCGCAGAAAACGATCAAGGCGCTCGATAACATTACATTTCAAAACTTATATTTCAACAGTGAAAATATATTCTTTTTCAAAACTGGTTGTAATTTCAAGCCTCTGGACAAAAAACACAATCATACAGCGATACAAATTTGAGCTTGATCGAATAGCTGCGCATGAAAAAAGCCACAAAAAAGGGCGGTCTAAAACCGCCCTCTTAATTCCAACTACCTACATAGGTCAGACTGTGTTCATCGCCCAGGGGCCATGATACCCGCCGCCATCCTTGTCGGTACGTTCGAAACCGTGAGCACCAAAGAAATCACGCTGCCCCTGCAGCATATTAGCTGTAGAGCGTTCTGTACGCATCACATCGAAGTAAGACAGGCCGGAAGAAAGCGCTGGCACCGGCAAACCATTCAAAGCACCGAGAGCCACAACCTGGCGCAACGCATCTTCAGTTTGCTTCAGCTTTGCGGAGAAGAACGGAGCAAACATCAAATTCCGGTTCGGGTCTTCTGCAAGAGCAGAAGCCATGTCATTCAGCATCGCCGAACGAATAATGCAGCCATTGCGCCAGATACGGGCAATCTCAGGCAATGGCATCGACCATTCATATTGCTTTGCCGCTTCCGAAATCACCCGGAAGCCTTGCGCATAACACACGATCTTACCGGCAACGAGCGCAGCCTCCAACGCATCGACGGTGATCACATCTTTCGCCAGCGTCTTAGGCGCCGAGCCAAAGACACCCTCACCAATCTTACGCTCATCAAGGCGTGCTGACATATTGCGTGTTGCAACGGCAGCTTCAATCGCACCAGCAGGCGTGCCAAGCATCAAGGCCTCAATCGCGGTCCAGCGCCCCGTCCCTTTCTGGCCGGCAGTGTCCAAAATGATATCAAGCATCGGACGACCGGTTTCAGGGTCTTTGGCCTTGGCAACTTTCGCCGAAATCTCGATCAGATAGGATTGAAGAATGCCTTCATTCCACTTTTCGAAAACTTCTCCGATGTCTTCGGCAGACATACCCATCCCATCGCGCATGAAGCCGTAGACTTCTGCGATCATTTGCATGTCCGCATATTCGATCCCGTTATGGACAGTCTTGACCAGATGGCCTGAGCCGGATTCACCCAAATGGGCAGCACAGGGCTCACCCTCATGCTTGGCTGAGATTGCTTCCAGGATATGTCCAACCTGGTCCCAGGCATCCATTGCACCGCCGCCCATAATAGAGGGGCCAAAACGAGCTCCCTCTTCACCGCCGGACACGCCGATACCAAGAAAACGAGGGCCTTTTTCAAGACTTTCTTCAGCGCGGCGGCGAGTATCGTGATAATTCGCGTTGCCCGCATCGATGATAAGGTCGGACGGATCAAGCAGCGGACGCAATGCTTCAATCTGAGCATCGACGGCATCACCAGCCGGCACCATCAAAATAATCGCCCTCGGCGCCTTGATTGCGGCGACCAGCTCGGCAAGCGTCTTGGTGGGGTGGACCTTGGGCGCCAGCTCACCAGCGTTTTTGTAGAAAGTCTCTGTCTTGTCGACCGTGCGGTTGAAAACGGCGATATCAAAGCCGTGCTCAGCGATATTGAGCGCGAGGTTCCCACCCATAGTGCCAAGACCAATCAAACCAATCTCGGCAACACCTGTGTTCAGGTCGGACATTGCAGGGCCCTTTCTTATAAATTTGAGACTATAAAACTGGAGGTTCTATTAGCGGAAACTCTGGGACTGAGCAAGCTAACTCACTGTCGGATCCGCCCACCGCAAGGTGCAAAAAAGCGACGATCCGATACGGACAACGAGACCCGCACCCTGTTCAACTAGCAACTCAAGAGGAACATCTACATGTGCCGGCTGGCACGCGCGCACGAAGTGCTAGGGGGACTGAGCTAGGCTAACGGTCAGCTCGAAGGCAATTGCCATCCGATCGCTTTGCAGAAGCTGCTTGAGAGAAAATCATGCTGTTGCGCCAGCAATCCCCAAAGCCATTTCCCGAAAACATTCAGCGACATGCTCAGCAAACGCGCGTGTCGCTTTCCGAGCACCCGGGCGTTGTTTCATGATGATGTGGTAGTTGCCAATGTCCGGCAAGCCGTGTCGTTCGTCGAGCACCTGCAAAGGAGCTTCGACAACGCTTGCGGGAAAAGGTGCCACAGCCAGATCGGCCAACAAGGCAGCTTCCTGGCCAGCACTATGAAAGCTCGTGTAAGAAATCCTGTAACTACGCTGCGTTTCATCAAGTGCATTTCTGGCAGCGCGCCGCCAAGGACAGCCGGACGTAGACACCGCTAGCGGCAGGGGATCCCGCTCATAGGAAATTCCACCTTCCAGACCGACCCAGACAAGCGGCTCGGTGAAAACAATCTCCCCACCCTTGCCCAGATCACTGTCAGAACGAGCGGTATAAAGAACCAGATCCAGCTCCCCGAGCTTCATCTCTGACAAAAGCTGCGGGCTTCCGTCCAGGTGCACATCTACGTTGACGCCTGGATGCGAACGCGCAAATCGCGACAGAAATGTTGGCAAAAAACGCGTACCAAAATCCGATGGGGCTCCGAAGCGCACCTCACCCTCAACATCAGGCGATTTGAATAAAGAAACGGCCTCTTCGTTCAGGTTAAGTATGCGTCTTGCGTAACCCAGCAATGCTTCTCCCTCAGAGGTCAATCGCACAGTACGACCCTCGCGTGCAAAGACTGAAACACCCAGCATTCCTTCAAGTTTTTTCATTTGCATGGAAACCGCAGAAGGCGTGCGCCCAATAAGATCGGAAGCCTTTGAAAAACTTAGAGTTTCAGCAATGACAAGGAAGGTCTGATAAAGCTCTATATCAATCAGCGTGCCTGATTGAGTTGATGTTTGTTCCATGGCACTACACCTGCAAGTTATTCAGATCAAAAAATTTGAACCATATTATCAAAACAAATCGTTTGATTGAAGTGAACTTTACACACATATAGGCAGCAACAGCTCAATGAATGAGCAGTGACGCCACTCAAGGGATCAAAAAGCCCTTGATACTCGAGGAAAACGCCATGACCTATCTCGCACAAATTCTGGGCAACGCATTCGTCGGCCTGGTTTCTATTCAGTCACTGTCCCGCGTTGGTCAGATGGATAATACACTTCGTGCCCAGCAGGTACGTAAGAAGTTCAAATAAGTTCTTCGAAACCGAATACAAAAAGACCGCTTTGAGCATCCCCTCTCAAAGCGGTCTTTTTTTTGATTTTACGCTATTGCGTCACACCATTACTTCTTCTTATTCATCGCGGCAGCAAGTGCAGCAGCCATAGCGCCGCCGCCACCGTTCTCTTGTCCTTTTGGACCATCGCTGCGATTGCCCTGCCCTGAACGACCGCCGGACCCTCTAGCAGCTGAATTCCGGCCATCACCTCTCGGACTTTGCTGGCGTTCTTTTTGAGCAGCATAGTCCACATCTGACTTCATAGTCATAGAGATCCGTTTGCGCGGCGCATCGACTTCAAGAACTGTCACTGTGACAATATCTCCCGCCTTCACAACCTTGTGCGGGTCATCAACAAAGCGGTCCGCGAGTTGAGAGACATGCACCAGGCCATCCTGATGAACACCGACATCAACAAAAGCTCCGAAGTTGGTCACATTGGTGACCGTCCCTTCCAGTTTCATCCCGACTTTCAAGTCCGAGATTTCCTCGACGCCATCCTGTAGCGCGGCAGTCTTGAACTCCGGACGAGGATCTCGTCCAGGCTTTTCCAGCTCCAGCAGGATGTCCTTGACTGTTGGAAGACCAAACTTCTCGTCGATAAAGTCTTTCGGCTCCAGATCACGAAGCACTGAGCTATCCCCCATCAACTGGCGAATATCGCGGCCACAAGCACTGATAATACGCTTCGCCAACGGATAGGCCTCTGGATGAACGGAAGATGCGTCGAGCGGGTTCTTGCCATCAGAGATCCGCAAAAAACCTGCACACAGCTCATAAGCCTTGGCACCAAGACGCGGCACATCCTTGAGTTCTGAACGGCTCTGGAAACGGCCAATGCTTTCGCGATGCTCCACGACCGCTCGCGCAAGACCTTCGGACAATCCGGAAATTCGTGTCAGCAAAGCCGCTGAAGCGGTATTGAGATCAACGCCAACCGCATTCACGGCATCCTCGACAACTGCATCCAGCGCTCGGGCCAATTTCGTCTGGTTGACGTCATGTTGATACTGACCAACGCCAATAGATTTAGGTTCAATTTTCACAAGCTCTGCCAGAGGATCCTGCAAGCGTCGGGCAATCGAGGCGGCTCCGCGCAGGGAAACGTCAATGTCTGGCATTTCCTTGGCTGCCAATTCCGAGGCAGAATAAACCGACGCACCGGCCTCATTGACGATCACTTTTACGGGACGCTGCGCAGGCGGAACATCCGCCAGGACGTCGGCGGCCAATCTGTCCGTCTCACGGCTCGCCGTACCGTTGCCAATCGCAATAAGTCCAACCTTATGCTTTGCAATCAGGGCCATCAGTGTGGCACGGCTGCCAACAACATCATTTCGTGGCTGAAACGGATAGATCGTTGCAGTATCGACGAGCTTTCCGGTCTCATCGACCACAGCAACCTTAACGCCGGTGCGGATGCCTGGATCAAGACCCAGCGTTGCCCTGGAACCGGCGGGCGCTGCCAGAAGAAGGTCCTTGAGATTGCGCGCAAATACCTGAATAGCTTCTTCTTCCGCGCGCTCACGCAAGTCTCCCATGAGATCCAGCTCAATATGCAAGGCCAGTTTCACTTTCCAGGCCCAGCGCGCGACATCCATCAACCATTTATCACCAGGCCGACCCTTGTCGGAAATCCCATATTCATCGGCCACCATTTTTTCAGCCGGTTTTACAGGCGAGACATCATCAGTGTCGACAGTCAGGTCAACAGATAAGACCCCCTCGTTACGCCCGCGGAACAAGGCCAGTGCCCGGTGGCTCGGGATACGAGAAAAAGGTTCGGAATAATCGAAATAGTCAGAGAACTTTGCCCCTGCCTGCTGTTGTCCATCCACCACATACGCTTGGACAACACCCTTAGCCCGCACATGTGCACGCAAGCGCCCTACGAGCGCGGCATTTTCAGAAAAACGCTCCATCAGGATTTGCCGGGCCCCGTCGAGTGCAGCCTTGGTATCCGCAACGCCCTTGTCTGCATTCAAAAACCCATTCGCCTCAACTTCCGGGTTCTTCATGGGATCACCAAGCAAGAGATCTGCTAAAGGTTCCAAACCTGCCTCGCGGGCGATCTGTGCTTTTGTGCGGCGTTTCTTTTTGTAAGGAAGATACAGGTCTTCCAGCACCGACTTGGTCTCAGCGTTGGCAATGCTCTTGGTCAATGCTTCTGTAAGTTTGCCCTGCTCGTCGATGGATTTTAGGATCGATACACGACGGTCTTCCAGCTCTCTGAGGTAAATCAGGCGTTCTTCGAGTTTGCGCAGCTGGGTATCATCCAGCCCTCCCGTCGCTTCTTTTCTGTAGCGCGCAATAAAGGGAACCGTAGAGCCTTCATCCAAAAGCGCCACCGCGGAACTTACCTGATTGGGCTGGCAGCTGATCTCATCGGCGATACGACGCGCGATGAGGGCCGCAACATCAGCCGGAGGAAGAGTTCTGCCAGACACAGAATCGGAAGAAGCAAGATCGGACATATCGGAGTTCCAGACTTTTGTTTGGGGACCGCGACGATAAATCCGACAAATGGGGCAATAAAGCGAAATGGAGGTATGATCCACCGGGAAATAAGACAGTGTGAAACCTGCTGAAGGCAAATACCGTCAACGATCAATTCAATCGAAGTTGAAAGCCCCTAACGTACGACCGTGATACGTTCTGCGGCACGCGTTACAGCCGTGTAGAGCCAACGATCCCGGTGCTCGCGAAAGGCCCAACTTTCATCAAACAGAACAACATTATCCCATTGCGAGCCCTGCGCTTTGTGCACGGTCAGCGCATAACCATAATCAAACTCATCAGCCTTTCGACGGATAGCATAAGGAATTTGTTCTGCGCCATCTTCAAACATCGCAGGCAGAACTTTGACCTTCACAACCTGCCGCGCGCCAATATCGTCCTCGGGGATAACGTCGAAACGTAGCGTGTTGCCACGAGGCGCACGCAACCGCTTTACCGTCCACAAGCCGCCATTGAGCAATCCCTTTGTGCGGTCATTGCGCAAACAAACAAGCTTATCATTGACCGCAGGCATCGGCGTTGTGAAGTCACGCAACTCACGGATGCGACCGTTGTACAAACGCCGTGTTTTGTTCGTACCGACAAGCACCTGATCGGCAGCAAGAATCTGCTCCTTGTCGATCTGTTTGCGACTGATGACAGTGCTTTCACCGTACTCGCCGAAATCGAGTTTTCCGCCTTCCCGAATATCCATCGACATACGAACGATCGGATTGTCCTGTGCCTGGCGATGAACTTCCGTCAACATCACATCGGGCTCGGCCTCAGTGAAAAAACCGCCACCCTTGACCGGGGGCAGCTGCGCTGGGTCGCCAAGGACAAGAACCGGTGTACCAAAGGATAAGAGATCACGACCGAGTTCCTCATCAACCATGGAACACTCATCGATCACGATCAGCTTTGCAGTGGCTGCCTGGCTGTCACGTTTGATAGCAAATTGTGGTCCGCGGTCTTCCTCATCATCATCTGTGTCCTCTTCCTCCTTTGCAGAGCGAGGGCGATAAATAAGCGAATGGATTGTACCTGCATCCGCGCAGCCCTTTTGGCGAAGGACATGTGCTGCCTTGCCGGTGAACGCACCAAAACAAACTTCACCATCAATGCCTTCGGCCAGATGCCGAGCGAGCGTTGTCTTGCCTGTTCCAGCAAAGCCGAACAAACGAAAGACCTGACGATCTCCCCGGCGAAGCCAGGCAGCCGTTTCACTCAATGCTCTTTCTTGTTCCGGCGACCAGGCCATAGATGATTCCCGTTCAATTTGATTTGTCGACCTGCATAGACCGATTTGCCATCAGTGGCCATGGCAGAACAACCCGTTCACTCAAACTCTTGGAAATGAGCTCAATCGGTCAGCGCACGCTGTCATTTAAGGGCGAGGATAGATCTTTACGCCAGTTCCCATGACCGAAAACCCGCTCATATAGGGATCACGCTCATCGAGAGTAATTGTGCTTGTCCCGGTCTTGATTGCCCAACCTTCAATCGTCGGCGTGATGCCCTGCTTGGTACCAACCGTCACGGCCTCTTTCACCCCCCCGACGAACAAAGACCCAATGACACTCTCATGAACGAAACTCTGACCGACCTGCAGCTTCCCTTTGGCGAAAAGCTGCGCCATTCGAGCTGAGGTACCTGTACCGCATGGGCTGCGGTCTATGGCCTTGTCTCCATAAAAAACTGCATTGCGAGCATCCGCCCTTTCATCACAAGGGGCGCCCGTCCACTGGATGTGTGTGATCCCTTTGATCTCTGGGTTTTCCGGATGTGCGATCAAATACTTTTCATTCAAAGCATCACGCAACTTCGGACTGATCGAAATCAACTGCTCAATGGACACATCGCCAACACCGGCAAAGTTCTCCTGAGGCTCGATGATCGCATAAAAATTCCCGCCATATGCGACGTCAACGCGAAGATCTCCCAGTTCAGGACACTGAATAGTGAGATCATTTTCTGCCAGAAAAGAAGACACATTGGTCAGGGTGACGGAGGTAACATGGTCGCCTTCCATCTTGTATTCGGCAGTGACCAGTCCCGCTGGAGTTTCGAGGCGCGCAATGCCAGGCACCTTCGGCTTCAAGAGCCCTTCCTCGATCGCCATCGTCACGGTGCCAATGGTTCCATGACCACACATCGGCAAACAACCCGATGTCTCAATATAGAGCACCCCGACATCAAACGCGTCCGAAGATGGAGGATAAAGAATCGAACCGGACATCATGTCATGACCGCGCGGTTCAAACATCAAACCGGTTCTGATCCAGTCATACTCAGCAACAAATTTCTGCCGACGTTCGAACATCGACTCCGCATTGATATCCGGTCCACCGGCGGCAACAAGACGAACCGGGTTTCCGCATGTGTGGCCGTCGATACAAAAAAACGTGTGATGTGGCATACACTCAGCCCCGTGTTACTTGAAACGAGCCGCACTAAAGGGTGTAGCGTCGACGACAGGCACTTCATCAAACATCAAGGCGCTTAGCATCTCCGCGGTAACCGCAGCTTCCGTGAGCCCATGATGCGCATGACCGAACCCGTAAACAATATCCGGGCTTGCCGATGATTTCCCAATCACTGGCAAGCTATCCGGCAAGGACGGCCGAAAGCCCATCCAGCGTTTCCCTGTGTCTGACTGAAGCTGGGGGAAATAGATCTTAGCTTTGGAGAGCATTGCATCCACGCGCTTCCAGTTTGGCGGCAGATCAAGTCCTGCAAACTCAACAGCACCACCAACCCGCAAACCATGCTCCAAATGCGATACCGCAAACCCGTGACCGGATAGCATGACAAACGTGCTGAGCTTTAGCCCAGGCTCGGGAATGGTAATATTATACCCACGCTCGGTATCGAGCGGCACCTTGTCCCCCAGTTGTACAGCCAGTTTTTTAGACCAGGCACCACAAGCAATCACGACCTTATCTGCCGTTAGCACCCGTTCGTCCGACAGATGAACCTCAGGACCACGACCGCCAGGAACCGCAGATTTTGCATCGCCGACAACAAACTCCACGCCTTGCGTTTTCAACCAGTCATAGATCGAGAGGCAGAGTTTCTTGGGATCATCCACCTGTGACCAAGCTGGAACAAAGGCACCGCCGACAACACGATTGGAGAGCTCCGGCTCAACCTCGCGGCATTCATCTCCGGTCAATTCTCTGACCTCAATGCCATAGGAGCGCTGCTCTGCCCATCTCGCACGCGCGTTCTCAAAGGAGCTCTTGGTATCGAAAACCTGGAGGCACCCCTTCCGTTGAACCTGATTATGGGTTCCGGTCAACTTCCAAACTGTCTGCCAGGAGTCCCATGCTCGGTCATTCAAGGCCGCCAGAGCCGTGGTACTTTTCTGAACCTGCGCTGGACTGCTTGCACGCGCAAATCTCAGGAACCACGGCAGTGCTTTCAAGGCATACGCTGGACGTATCGACAGGGGACCAAGCGGGTCAAGCATCCACTTGATAGCCTGCCCCATTATTCCGGGAGAGGCCAACGGTCTGACGTCGGTCCATGCAATACCGCCCGCATTTCCCTGGCTCGCCCCGGCCGCCGGGCCTTCACGATCGACTACAGTCACGGAACAGCCACGGGCAACAAGCACGGCCGCGCTTGCCAAGCCGACAATGCCAGCACCAACGACGACAACCTTTTGCGGGCTCATCTAATCTCTACCTTCGTGCGGGAGTTCCCACGCCGAACGGAGCAGGATCAGGGATAATCTAAGTATTTAACTCGTTTCTCAGGCACGCCCAGTTTCCAGCAAGATAGAAATGGACGCAGGCTCTTGCCAGCAGCGGCGCAAAACCATTCGCAAACTTTGCTATTCAACCTGATGACTGTCAACGCCAAAACGCAAACGAAACCGCCGTTGGCGGTGCACGTGGCGAGGGAAGCTCAAACAACGAACTTGCTAGCTGGTAGTCTGCTCATGCGCTGTTGAAGCCACGCCCAAAAGCCAGCTCATCAACCATAGCGCAAGGACTGCCCCCACCAATTCACTGCCAATGAACCCAGGCAAATCGATGGGTCGAATTCCCGAAAATGTGTTTGTGAAACCGCGCGCAACTGCAACTGCCGGATTAGCAAAAGACGTGGAAGCGGTAAACCAATATGCGGCAGTTATGTAAAGGCCGACAAGCCAGGGCACAGCACTTTCGCGGGAATGAATACCGCCAAGAATTGTGGCGACCAAACCGAACGTGGCAACGATCTCAGCAACCCATTGCCCCCCGCCTGTCCTCACTGTCTCTGACGCTTGCACCACTGAGAGATCGAACATGATATGTGCAATGAAGGTTCCAACAAGACCGCCAAGAACCTGAACCGCGACATAGGCAAGTGCCTCACGAACACCTAGCATCTTCTTCAGCCAGAATACGAACGTCACGGCCGGGTTGAAATGCGCACCGGAGATTGGACCAAAGACAGTGATGAGCACGACGAGAATGGCACCTGTGGGTATGGTGTTCCCCAACAGGGCAATTCCGTCATCAGACGACAAACCATCCGCCATGACGCCAGAGCCGACAACAGTCGCGACCAGGAGCCCTGTACCAAGACATTCGGCCACGAGCCGGCGTGGCAGTTCATAAATCCTCATGTCGTCGCTCCGGGAAAATAGTCTGAATTTGAAAAACAACAGGTCTCAATCAGCATTTGCGTGACGTATCTTCGTTGGAATTCAAAAACGGCGCACAAAGACCTGGATTGCCGCCACAGCAATCTTCCAGAAGATAAATGACAAGCGCATTCATCGTTTCGATGTTGGCGGAGAAATAGATGGAGCGACCGTCACGCTCGGAAGACAGCAAGCCAGCCCGGACAAGAAAACTCAAGTGAGTGGAGAGAGTGTTCGCGCGAACGCCAAGGTCTTCGGAAATCTTGCCCGCCGTCATGCCTCGTTTGCCCGCCTTTACGAGCAAACGAAACACTTCAAGACGGGTCTCTTGTCCGAGCGCTGCCAGCGCTTCAAGTGCTAGTGTCTTTTTCATAATTCGATAATAATCGAACTATCGAATTATCACAATACAACAAATTCCGAGGTTTCAAGCTAAAGCTCGCTGCGCGTCCTTCGCACAGCATCTCGCCAACCGCCCAACCGTTCTTCCCTCACGCTTTCAGCCATATTAGGCTCAAAACGCCGGTCCAGTTGCCAGCGAGACGAGAACTCTTTGCGATCTGGCCAAACGCCAGCCCTTGAGCCAGCCAGCCATGCGGCCCCAAGCGCGGTGGTCTCCAAAACAGTCGGACGATCCACTGGAGCGCCCAAGATATCTGCGAGAAACTGCATCGTCCAATCAGAGGCGGTCATTCCACCGTCGACGCGCAACACAGCCTGCTCCCCCTCACCCCAATCGGCTTGCATGGCAGCGACCAGATCGCACGTTTGATAGCCAACGCTTTCAAGCGCAGCACGGGCAAACTCCGCCGGTCCGGTCGCTCGCGTCAGACCGAAGATCGCACCACGCGCATCAGCGTCCCAATGGGGAGCCCCCAGGCCCACGAAAGCTGGGACCATATAGACACGCTGCTCAGCATCCGCCTTTTCCGCAAGCGCCTGGGTCTCAGAGGCTTTAGAGATCAAACCCAAACCATCGCGCAGCCACTGAACCGCTGCACCGGCAATGAAAATCGACCCTTCCAGCGCATAGGTTGGCTTACCATCCAGACGATACGCAATCGTGGTCAAAAGCCGGTTTTCAGATTGAACTGCGGTGTCTCCAGTATTGATCAGCGCAAAGCAACCTGTGCCATACGTTGACTTGACCATGCCGGGTTCAAAACATGCCTGCCCAATGGTTGCAGCATGCTGATCGCCTGCGACTCCCAATACGGGAATCGAAACACCCAGAATATCTGGAGCGGTTTCACCAAACTCATCTGCACAATCAAGAACGTCAGGCAACATTGAACTTGGCACACCCAATGCGCTGCAAAGCTCTTCATCCCAGGCGTTCTCACGGATATTAAATAGCAGAGTTCGAGAGGCATTTGTTGCATCGGTAACGTGCCGTTCGCCCTCCGTCAGGTTCCAGATCACCCAACTGTCGACGGTCCCAAAAGCCAGCTCACCGCGTTCAGCCTTTTCTCTGGCCCCCACAACATTGTCCAAGATCCATGCAATCTTTGTCCCCGAAAAATAAGGATCCAGCAACAAACCTGTCTTACGCGTAAAACGCTCTTCGAGTCCGTCAGATTTCAGTTTCGCGCAGAAATCGGATGTTCTGCGATCCTGCCAGACAATCGCATTGTAGACGGGTTTCCCTGTCCCCTTTTCCCAGACCAGCGTGGTCTCGCGTTGGTTTGTGATCCCAATGGCGGCGATGTCGGAAGCAGAGAGTTCAGCCTTCTCCAGCGCCTCACGGCACACGGACAAAGTGCTTTCCCAAAGATCCTTGGGATCATGTTCCACCCAGCCAGACTTTGGAAAATGCTGCTTGAATTCCTGCTGCCCAATTCCAACTGGCTGGAACTGATCGTCGAACACGATCGCCCGGCTTGAGGTCGTACCCTGATCAATTGCCAGAATATATCCCGCCATCATTTCCTCCCAAGTCGATCCAGCTGTTTCTTCAGCTTTTTGTCAGATCAAAGCGATTGCGTAGCAGCTGAACTGAGAGCTGCCGCATGACCACACCAATTCACTATTCTATGAGCCCGCCGAAAGCTTACTTGCAACATAGTTTGCGACAAACGCTTCAAGCTCAGCAAACTCGGCTTCTGATAAGCGAAGGCCCAACTTGGATCGCCGCCAGACAATGTCCTCGACCGTTCGGGCCCACTCGCGGTCAATTAACCACCGCACTTCGCACTCATAGAGATTGAAACCAAAAAACTCTCCAAGGTCTGCGATACTCTGAGCCTTACCCAAAATCTTCGCTGCATCTGTGCCGTAACTTCGGCAAAGTCGAGACGCAAAGCGCTCATCAAGAAACGGGTAGTTGCTGTGCAGATCGGCAACCAGTTGATCAAATCCCAACGCAGGAAAATCACCGCCTGGCAGAGGAACACCTGCAGTCCAACCATCGTTCTGATAGTCCAAGAACGGGTCCAGTTTCTCCAACGCATGCTCTGCAAGCTTTCGGTACGTGGTGATCTTCCCGCCGAAAACCGATAGCAGCGCCGGAGTCGTATCGTCGCCCTCAAGCTCAAGAACGTAATCTCGCGTTGCAGCCTTTGCGTCGGCTTCCCCGTCGTCGAACAACGGCCTGACGCCCGAATAAGTGTGAACGACATCGTCTGGTGTCACAGGTGTTTCCAGGTATTCACTCACCGCGCTACACAGGTAATCGATTTCGTCCTGCGAGATTTTTACTCCGCGCGGGTCCTGCTCAAAATCAACGTCGGTCGTACCAATCAGTGTGAAATCCGTTTCATAAGGTATCGCGAACACGATCCTGCCATCACCATTTTGGAAAATGAAACAGCGATCGTGCTCGAATAGACGTGGGACCACAATGTGACTGCCCTTCACCAGCCGGACACCTGAACTGGCGTTTGCGCCAACAACAGAATTGAGCAGTTCAGCAACCCAAGGACCAGCAGCGTTCACCAGCGCCTTCGACGTTACCGTTCGCTCCTTGCCTGTTGTTAAATCGCGAAGCGTCACCTCCCAAAAGGCATCCACCCGACGCGCACTCGTGCACTGAGTACGCGTGAGAATCTTAGCGCCGCGCTCGGCAGCATCGCGCGCATTGAGAACCACCAATCGAGCGTCATCCACCCAGCAATCTGAATATTCAAATCCTTTTTTGAAAATGCCCTTCAAACCGCGTCCGAAAGGCGGCGTATCGAGACGGACAGTCTTGGTTGCAGGCAACAACTTGCGACCGCCAAGATAATCATAAAGGAACAGTCCCAGGCGCAGGAGCCAAGCTGGACGAAGGCCACTGTGATGCGGCAGTATAAAGCGCAGCGGATAGGCAATATGGGGGACCGACTGCCACAAAATCTCACGTTCTTTGAGGGCCTTGCGAACGAGGCCAAACTCGTAATACTCCAGATAACGTAGACCGCCGTGTATCAGCTTCGTAGAGGCAGATGACGTAGCACCCGCAAGGTCCGCCATTTCTGCCAATAAAACCTTGGAACCGCGACCGGCTGCATCACGCGCAATTCCAGTCCCGTTGATACCACCTCCAATTACGATCAAATCGAAGTCGGCCATCTTCATCTTGCCCTCCCGGGCTACATTTATTTTCTATCGAAATCATTCGAAAACGAAAATAAAACGAAAGATATCGAAAATCAATCAACAAAACCAGCTCGCTTGACCGAGCCAGTTCTGTTGGTTGGAAAAAAGCGTGGTCCTACTAGTCACCATCGGAGTCCGGCATTTCCGTATCGCGCACTGTCTGGAAATGGTCGTCCTTCTTCTTGTCCTCTGGGGTATCTTCCACTTTGGTCCACGCAGGACGCTCTTTGGTTTTGGATGGTTGATACGTGATGTGAGGGAACGGAATCTCGATTTCCTGCTCATCGAAGACTTCCTTGATGAACTCATTGTAGGCACGCCCGGTTCCCCATTGATCACCGGGAGTTGTCTTGATCCGAACCCTGATATCGATCGCGCTTGCGCCAAAACTGGTAACACCATGCACTTCCAGTTCACCGATTATGTATTGACCATATTCGGTATCTCGCAGCCGGTTAAAGGCCTCTTCCAGCGCCAGTTTAGCCACCTTGATATCGGTGTCGTAGGAAACCCCGATAACTGCGACGTGGTAAGAATAATCGCGCATAAAGTTGGAAACCATGTCGACCGACGAAAAGGGAACAACGTGCGTTGTCCCATCCAGATCGCGCAAGCGCACTGAACGCACAGTCAAACGCTCAACAACACCCGTCACACCTGCGACGGTGACAACATCTCCCTCATTCAAAGCATTTTCAATCTGAATGAAGGCTCCCGTGATGATGTCTTTGACGAGTGTCTGCGCACCAAATGAAATTGCCAAACCGACAACACCGGCACCAGCGATCAACGGACCGATGTTAATACCGATTTCGGAAAGCATCAGCAAAGCGGCCATCACCAAAACGATGACGGTAAAGGCATTCTGGAACAACTGGAACAGGGTCCGGACGCGTGCTGTGACAACATATCCGCGGCGCTCACGGAGCCGGAAATCAACCCAGGACATTACCGAAAGCCAGATCATGAATGAAATCAACAGCACCACAAAGGCTGAGCCATAGCTTTCCAGCGCCCCTAGTCCGCCTTCCGAAAACAGCCAGTCCCCAAAGTCGAACATGCCCCACACATCCAGGAGAACAAGCAACGTCGCGAGCGAGATCAAAAGCCGCAGAAAACCCAGAATGCGAGGGACGAAAATGTTCAGCCGATGTTCCAGCATTGGCAAGCCGGCCTTGAGCCCGTGGGGAAGTGTGACACCTCGTCGGCTGATGCGCCCCAAAAGCGCTGAAAGCGCGCCTCCGACAAAAACCGCAATCAAAGTCATCAAGGTGGAATTCAGGACAATGGCAACCGCATCGAAGGGGCGCGAAATCCAAATCAGCGATACAAGTAGGATGTAGAGGTAGGAAAAGATGTGCCAGACAGAGGCAAATTGTTCGAACAGCCCTTGCACCAACTGGCTGTTTGAATTCTCCGAGTGGCGCAGGATTGCCTGTTCAACATCTTCACGGCTTCGTGCCACCAAACGGATCACCAGGACTACGGTCGCCGCTACAACAAAAAACCGCACCCCATTCCCAAGCAGAAATGAAATTGTGCGGTTGGCAAACGGGACTGCGAGTAACAGGCCAAACCCGGCAAAGATGGCAATGAAGCCCAGACGTCGGTAAAGATCATATGCAGGTTCGTCTTCAAGCGGAACGACGCGCAAGGCCGATCGATTTGGCGCGAGCAGCACTCTGAGGCCAATCCGCAACGCTCCCACAATAACAAATGCGTTCACGGCGAGGCTTTCAAAAAGGCTCAAATCATGGACGCCCGCGGTTTGCGATCCCATAAAATACCCAGCGGACTGGCCAGCGCCAGCGCCGACCGCCAGGCAAAAGCAATCATACAGGAGAACAAGTATCCCCAAACCAAGTCTTTGGGTCCACTTATGATCTCGCGCGGCTGCAATTCGTGATGTCAGAAACAGCCGTTCAAAAGCTCTGATCGCCGTGTATCCGCTGTAGGCAGCAATCAGGACAACAAACACATCCCAAAGCGGACCGCTCGCTTTTGAAAGGGACACATCAACCGTTCCATCGACCAGAAAAATGAGCCCTTGGAACGTTTGTTGAACGCGCTTGAACACATCAATAAAGTTATCTGCAAGAGCACGCGTGTAGTTACTCAGCCAATAAGCGAAGCTCTCAGGCTCAAGGCCTTCCCCGCTCTCATCCTGCGTGCTCTCTGCGGCAGAAGTCGAATCTGGCGTGCTTCCATCGCCGGCTGCTGGAGAACTGTCAGACCCTGCGGTTGGCGAATTTGGCGCGGTCTGCGTTGATGCGTCGCTGCCATTGGTTGTCTCTTTCGGTGTACTGAGTTGACCAAGCTGGTCAATCAGCGCCTGTCGTTGATCAGGGTCCTCCAGCACCTTGATCAGCGCCTGCGTTGCATCCTCAACAGTAGGTTCGGCCGGAGCCTCCGCAGGGGATTCAGTTGTCGCACCTAACCCTCCTGTGAGGACCGACAACGGATTTTGTGCACTCGCAAATGTACTAAAGGTGCATGTCGCAAGGACAAGCAAAAGACCTACGCGAAGAAGCGTTTTCATGAAATTACAACCGCCTAGCTTTCATCAACAGCATTCTCCAATCCAGTAAGGTACAGAATGCACAACGTTATTACATCATCTCATGGCCCAGCTAAAGCCAACAAGGCCACTCGCCAATGCGCAAGACTATTTTAACTAATTTAAAGACTGGTACTATTTACGTACAAAATAACTCGTAGCGAAAATGCGCAATGCTTCCACATTTCCTGGACCTCGCAAAAGACAGATCAAAAGAATCTCGCGGCGCACTTCTGGTGGGGCTTGCGGATGCGATCCTGAGCGAGATTGAGAAGCGAACTCAACAGGAAATTCAAGCGTTTGCGGATATTGCACTCATTCTTTATCCGGTGGCGCCGCCACCTGACCGAGCACGTCTATCACGCAAAGTGTCAGTAGAGCCTCGCTCTCCGATGCAACTCGTGATGCGTATTGCGCAGGATGAAATTCGAATCGCCCTGCCTATTCTCGAATGCTTTACGGGCTTCAGCCAGGAAGATTTGTACGAACTGGCGACAACACTGGATGAAAAACACCTCCAGGTGCTCGCCAGACGAAGCGATATTCATTTCGATGTTTCAAATGCCTTAACGAAACGTGGCAACACAAGTGTGAGGCGTCTCCTCGCAGGAAACCGCGAAATTGTCTTGTCACCGGCAGCTTTGAAGGCACTTGTCCGCCATGCGGTGCAGGACGTCGTACTGCGTGAAGACTTGGCTACCCGCACCGACCTGACGCCAGCCGTCTGCGAGCTCTTGATGCCTCACGTCCGCGGCGCGACGAAACAGAGACTCCAACAACTGCTTGACGGTGTTATCGAAAAAGAAGAGGTCTCGCGCTTTGAGACCCTCAGGGCACTCCAGCAAAAATACGCAATCCAGCTCGAAAACATGAGCATGCGTGAATTGTGGAGCTTCGCTCAGGGTCAAAAAATATCGCTGGATGACCTCATCGCATTGCTGCTGCACAGCGACCGCTTTGATGAAGCCATCGAACTTTTGGGAATTGCGACACGAACCGCCAAAGGCATCGTGCGAAATGCAATATTCAATGGAAATGTAAGCAAAGCCATCCGCATTGCGATCGATGCGGAACTGTCCCTGGATTCGTTTTCACTGATCGCCAAAGCGCGTTGCGACAAACTGAAACTGCCGCAATCCCATTCTGCTAAATGGATCCAATCCTTCGTTGATGCTCTTCAAGCTGGGGCACAAGGATCAGTAAAGGTTCAAGGCGTTCAGGATTTTGCCGCGAAAAGAAATCGCGTCTTGAAGTGACTTGAGCGTCAGCTCCGACGGCTGGTACACAAGAAGGTGACGACCGTCGATCCGAGCGCGGCAAACGCATAGAACCAAAGGCCAGGCAAGATCGTCGCAGACGCGATACCGCTGGTCTTTGCAGCAAACAAAACCAGTGCCACCAGCATCACATCGAGCATCGACCACTTGCTGATTATGCTCAGCAAATGAAGAGACCTGCTCTTGGATCCAGACAGGGATGCAACATGCAGCAAGATGATCTTGATAGCTGGAAAGCCTATCGAAAACAATGCGATAAGGACCGCCAATACAAACTCGTCGCCTTCCCAGAGACTGGTCAGAACGGCAAGCAGTGAATGGCGTTCTTCAAACAAAAAGAACTTTTCGAAAACCATCAGCGGAAGCGTGATGCCCAGCGCGAACGAAAATGTCGTAAGTGGAAGCAGTATTCCAATAGCCAGCCGCATAGTCCGCTAATCACCCAAACAATACTCAAATATCACAGACCTGAAGCTGGCGTCGGAAACACTACAGCATGCAAGCCACGTTTGGGTGAGCCTGAAGTTTCAGGCTCTACCGAGTGCGTGCACGACCTGCAATTTCGTCCAGCTGATCCTGCTCTGCCAGGTCCTGTGCTTCTTGTTCACGCTGTTGATCACGCTCTTCAAGCTGCTCGAACTTTTTAAGTTCACCAATCGCCTCATTGAGCTCGTCACGAGCTTTTTCAAGCTGATCGTCGAGCTCATGTGCAGAATTGCGCAGGTTGTCACGGCGTGTCGCCGCTGCCTTTGCAAAGGTTGGATAGGCGAAATGTGTCTCATCTGTAATGCCGACACGCTCCTGCTCGGTGCGAATCTGTTCATCCAGTTCATCAGCCATACGATTGAACTCTGAAATCATGGCTTCAATTTGGCTCAATTGACGTCGCTTGTCGTCAACCTGAAATCGCTTCAAGCGAATTAAACTATCACGGGTTTTCATACTCAATACTCCCCTAGCAAGGGACATCTTACTCTGGAGTCATTTCCAAAAGGTTGGCAAGTTGAATATATCCGTCATTTATATCGGTTGCCTCGTCTTTTCGTTGATTCAAAAAGGCTTCTAGCGGTTCATGTCGTGCAATAGCCTCATCGACAGTCGGATCGGACCCCTTTCGATAGGCGCCCAGACGTATCAACTCTTCCATATCGCTGAAAGTTGACATCAAACGTCGTGCCTGGCGCAGCACCGGGAGTTGTTCTTCTGGAACACATCGAGGCATCGTTCGGGATACCGACTTCAAGACATTGATTGCCGGATACCGACCGCGCTCTGCAATCGCTCTTTCCATGACGATATGACCATCGAGAATGCCGCGCACTGCATCTGCAACGGGTTCATTGTGGTTGTCGCCTTCGACAAGCACCGTAAAGAGACCTGTAATAGAGCCAGAGCCAACACGTCCAGGTCCAGCACGCTCCAACAACCTCGGCAATTCCGTGAACACAGTCGGCGTATAACCCTTCGAGGTTGGAGGTTCTCCGACCGACAATCCGATCTCACGCTGCGCCATCGCAAACCGCGTAATGGAGTCCATCATGCAGAGTACGTTTTTATCATCGTCGCGGAATTGCTCTGCAACCGTCATCGCGAGATAGGCAGCCTGGCGTCGCATCAAGACACTCTCATCAGAGGTCGCAACCACAACGACAGACCGCGCCAAACCTTCCTCGCCCAAATCGTCTTCAATGAATTCCTGAACTTCGCGACCACGTTCGCCAATCAATCCGATGACCGACACGTCACAACTCGTATTTTTGGCGAGCATCGACATCAACACCGACTTACCAACACCCGATCCGGCGAAAATCCCCATCCGCTGGCCTTTGCAGCAGGTGATAAAGGTGTTGAGGGCACGAACGCCCAAATCAAGAGGCCCACCGACGCGGCCACGTTCAGAGGCTGGCGGCGGTGATGATCGCAATTTCCGCGCCTCCCCGCCTTTTGGCAGCGGTCCCTTGCCATCAATCGGTTCGCCGAGAGCATTTACGACCCGGCCAAGCCAGGCGTCTGACGGGTGCACGACGCTGTCGCGAGATTCGATCACGGCCTTGCACCCCATACGGACGCCTTCAAGGCCGGAAAACGGCATGCACAGAGCGCGGTCATCACGGAATCCAACAACTTCAGCCAGAACCGGAGGGTTAGCTTCGCCGCTCTCAATCATCAGTCGCGAACCGACACTCATCTCATGCACAGGACCGGCAACCTCGACCAGAAGGCCCTGCACAGCGGCAACACGACCGTAAATTTCGGTCGCCATTAGCGAATCAATTTCCACAAAAAGCGATTTCACGCTGCGGATCCCGTTTTGTTTGATGGTTGGTAACCTATCGTTTACGTATTTGGTTAATCTTAATGAACGGAACGTTGACGGGCGAGGGCCCATTTACAAAGTCACACGGTTTTGTGGAGAAGGAATCTTATCGGAGTCGGTTATCACCGTTTCCTAAAGCGATACATTAAGAAATATGAATCCTGATTTTTCTTTAGGCTTCAAGATCTTGAGTGTTGTTAACAGATTCCTTTCCCTGAGACTTGCTGCTAGGAATTATATTTTGTTAACCATTTCTGACTAGCGTTGAGTCGGGGTTAAACAGTCCTAGCGTAGCAGGCGCCGACGAAGCCGTTGCGACTTGCCCAGAAAAGGCGACACAAGGGGATTGGCATGCGTGTACTGTTGATTGAGGATGACAGCGCTACGGCACAGAGCATCGAGCTCATGCTGAAGTCTGAAAACTTCAACGTCTACACGACAGATCTTGGCGAGGAAGGTATCGACCTCGGCAAGCTGTACGATTATGACATAATTATGTTGGACCTGAATCTGCCGGATATGTCCGGATATGAGGTTCTTCGCACACTTCGCGTTTCAAAAGTTAAGACACCGATTTTGATCCTTTCCGGTAATGCCGGCATCGAGGACAAGGTTCGCGGTCTTGGCTTTGGAGCAGATGATTACATGACCAAGCCGTTCCACAAGGACGAGTTGGTTGCACGTATTCACGCTATTGTTCGTCGCTCCAAGGGCCATGCACAATCCGTTATCGTGACAGGCGACCTGAAGGTCAATCTCGACACAAAGACTGTCGAAGTTGGCGGACAGCGTGTTCATTTGACTGGCAAGGAATACCAGATGCTGGAGCTGCTTTCGCTCCGCAAAGGTACAACCCTTACCAAGGAAATGTTCCTCAATCATCTCTACGGCGGGATGGATGAGCCTGAACTGAAGATCATCGACGTGTTTATCTGTAAGCTTCGCAAGAAGCTGGCAGCTGCAACATCCGGCAAGAACTATATCGAGACCGTGTGGGGTCGGGGGTATGTTCTTCGTGAGCCAGAAGTCGAAGTTGCTGCCTGATCAATTAATGGATCAGACAAGATTTCAAGACCCCGCCAATGGCGGGGTTTTTTGTTGGGCAAGATACTCAAACTGGAAACAAACCCTTCTGACAGACTTATGCACGCGGTCCTTCCTTATGCCCATTGGATGGAAAGCGCTATCAAATGCAAGAAACGTCGCCACTTGTTTAAATGGCGACGTCTTTTCGTCTCAGTTCACAACAGAGTTTGAGCCTAATCTAGAGACTAAGCTGATAACTCTCCGCGACAAATCGAAAACCATTCCCATTAGCTTCAATGAAGCCAACAGCAGGAAACGGCATGTGATATCCGCTGAATGGAATCTTGTCACTCGCCAGCATGCTCAGCACCTTACGCCGTGTCTTCGCAGCCATCGCCTTGTCCATATCGAAACGGACCTCCCAATCCGGATAGCCCAAAGACCAGACAAAGTGATTGGCGGTATCAGCAGCCAGCAAGAGCTGTTTACCAGAGCTTTCGAGCATATAGGTCATATGTCCCGGTGTATGACCTTCTGCCGCCATGGCAGTGATACCGGAGACAACCGAACCTCCATCATCCAGGAACGTGGTCTTTTCGGCGAGTGGTGTCATATGGCTCGCGACTAACTTGGCTACTCCGTTGCTTTCAGGGTCCTGAGCTGACCAAAAGTTGTATTCCTTTGATCCCGTTACGTAGCGCGCGTTTGGATAGGCAGGCATACCGTTTTCCATCAGCCCGAGAATGTGATCAGGATGCATATGAGTGAGGACGACAACATCTACCTGATCCGGAGTGTAACCGGCCGCCTCCAATGCAGACATCGTGCGTCCTCTTCCAGGCCGAGCACCTTCTCCAAGGCCCGTATCAAACAGGATAAGTTCTTTTCCGGTGTTGATCAGCGTGGGCGTGAAGAAATTGAAGAAATTATCGGTCGGCAAGAAATTGGCTTCGGAAACACGCGCAAACTCTGCAGAATCAACATTCATTCCAAAGGTTTTTTGCGGCTCCTCCGAGAAAGCTTCACCGTCCAGCAGCGTCGTAATCTCCAGATCGCCCAGCATGAAACGTGAGTATCTGATGGGGGCAGCACCCATCTGTGGCGCTGCTGCACTCACCGGAGCAGCACCGCCCATCGCAAGGACTGCAGTACCGGCCCCCCCCCCGATAAGAGCAGTTCGTCGAGAAATCAAAGGTCCAGCATTGTTCATGAATCGTATCCTTCTCCCAAGTCTTGTGTCCTGACAAAGAGCGAAAAACTCTCATCAGGGGCTCAAGTTTTCATAGATTGCCCCAGAAAATGAAAAAAGGCAGCCTTTTGCAAAGCTGCCTTTCATCAATTCATTGTGTTAGGAAGTGACCCTAGCGGGCAAAACTGCTCGTTGCAACTCGAGACGCCGCGCCAAATGGCGCCTTGGCACCAGCACCCGCAGCAGCCACCTTCTGAAACAGACCACGTTTGCCTGCCACAGGTTTGAACGCTTCCGTCAATCCAACAACTGTTTCAGCCGCGCCGAGAACCAGGAAGCCATCAGCAGGAACCATCTTTGCCAGACGATCCAGGATCTGAGACTTCGTAGCCTGATCAAAATAGATCAGAACGTTGCGGCAAAACAGGACATCAAACTCACCAAGGTGCGAGAAGTTGTCCAGCAAATTGAGCTGTTTCCATTCGATCATTGCGCGCATGTCAGGATTAATCTGCCACATGTCGCCCTTCTGCTCGAAGTATTTCAACAGCAACTGGATCGGAAGGCCACGCTGCACTTCGAACTGGCTGTAGATACCTGTGCGTGCTTTCTCGAGAACCTCGTTGGACAGGTCGGTACCCAGGATCCGGGTGCGCCATCCACCGAGCTTCGCTGCGGCTTCTTTGATGCACATGGCCAGAGAATAAGGCTCTTGCCCTGTCGACGCCGCCGCACACCAAATTTTCAATGTACGTGAACTTGAGCGGCTTTGCAGCAGCGAAGGCAACATCGTGTCATTGAAATGATCGAACGGCGTCTTGTCGCGAAAGAAAAATGACTCATTGGTTGTCATTGCTTCAATGACATCAAGCGCCAGCTTCGACGAGCCATTGATCTTCAAGTTACCAATCAGGCCACTTAATGTTTCAAGGTTCGCCTTTTTCGCGACCGGTATTAGCCGACTTTCGACAAGGTACTGTTTGTCGTTCGATAGCACCAATCCTGAACGATCCTTTAGGAACGTTTTTAGGAATTCAAACTCTTGGGGCGTCATCGAGCACTCCCCTTCAAAATGCGGGTGATCTTGGGACCGATTTCTGCCAAAGGCAAAACATCTGAACACATGTTTGTATTTGCGGCAGCTCCGGGCATACCCCAAACAACGCTAGTCGCTTCATCTTGGGCAATGACACTTCCACCGCCCCTGGCAATTGTCTTGACCCCTTCAGCGCCGTCATGACCCATGCCTGTCAAAATCAGTGACAAAACGGCAGAGCCATAAATCTTAGCGACACTCTCAAAGAGCGGATCAACCGCAGGCTTACAGAAGTTGATCGGCGCAGTGTCGATAAGACGGATCTTGGTTTCGGTTCCAGCGCTTTCCAGCACCATGTGCCGACCGCCAGGTGCCACATAGATATGACCAGGCTTCAGCACGTCGCCATCCGCGCCCTCTTTACAAGGACACATCGAAGCCTTGCCGATATGTTCGGCAAGAATAGCTGTGAAAGTCGGCGGCATATGCTGCGTGATCACCACCGGAACGTCTTTAAGCGCAGCGCCAATGTCTTTAAGCACCAATTGCAGCGCCTGGGGCCCACCCGTGGAGGAGCCGATTGCAAGAATCCTGGGCCGCGCAGACGAATAGGGACGCAGACTGAAACCCGCCTTACTTGACGTTACGGCACCTGATGTAGGCGCAAAAGCCGGCTTTCGTGCCTCAGCAGGCGCGGGGGCAGCAGCACGGCTGACCGGCGCCTGTGAGGAGACGCGGCCGGCGTCTGTCGCTGCGCGCATCGAACGCTGCGGTGTCTTGAACTTCCGGGCGCGCAAACCCAAGGCTTTCACCTTGTCGATAAGCTCTCGTCGGAAATCAATCGACGTTGTAATTTCAGAATTGGATTCTGGTTTTGGAACGTAGTCAGCAGCCCCTAGAGACAGGGCTTTCATGCTAATTTCTGCGTTTCGGCGTGTCAGCGTAGATGCCATAATGACGACGAGATCACGCTTTTTAGCCAACATCAGCGGCAAAGCTGTCATCCCATCCATTTCAGGCATTTCGATATCAAGAACAACCACATCAGGATTGCTCTTTTCAATATCGTCTACAGCGATCTTTCCGTTGCGGTGAGATCCAACGACATCAAGCTGGGCGTCAGCATCCAGCCATCGTGTCAAGAGTCCACGAATCACAACCGCATCATCGACAACCATGACCCGGATCGGGTCGGTGTTTGGGCTTGCACCAGTGTTTTGTTTTTCTGCAAAGGCCATCATAGCTTCCCGCGAATGTTAAATCAGGCCCACTTCCTGGAACTTAGCTTCAACAATCTCGCGATCGAATGGCTTCATGATGTATTCGTTCGCACCGGCACGGATCGCCCGTGCAATATGTGCGACATCATTCTCAGTGGTGCAGAAAACCACAATCGGCTTGTCGCCGCCGTCTTCAGATCTGAGGCTGGTCAGGAACTCAAGTCCGTCCATCACCGGCATGTTCCAGTCAAGCAAGATCGCATCAGGCATGCTCTTGCGGCACGCATCAAGCGCTTGCTGACCATCTTCAGCTTCAGCAATTTCAAAGCTCAAATCTTCCAGAATCCGACGTGCCACTTTTCGAATGACACTGGAGTCGTCAACTACGAGGCATTGTTTCATCTCATAAGTCTCCGTTTATGGCCTATAGGGTCCAGTTCGTGCACAGTTAAGCTGCTGTCGCAGTTGCTGCAGCTGCCATAGGTTCTGGGAACATGGCACCAAGTAGACGTTCAACATCCAAAATGACCATCAACTGGCCCTCAAGGCGATGAACACCTCCGGAGATTTCAGCCCAACGCTTGTCCAGGTTGGATGGGTTTGGCTCGGCGGAGTTCCCGGCAAGGTTCAGCACCTCACCAACAGCATCAATTACGAGACCATAGCTCTCGTGTTTATGCTCGATACCCACAGCCATCACTTGCTTCTCTTCATTTGGTGGCAAATGAAGGCGACGACGCATGTCGATCGCTGTAACGATACGACCACGCAGGTTCAGAACGCCGGCGACTTCCGGAGCTGAAAGCGGAACGCGTGTTACGCTTTCAGGGACAAAAACATCGTGGACCTGAGAGATTGGTAGCCCAAAGAGCTGGCCGCCAATCACAACAGTTACAAACTGAATGGTCTCGCCGTCGCCAGCGGTTTTTGCTTCTTGCGTATCGACGATGCTCATGCCGCTACCTCAATTTCACCTGAGAAAATGTCTTTCAACGCAGCGATCAGACCTGGGCGGTCGAACTTCGCTACATAATCATCGAAACCTGCCTGACGGCCGCGTTCGATCGAAGATGGCGTTACAAGCGAAGACAGTGCCAAGATCGGCATTCGCTTGAAACGGGGATCGCGGCGCAAGCTCTCGCAGAACTCAAAACCATTGATCTCCGGCATTTCGATATCACTGACGACAGCGTTGAAGGTCGCACCGTTTTCAAGCAATTCAATTGCCTGAGCAGGACCTACACAGGTCGTGACGTCATAGCCCGCCGACTTGAGAACCGGTGTCAACATGTTGCGGAAGAAGGCGGAATCATCGACCAAGAGAATTTTCTTGGTCAACATTTCGATATCCATTTCTTTACGCATGAACCAGTCTTCGAAGGCCTGTGGCAGATAGAAGCCAAGGTCGAGGATCTCTGTTGCGCGTTCCTTGATAACTGCCGAACCAAGAATGCCCGGGCGTTCGGAACCGACTTCGATATCCATGCGCTCTTCGACGATATCGACGATCTCATCAACAACAAGCCCCATAGAGCGGCCGCTGTCAGAGAACACAAGCATCGGCTGTGTGCCTTCTGTCTTGTGATGATCACCATCGTTTACGTAAACCAGCGGCATGAGGGCGCCACGGTACTGAACGAGGTCACGACCATTGGAGCGTTCGATTTTCGAGACTTCGAACTCTTCCAGACGTGTGACGAGAGACAATGGAACCGCTTTTGGTTCTGGTGCCCCCGCACGGAAGAGAAGCAGCGAGATCGCATTCTGGCTGTTGTTGATGATACGCATCGGATCTTCAGCCTCTTCGGCAGCCTGCTCGGCCACCGCGCTAGAAGCATGATGGGCCATTGCGCCAGCAACACCGTTTGGATCAAGGATCATGATCACAGAGCCATCACCCAGGATGGTGTTTCCAGAGAACATGGTCAGGTTGCGCAACATCGTCGACATTGGCTTGACCACGATTTCCTCGGTGTGGAACACCGCATCAACCACGACACCAAATGTCTGGCTACCCACCTGCATGACAACAATGAAGCCATTGTCCTCATCAATCGCATTATCCAGGTCTTCACCCTTGAAGATGCCCAGAAGCTGTGACAGATGCACAAGCGGCAAGAGGTTATTGCGCAATCGCAGAACCGGAGTGTTCTTGATCCGCTCGATGCGATGCTCGGAGTTGTTCTGAACACGAACAAGTTCGACAACCGACAACTGCGGGATGGCAAAACGATCGCCACTTGCTTCGACAATAAGCGTCGAAACAATCGCAAGTGTCAGCGGGATCTTGATGATGAACGTCGAACCCTTACCAGGGGCAGAGCGAAGATCAACGGTACCGCCAATCAGCTCGATGTTGTTGCGGACAACATCCATGCCGACGCCACGGCCGGAAACGCTGGTAACCGATGCTGCGGTAGAGAAACCGGCTGCAAAGATGAATTTGTGGATCTGAGCATCCGACAACTTGTCGATTTCAGCCTCAGTACCCAAGCCACGATCAACAGCCTTCGCCTTGATCTTTTCAACATCAAGGCCCTTACCGTCATCACGTACTTCGATGATGATATGTCCGCCTTCATGATAAGCAGCCAGGGTAATCGTACCCTTCTCAGGCTTACCTGCTTCGCGGCGATCGCTAGGCATCTCGAGGCCGTGGTCGGCAGAGTTGCGGACCATATGTGTGAGAGGATCCTTGATCATCTCAAGAACCTGACGATCGAGCTCGGTATCAGCACCGATCATCTCAAGTTCAATAGGCTTCTCAAGTTCCTGGCTCAGGTCACGTACAATACGTGGCAACTTCTGCCAGGCGTGCCCGATTGGCTGCATGCGTGTCGCCATGACACCTTCTTGCAGCTCAGCGGTCACATTCGAAAGACGCTGGAGTGGAACCTTGAACTCACTATCTTCGTGACGACGCGAGATTTCGAGAAGCTGGTTGCGTGTCAGCACCAGCTCGGAAA
This sequence comes from Paracoccaceae bacterium, assembly GCA_013373445.1. Taxonomy (GTDB): domain Bacteria; phylum Pseudomonadota; class Alphaproteobacteria; order Rhizobiales; family Stappiaceae; genus Roseibium. Next base: position 10,146 of record JABXHV010000084.1, on the reverse strand, counting down.
CCATTGTCATCAGGTGTTCAAGTGTATCGACGGCAACACGGATCGACTGGCTGGAAACAGACTGCCCGGAAGATTTCTTCTCTTCAGCTTTTTCAGGCTCTTTTACAGCCTTCTTTGGAGCTTCGGCTTTCACTGGCGCCGCTTCAACCGCAGGTGTCGGAGTTGGAGCCGCGTCTTCAGCTACTGCCTCTTCTGGCTCTGCAATTTCAACTTCAACGCTTGTTTCCTGGAAGGCGCGTTCTAGCTCATCGAGCGAAACCTCACCAACCCGCAATTCGCGTTCAATTGTCTGCTCAGCTTCTGCTGGGGCCTCTGCAGCCGCAGGCTCTTCGGCGGCCTCTGCTGGCGCATCAGCGCTCATCGACATCCGTTCTAGTTCGGAAATCAGATCGCTGTCATCGCCGGCTGGCTCTTCGCCTTCAGCTGCCTCAAGATCAGCAAGGATCGCTTTAATCCTATCGATCGAGTTCAAGATGAGTGACACCGCCTCGGGCGTTACAGGAACACCTTCACGGAACTTGCCCATGAGTGTTTCTGCAGCGTGCGCTATTCCTTCTAGGCGTGGAAGCCCGAGAAACCCGCACGTGCCCTTGATCGTATGAACAAGGCGAAAAATGTTATCAAGAATGGTCGCGTTGTTGGGTTCTTGTTCGAACTTTACCAGTTCAACATCCACAACATCGAGACTTTCATTCGTCTCAGTAATAAATTCCCTGAGGAGGTCGTCCATTGCCTGCACTCACCCGACTTAAAGTTAAGGTTCCCGTCTACAGAAGACGTTTGGACGGGGATGTCCGTGCAGTCAGGGTGCAGTCAAACAGTTAAGATACGCTGAAGCAGCGGGAAAGAATTCGTTAAAGAAATCGCTCCCGCCAACAAAGTCAAATTCACGCAGCAACGATGCGAACGATATCGTCCACTTTCTCAATATCAATTTTTATGTTGCTGTCGCGTGCAAGGAGTACTGCATAGATCGGTTGAACCGAATGCGCATCCACCCTTTCAGGCTCTTCTCCAGCAAGGGTTTCCTTCATTCCGAGCGGGATACGCGGGTTCACGCCTTCCGCTGTCAAAGTGAAGCGCGGAGCGGATGGTTCACCCTCCATCGAGACAGTAATATCACCACCACGAGGAATGCATTGATTAGCAATCAAAATGAGATTTAAAAGTAATTTGACGCAATTTTTCGGCATGTAGTGACGTTCGAGCTGCCAAATAAGGTTGGCTTTCTCGTTTTCCATGAAGCCTTCTGCAACTACCTTTGCGTCACCCAGGTCGATTTCTGCGCCAGCAGAGCCCGCTGCCCCAAAGGCAAGTCGCGCAAATTGCAACTTGGCAGAAGCCTGCCGCGCGCTCTTGCGGATGAGGTCCATCGCAAACTCACGCATATCCTCGGAGCCTTCTTCATCCATGACCTCGAGGCCATTGGTGATAGCTCCTACAGGACTAATGATATCGTGGCAGACACGGCTGGCAACGAGAGCCGACAGCTCGAGCGAGGTAAGATCTTTAAGGTCAGACATGATGAATGAGATTCCCGAAGCGCAGGCCGCTGTTTGATTCGTTTAATGTATATCAGAATCACCTACCCCATGTGAAATCTCAAGCTTTCATCGTTCAAAAGAGGTTTGGCTTGCAATCGACTTTAGGACCGTTCTGTTTCGCATCCTCAAACAGTTGTTGAGCATTCACGACAAACAGGAAGCGGTTCACGTAAGAGTGGAAAAAGAACAGCTTCTGATCGATGATCGCGAAAATGAAAGGATTTCCGGCAGTCGCATAGCCCTCCGCAAGCGCATAAGCTCCACAACCAGCAAAGTATGGTGCATAGACCAGCGGCGCCTTTTCAAACGCGGCCATATTACCCTGATTGACAAACGTCCAATCAACACCCGACCAGCGATAGACATATTTCCGATCACCCTTGAGTGGCCTGTTGTCGACAAAATACGCTACAGGGTCATGTCCCCCGATAGCGTAGCCGCTAACAGGGTCTGGCACGTATTTCGCCGGTCGTGCTGCAAGATCAGAAAAAAAAGCAGAGGAAAGAATTGCAATTAAAAGCGTTTGCCACATCAATGGCCGAATTTGATTACATTTAACCACTGATTCGCGCTCGCTTGCGGGTATTCCATGAAGTCCTCATGAGATTACCGCTTAAGACTTACAAAAACGCGAACTGGATGCAACGAGCAGTAACGCGTTTACGAACAGAATTTCGGCTTGAGGAGCACTCTCAATGAATTGGCTTTCCATACGATCAGCACGCGCACCAGCAATGCTCGCATTTGTTGTCGGCGCGCTCTTGGGTTCTTCAGTGCTTGCTCAGGCAGACACAGGGGATCGAGTTGAATCCTACACCTACAATCAGAGTGAGATTGTCGAGACAGGCCACAAGTTCTTCGGGTCAGTATCAGGGGGCCTAGCAACGGTGGTTGAGAAGGCCTTCTCAAGATACGGCGAGCCCAACGGCTACATATTGGGAGAAGAAGGATCAGGCGCAATTGTTGCCGGGGCACGATATGGCGAAGGCCAACTCTACACGCGCAACGCAGGCCAGCATAAATTATTCTGGCAAGGCCCTTCCCTCGGCTGGGACTTTGGCGGCAACGGGTCCCGCGTCATGACACTTGTTTATAACCTCCCGTCTGTTGATGCGATGTACAACCGGTTCATTGGCGTCAACGGCTCCGCATATCTGATCGGCGGGTTTGGGATGACGGTGCTTCAGAACCACGACACCATCCTGGTTCCGGTTCGCGCGGGCGTCGGTGCAAGACTTGGCGTCAACATCGGCTATTTGAAATTTACCGACAAAGCCACTTGGAATCCCTTCTGATTGTATTTTCAGTGTTTCCTCGTTAAGTCTGTTTGTTTACAGATTTCAGGGCGAATTGACCTTCCGTCGCATTGGTGAAATGCTGCATGAAGAACCATTAGATCTACGGAGACGACTGTGATTATTGCTGCAATGTATGTTGCACTTGGTTTTTTCACTGCCACGCTTCTCGCTTTGGCAGTCGTCCCCCTGATCTATAAGCGAACTGTCCGCCTGACGATCGAAGCCATGAGAGCAACCAACCCTTCGAATTATTTCGAGGTCCGGGCCGCTCATGACATTGAACGCGCACGAAACGCGCTTATCGTAAACAAGGCGGAACGCGCACTTCAACTTGAGCAGGAAGCCGCAACAGCTCGACGTGCTCGCGTGGGTGAGCTTCAGAAGAAAGTCGAAGATACTCGCGCGGAATATGAAGAAAAACTCTCTAGCTTGAAACACGCACTAGACTCCGCAAAGAAAGAGCGGAAGCTCGCTGAAAAGCAGGCCGAAAAGCGTGGCGCCCGGAACGCTCCTTCCACAAAAGACGTAAAGCAAATCAAGGCTGAAATTGCATCGCTGCAAAAAGAGCGTGACGCAGCCGTAGAACAAATCGAAGCGTTCAAGCGCCAGGCAGCTGAAAACGAAGAGTGGCAACCGACCGAAGACGCAATGTCGCTCGCGATCATCGCCAGCCTCGAAAGCCAATTGATCGCACTTCAGCAAAAAGTGGCGCAATTCGAATCTGGCGATTTGCTGCCGGCAACCTCCATCGAAGGGCTGGAGAAACAGGACGTGAGTTCTGTTATTTCCAGGCTTGAACAAGATCTCTCCGAACTTGAGCAACAATACGTTATTGCCCAGTCGGAAGTGGCGCGTCTATCCGCCCTCCAGGGAATGAGCGATGAAGGTGACGAAGAAGAGAAGAAGGCTGCTTTGCAGACGGTAGCAGAAGAGCGGAAAAAGCAAGCTCAACTGGAACTCAAGCTCAAGAGCCGTGATCGCGCCCTTCAACGCTCAACGCTTCAAATAGCAAAACTGCGCAGCGACCTGGAAGCATCTACACAGCTCAAGTCGCTTCGCGAAGATCTCCTGAAGGTTACGGAATACTTTGAAGGCGGAACCACCCCTGGCGAAACTTCTGCCACGAATTCAAAACTCTCGTCGTCAGCGGACCAACAGCCCTCTTCGCAGGCTCCGGAAGAAGCAACGCCCGCAGCAAATGGCAAAGACAGTGGACCCACTGCAGTCCTCGTCAATCGCATTTTGAAAGCGAACAAATCAGCTGCTACAAAGATCGAAGCGGGTAGTGCTGAAACAGAAACTCAACCGGGTGACACCCAGAAGCCTACCTCTCAAGAGCGCAGCAAAGTTGGCGCAGCATAACCAATTGCGCGGTACCTATGCCGTTGAGGGAAGTCAGGTCTGAATGCTTATTGCACGCCACAATTCAATTCTGGAGATCGCGCGCCAAACCGGCCGTGTAACTGTAGACGAACTTGCGAAGCGATTTGACGTTAGCCCTCAAACCATCCGCAAGGATCTGAATGAGCTCTGTGAGCTTAAGCTTCTTGCGCGAACGCACGGTGGCGCATTGTTGTCCTCCGGCATCGAAAACGTGGGCTATGAAGCCCGCCGTATCATTTCCAGCAAAGAAAAAGCAGAGATCGGCAGACGAACCGCCGAAATCGTTCCGAACAACACCTCTCTGTTTATCAACATCGGAACGACGACAGAAGCTGTTGCACAGGCACTGCTACAGCATCGTGGTCTGATGGTCATCAGCAACAACCTGAACGTCGCAACGCTCATGCGCGGATATTCGCAGATAGAGGTTGTGGTTGCCGGCGGTGTGCTGCGACATGTGGACGGCGGTATCGTGGGCGAAGCAGCGGCTGATTTCATGCGTCAGTTCAAAGTCGATATGGCCATCATCGGTGTATCGGGCATTGATGAAGACGGCTCCCTCCTCGACTACGACTATCGGGAGGTACGTGTCACCCAGGCAATCATTAAAAATGCGCGCCAGACAATTCTGGTAGCCGACAGCACCAAGTTTGAACGAACAGCCCCCGTGCGTGTTGGCCACCTGTCAGAAGTCTCAACATTCGTCACGGATCAGTGCCGTATTCCACGCATCAAGAAGATCGCAGAAGAAGCGGGCGTCAACCTGATAGAGACTGATCCACTTGGCGACGTAGACTGATTGATCTGGAAATAAAAAAAGCCACGTGTAAAACACGCAGCTTTTGACCACTTTAAGATCTCTGCCGAGAAAGTGGTACGCCCAACGGGACTCGAACCCGTGTTTCCGCCGTGAAAGGGCGGCGTCCTAGACCGCTAGACGATGGGCGCGCGGTTTAGGTCACAGCAATTAGCTGAACCGTGGGAAGGCGTATAAAACCCTCTGAAAGCAAGCGCAAGTCTCTTTTTGAGAAAGATTTTCAAACTTGTTCAAAAGTGTCACTGGCTGCCGCTCAAAAGTCTGGTTCGACCAATCACAGCGCCGGTTGCCGGGTCTATATAAAGAAGCACTTTTGCAGTCTTTTCCTGTGTCAGCACGAGCAAGCGTCCATCACTGAGTTCGACATCCAGTACATCTGCGTCAGCACCCAGAACAATGGTTTCCGGCAAAGTCTTCTCACCAAGCGTTCCATCAGAAGAGTTGATCTTGTAGAAGATTGCTGCGAATACAGCGACAAATCCCATCAGCATGATGAGGGACGACCCTGCAAGCAAACGCTTCAGTTTGTTTTGCACGCGCAATGTTGCCGGATCTAGGTCCTGTTGATCCGCCTCCCGACCGCGATCACTTTTGAGCTCAGGTTGATTCATGAATGAATTCTCTCCGGAAGGCCCTACCAGTTCGGTACAGGACTTCGACTATCAGGTTACAACAGAAGACGAAGGCAAACGTCTGGATGCCGTCCTGGCAACTCAACTTGCAGAGTTGAGCCGTAATCGTGTGCAGGCTCTCATCCGGGCTGGAGAGGCCACCGTGGACGGCGCGAAGATAGTCGAGCCGAAATACCGGGTCAACGAGGGACAGTGCCTTAGCCTGAAAGTTCCAGAAGCAGAGGATCCGGACCCGGAGCCGGAAGATATTCCGATCGATGTTGTTTTTGAAGATGATCACCTGATCGTCGTCAACAAACCAGCAGGCCTGGTTGTTCATCCAGGCGCGGGCAATTGGACTGGAACACTGGTCAACGCGCTGATCCACCATTGCGGCGCAAGCCTGTCAGGCATCGGCGGCGTCAAACGACCGGGTATCGTGCACCGGATCGACAAGGACACGAGCGGCCTGCTTGTTGTGGCCAAGACTGACCTCGCACATCAAGGCCTGTCCGCCCAGTTCGCCGATCATGGGAAAACCGGCCCGCTGGAACGCGCCTACTCCGCTATCGTCTGGGGCGCGCCTTCGAGCTTGAAGGGTACGATTGACGCAAACCTTGCTCGTTCCAATACCAACCGCCAGAAAATCGCCGTTGTGAAAACCTCCGGGCGTCACGCCATCACGCATTGGCAAGTAAAGGAACGCTTTGGTCCGGCAGATGAACCGGCGCTTGCATCTCTCGTGGAGTGTCGCCTTGAAACAGGGCGTACGCACCAGATCCGCGTTCATATGAGCCACATCGGCCACCCGCTTATGGGCGACAAAGACTATGGCGCTGGTTTCAAAACCAAGGTCAACCGGCTCGAGTCGCCTTTGAAAGAACAGATCGCCAACTTTCCGCGACAAGCTCTTCACGCCGGACTCTTGGCTTTTGAGCATCCAGTAAGCGGAGAAACACTGCGATTTGAAAACGCATTACCCACTGATATTAAAGAGCTTTTAACTTCATTACAAAAAATTTAGAAGCAGTTTACTGCTCCGCCACATGAATTTCCAATTTGCGTCCCTATATTAAACCATCCAGCATGCCATTCTTGGATGCTGTTATTGCAGAATAGAATTCCTGCCGTCGCCTTGAAGGGTTGATTGGCCGTCGGCATCAACCCGGGATGCAGGAATTAGGAAGCAGAGAAGGGGGCGCATTCTATGGCCCGAAATGTACCTACACTGACAGCGGGTGAAGGCGGCCTCAGTCGCTACTTGGATGAAATCCGTAAGTTTCCGATGCTTCAACCGCAAGAGGAGTACATGCTCGCAAAGCGGTATAAGGAGCATGACGACCCTCAAGCTGCGGAACGGCTTGTAAATTCGCACCTCCGCCTCGTTGCAAAGATCGCCATGGGTTATCGTGGTTACGGTCTGCCGATTGGTGAAGTGGTTTCCGAAGGCAACGTGGGCCTGATGCAGGCCGTCAAGCGCTTCGAGCCGGACAAAGGCTTTCGCCTTGCCACCTATGCGATGTGGTGGATCAAGGCCGCGATTCAAGAATACATTCTGCGCTCATGGTCCCTGGTCAAGATGGGCACCACAGCCAATCAGAAACGCCTGTTTTTCAACCTGCGTCGCCTGAAGGGCAAGATCCAGGCATTGAACGAGGGTGATCTGAAGCCAGATCAAGTCAACCAGATAGCCACGACGCTTGGGGTCAGCCAAGACGAGGTCATTGCGATGAACCGTCGCCTCGGCGGCGATTCCAGCCTCAACACCCCATTGCGCGCGGACTCAGAATCCGGCGAATGGCAGGACTGGCTCGTTGATGACTCTGAAAGCCAAGAGACAGTTCTCGCCAATCAGGAAGAACTGGACGTTCGCCGCAAGATGCTCAGCAGTGCGATGGATATCCTGAACGACCGCGAACGCCGCATTTTCGAAGCCCGTCGTCTGTCAGAAGACCCCATGACACTTGAAGATCTTTCAGGTGAATTCGGTGTCAGCCGCGAGCGGGTTCGTCAGATCGAAGTCCGTGCTTTCGAAAAGGTGCAAAAAGCCGTTCAAGAAAGCGCAAAAGGACTTGGCGAGGTCCACGCGTAAACGTTCGGCTCATCTCCGAAGTTATGAAAGGCCAAACCTCTCAAGGGTTTGGTCTTTTCTTTTTTGCAAGCACCACTTCCCACACGAACTTGTCTCCATCATAAATGATGCATACTCTGCGTTCGAGTAAGGGACCAGACGATGAGATCATTCGTGCGCAGCATTCAGGGCAAACGCTTGTTTGCAACGACAGTTGCCGTGCTGTCACTGGCGCTAATCATTGCTCTCAGGTTTGTAAACCCGGATTTTCTGACATCAATCAGAGAACTGACCTTTGATGGATATCAAAGGCTCAATCCCATAGAACGATTGAACAGCAAGGTACAGGTCATTGAAATCGACGAAGCGTCCATCGAGGCGCTGGGACAATGGCCTTGGCCACGCACCAAGCTGGCGACCCTTGTTGAGACGCTAGCAGGTCTGGGGGCGCAAGTGATCGCCTTTGACATGGTCTTTTCTGAAGCGGATCGACTGTCTCCCGCCAGCCTTTTGAAAAGCTTGGACTTGCCATCTGAGAGCATTCGCGACCGACTTGCCTCGATGCCCGACAACGATGACGCCTTTGCAGCGACCATTGCCAAAAACAAAGTGGTTCTTGGGTTCGCTCTCAAAAATGGAACCGCAGCAATCACACCGCGAAGAACCGCCAGCTTCGCTTTCACCGGCCATAATCCCGCAAGTTCAACGCCAAGTTTTGCATCCGCCCTGACAAATCTACCCAAGTTGGAATCGGCGGCCAGCGGCATTGGCAGTATCACGCTTTCGGTTGCAGACAGCGGCGGCATCGTGCGCCGCATTCCACTCGTCGTCGCAAATGGAGCCGATCTCTATCCCAGCTTTGTGACCGAAACACTTCGCGTGGCGTTGGGCGCACGCACAATCGCGGTAAAGACGCCAAAACACCTCAGAGATGAAGCACAAACAACCAGTGGCATCAGCAGCATCAAGATTGGCCCCTATCAGGTCCCAACAACGTACGACGGAGCACTTTGGTCCCAATTCAGACCATATAACCCAAGCCAAGCCATCTCGGCTCACGAGCTCATGAAGGCCAGGTCCGCCGCAACCTTTAGGAACCAGATTGAAGGGCATATTGTCCTGATTGGCGCCTCTGCAACAGGTTTGCTCGACCTGCGGACAACACCTCTAAAGGAAAACGTCCCTGGCGTGACGATCCATGCCCAAGGCATTGAACAGATACTCGCGCAAGACTTCCTGACGCGCCCGGACTGGGCCAATGGAGCGGAAATTCTGGCGACCGGTATTGTCGGTCTGATTGTCATCGCCGCCTTTGCGGTTTTTGGCAGTCTTGTATCAGCGCTGACCAGTGCAACAATGCTGACAGGGCTGCTGTTGGGCTCCTGGTTCCTTTTCAAGGACTTTGGTCTTCTCCTCGACCCGGTATTCCCTGTCGCAAGCACAATTGCTGTGTTCGCGATCTGCGCTGCATTCTTCTACATCCTGTTGGATCGGGAAAAACGCTTTATCCGACAGGCATTCGGGCAGTACCTCGCACCATCATTGGTTCAACAACTCGAAGAAAGGCACGACAGTCTTGCCCTTGGTGGGGAAATGAAAGAGATCACTGTCATGTTTCTTGATATCCGTGATTTTACATCCTTGGCAGAGCAGCTTGAACCTGACGAGGTCATTCAGTTTCTAAACCATCTCTTCTCGCCCCTATCGCAAATCATTCAACACAACAGCGGAATGATCGATAAATACCAAGGGGATTCAATCATGGCGATCTGGAACGCACCGATCGATGTCAAGGATCACGCAAATTGCAGCTGCAAAGCCGCACAAGAAATGCTTGCCTGCGTGGACCGCCTGAACGCCGAGGACGCCTTTGGTTTCAAGGCACGAAACCTCAAGAAACCGGAGGTCCGAGTCGGGATTGGCCTGAATACCGGAGAAGCTTGCGTTGGAAACATTGGGTCGTTGCAACGTTTCAACTATTCGGCCATAGGGGACACGGTCAACATAGCTGCGCGTATCGAAAGCTGCACAAAAAGAGCCGACACAGACTTTCTGGTTTCACAAACCACAAGCCAACTGGCAACAAACTTTGCCTTCAAAAAAGTGGGCACCTTTCAGCTCAAGGGAAAAGTGAACAACAGCCAACTCTTTACTTTTGAGAACTGAAGGCGGCACACACTCATAGCACCGCCTTCCCATTTGCTTATCGAATTTCGACAGCATATTCCTCAACCGGAATAACCTTGCTAATCAGGCCCTTCTCCAGGAGAAAATCAGCGAAGCGCTCGTATCGCCCGGTATCAAGCGCAGCCGGACTTTTCGAGAACCGTGGCAATGTATCAAACCAAGCGCGGCGGTTCAGCTCATCATCCAGGCTTGGATTGACCTTGAGAAAGCCTTCCCAGGCGGCTTCCGGGTGATT
>JABXHV010000119.1 GCA_013373445.1 Paracoccaceae bacterium | reverse complement strand
ATCTAGCGAGCGCAGGAGAAGCTCCTTGCCAAGTCCGATGCCGCGAAGGTGCGGTTCCAGAATGAACCAGCGCAAATGCGCAATCTCGTTGCCAAGTCCTTCGCCATCGATCGTAATCGAGGCGACCACACGGCCGTTTTCAAGAACACTCCAGGTGTTGTTGTTTGGGGAGGAGAGCCTTGGGACGAAGTCTGCGAGGGCCTTAGTCAACACGCTTTCAAAGCGCGGGCCTGCCCCAATGATTTCAGAATGCGTACGGGCATGCATCGCTGCGATGTCCCCGATCATGCCGGTTTGATACCCTTCGACGATGTCCAGTTGGGCGCTCTGTGGTCTCTTGCCGGTGCGGGCCACATACATCGCATCAGCATACGCGCTGAAAGCATCTGCGAATTGAGCGGCACTGACGCCGTGCATCAACGACAATGAGTTCTGAACCAGGTTTTCGGCAAATTGAGAGGCCTTCTTGTAGACAGCCCAACCCTTGTCGGTGAGAAACAGGATCTGTGAGCGACCATCTTCGACGTTCGGCAAACCGGAAATTTCCTCCCGGCACTCTAACGATCTGAGCAAGCGGCTGACCGTCGACTTTTCGAGGTTCAAGCGTTCCGCAAGGTCTCGTGCTGTGAGATTGGCCGAGTTTCCGATTTCGATGATTGCATGAACAGCCGACGGCGAATGGCCGGTTCCAGCCAGCGTCTTGAGCAAAAAGCCGTGTTCCCTGACGAAGCATCGCGATGCGCTTCGCACCCGGGCAATCAGTTCTGGATCAAACTGTCCCATTGGCCCTCCCACTTGGTTGTCTAATACAACTAAGTGGGAGGGCCTGACCTGTCAACGATATTGATAAAGGCACGGCTCCCAGAACTTTAATGCCTTTCCTTGCTCATTCGGCGGCGTGTTGCATGTCCGCAGGTGCATTGTCCTGCGCGTCGTCGCCCACATTGCCTGACGGGGCAAGCTTGCCGGAACGTCGGGATTTGAAATCGTCCCATGTCTTGGACCAGACGCTCGGAACCGCAATCATCACGGGGATCATGATGAGGGTCAAAAGTGTCGAGAAGGCGAGACCCGATATAACCGCTGTCGACAGCTGAACCCACCACACTGCGGTGATGCCACCAACTGCCGTGATCTGGTTAAAGAAGTCGAAGTTGATCTGGGTTGCCATCGGCACCAGACCGGCAATGGTCGTGATGGTCGTCAGAAGAATCGGCCGGATACGTTGTGCCGATGTCTTCAGGATCGCATCCAGCGGTTCCATGCCGTCTTCGCGGAAGCGGTTATAGGTGTCGATCAGGACGATGGCATTGTTCACCACGATACCTGCCAGCGCGACCACCCCGGTACCGGTCATGATGATGGAGAACTTCTGCCCCGTGATCAGCATGCCAAGCAGGACGCCCATGACGGACATGATCACCGTCGAGAGTGTCAGGAAAGTCTGGTAGAACGAGTTGAACTGGGTCAACAGGATCAGGAACATCAGGAACAATGAGGCGACCATCGCCTTCATCAGGAATTCGCCCGATTCCTTCTGGTCCTCATCCGCGCCGCGGAACTGCAGAAACACATTGGAAGGCCAATCCTGGGTTTCCAGCCAGCTGTCCAACTCCTTGACCTTGTTATCAGGCAAAGCGCCTGATGCAGGGTCGACCGCAGCCTTGAGCATCATGGAGTAGAGCCCGTCACGACGGGTGATGCTGGAGACCTTGGGCGCAGCTGTGCGTTCGATGAAGTTCGATAAGGGGATTTGTCCGAGCGGTGTCAACAGGCGCAACTGCCCGATCTGGTCGAGAGTCCGTTCTTCTTCGGGCAAACGCACCCGAATATCCACTTCGTCTTCACTGTCATCCGGCCGATAGGTGCCGATAAGCACGCCGTTTGTCACCATCTGGATCATTGAGCCAACGGCGGCGATATCTGCCTGATAGCGGCCTGCCTGCTCCCGATCGATCTTGATCTGCCATTCGATGCCGGGCAGGGGACGATCATCCTCGATGGCCATCAGGCCGTCCATATTGTCCATATGAGCACGGACCTTGGCCACTTGGCGTGTCAGTTCATCGTAGGAGGTCGATTTGATTTCCAGCTGAACGTCCTTGCCTGTCGGCGGACCGCCCTCGATCTTGCGCACCTCGACCTTGATACCCGGGATCGGTGCTGTGCGATCTCTGATCTCAGCGAAGATGTCTTTCGCCGATCGGCGACAGCAGAAATCCGCCAGCTCCAGGCTCAAGCTGCCAACCATGTCAGCCGGGATGTCCTGCGGAGCACCAATGCTGACACCACCTGAACCGCCGCCAGGAGCCTTTGAGAAGGCAACCACGTTTTCAACACCCGGAACTTGCAGAATTTGATCTTCAACCTGAGAAACAATTTTCAAAGATTCATCGACCGACAAATTGCCGCGTGCAGAAACGAGCACAATTGCCCGGTCGGGTTCTTCATCGACAAAGAACTCGACACCTGTCGAATTGGCCGAAAACGCTACGAATATGCCGACGCAGATGCCCAAAACCCCGACAATAGTGATGATGTTGCCGGCCACGCTGCCCGCCAGGAGATTGAGAAAGCGAACGTAAAGTCCCGCGGCACCGCGTACTTTCTTGATGTCGAAATTGTCGACGGCTGACAATGCAGCAGCCTCCGCCTGTTCGACTTCACGCCGTGCACGCGCCTTTTCCTGGGCTCGCGAAACGAATGGCTTGAGAAATTTGTATGAAACAATGCCGACGCTAAGAGAAACTGCCAACGCTGCCAGAACGGCGATTACAGTGCCCAGGGCATCCTGCGCAGCCGTATAGACCAGCAATCCGGCAAAGAGGGCAAAGCTAGCGGACAGAACGAGCGTTGCATGGCGATTTAGCAAAGAGGACACCGACGCCAGCACACCACCAGAGACGGGCAGGAAGACCATTGCCGTCAAGAGGCTTGCCGTCAGAACGATAATCACCATGATCGGCAGATAGCTCATGAATTCACCGGCAACGCCAGGCCACAGCAGCATCGGCAGGAAGGCAACCAGTGTTGTCGCTGTCGAGGACACAATCGGCCAGAACATAAGGCGGGCCGCGCGGATGAAGGCTTCTTTTTCTCCCATACCTTCCGACACTTTGCGGTCGGCATATTCGGTCATCACGATCGCGCCGTCGACGAGCATGCCGACGGTCAGCACAAGGCCGAACATGACCATCGTGTTGACGGTGTAGCCAAGGCCGCCCAGGATCAGGAAGCCAACCATGAAAGAGGTTGGGATCGCGAGGCCGACGAGAAGAGCCGATTTGAAGCCAAGTGCAGCCACCACAAGCATCATGACCAGCAAGATTGCCGTCAGGATCGATGATTGCAGGGAACCAAGCACCTCAAAGATGTTCTTCGACTGGTCGAGCATGATGTCGACCTGAATAGTGTCAGGCCATTCTGATGTGATCTGTTCAACAGCAGCGCGCACGGCCGCGTTGTTTTCAATCAGGTTGGTCCCGATGCGCTTGGTGATGTCCAGTGTGATGGCAGGGCGACCATTCACCTGAATGTTGCTGCCCGCATCCTGGAAAGAACGGCGAATTTCGGCGACATCGCCAAGGGTGACGACACCTTCACCGCTTTGCTTGATCGAGATGGAGTAAACATCCTCGGCCGATTCAACCAGACCCGGGACCTTCAGGTTAAACCGTCCGTTACCGCCGTCGATAAATCCTGCTGGTACAAGCTGGTTGTTTGTCTGAACGGCATTAAAGAGCTCGGCTTGTGTTACCGAATAGGCTTCGAGCTTTTGGGTGTCGATAATAACTTCCAGGACCTCTGGACGATGGCCCTTCAATTCAGCCTCTCGAACCGTGTCGATGGCCTCAAGCTGATCCTTGAGCCGGCGCGCATGTTGAAAAAGCGTACGTTCCGGCACATCGCCAGAGAGCGCAATGGTCATCACAGGCACCAACGCAAAGTTGGTTTCCGAGATGTTTGCCTGATCCGCGTCGGCCGGCAATTTCGACTGGGCCTGATTGACCTTTTCGCGAACGTCAGCCATCGCCTTGTCTTTGTCGAAGGAAATGTCGAATTCGAGAACAATCCCGGCATGACCTTCTGAGGCAATCGCAGTAATTTCTTTCAGACCGTCGAGGCCGCGCAGCTCTGTTTCCATCGGTCGAACGAGGAGACGTTCTGAATCTTCCGGTGAAATTCCGCTCTGGGTGACCGAGACATAAAAGACCGGCACATCGATGTCGGGACTATCTTCCTTTGGAATGCCGATGTAGGTCGCGACCCCGGCAAACAACAGTGCCAGCATGGTTACGAAGATTGTCTTGGGTCGGCGCAGGACCCCTTCAAGCATGTCTAGCATCAGGATGCCTCGCTCATTTCGAGAACCGGTGTAACGGTCTCGCCGTCAGATACATAGTCCTGGCCAACCGTGATCACGGTGACTTCGTCAGGCAGGCCGCCGATCCACACTCCGTCTCTTTCACCGCCAAGAACGGTGACCGGAACAAAGCGGACGACATTGTCTTCTGAAACTGTGCGAACACCGACCTGACCGCTGTCGCTCAATGACATGATTGCCTGAGAGACTTTGTGCGCCTTGGCGCTCTTCAACTGCAGGAGGGAAACCGCTGTAATCCCGTCACGGGCTTCGCCGTCCTTGTTGTCAATCTCGATCTCCACACGGAAGGTCCGTGTGTTCGTGTCAGCGGATGGCGCGATATAAGTAACCTTGCCCGGGAAGGTCTGGCCAGTCACAAGGTTCACTGTGGCGCTCATACCCAGTTCAACTGAAGCAATGTCATGCTCTGAAACCTGGCCAATGGCGAGAAGAGGATCAGTGTTGACGATGCTCGCACAGGCACCTCCGACGCCCAGCCGGGCGCCAATGTCGGCCATAGGGCTTTCCACGACACCATCGATGGGCGCGCGAATGGTCGTGTAATCCAGTTCTAGTTCAGCGCTTTCAAGACCGGCCTTGGCTGCATCAAGTTGAGCTTTCTTGGCAGCTACGCTGGTCTGAGCACTGAAGCCCTTGGTGTTGAGCTTGTGGGCAGCGTCATATTCCAGCTGCGCTTGTTCAAGCGCGGCCTTTGCTTGCAGGACAGAAGCCTTGCGTGCGCCCTTGTCCAATTCACACAGGATATCGCCGGCACTCACACGTGCGCCTTCGCTCACCGGGCGCGAGACGATTTTGGCGGCTGTCTCGGCATGGACGGAAACCCGGGCATTGGCCTCGGTTCGACCGCGGATTTCAAGTTGTGCTGACCGCTCGCTTGCAGTGAGCTTGCGTACCTGGACCTTGAAAGGGTCACCGACCGCAGCAATGTTGCGCTCCGCAGGTGGCGGGGTTGCGTTTTCGCTGTCAGCTTGTCCACCGACGACGACCGAGCCGCTGTACATCCAGACACCTGTTCCCACAGCAAGGCCGAGGGCGAGAAGATAGGAGAATTTAATTCGCATATGAGACTCCGGAAGTCGGCCTATTCAGCAGCTTCGGGCGCAAACGACGCCCTCCGTTTGCCCGATTTGGCAAGTTCAATCAGCTCGTCGCTGTGGGTTTCAAGATAGTCGAGCGCGAACTGCATGGATGCGATACCGAAATTGGTCGCCCACTGCGTTCCGCTGTCATCACAATCGTTTTTCTTGTTGGTCAGGAGATCGAGTTCCGCCTGGAGGTGCTGATACCGCAGGTCAATGGCACGTTTGACGACATCCGGTCCGACTTCCGGGGCAAAAAGGGCAATCAGCAAAAAAGCGGATTTATAGGCATCGGCAGCTTGAGGCTTCTGCAGTTCCGTCATCAACTCGTCGTACCCGGCGTCGGTGATGGAATAGACCTTGCGCGCAGGTCGCCCTTCCTGAACGTCCTCCTTGACGGTCACAAGCCCTTCGCTCTCCAAACGCGTCAACGCAGGATAGATGGAACCGAAACTGGCTTCTCCGAAATAGCGAAAAGCACCGTCCACGACCTCTTTACGAATTTCGTATCCGGTCGCGTCCTTGCAGTTCAAAATTGCCAGACAAAGGTGGCGTACACTCAACTTTTGGTTCCCCGCAAACCCAAGGCGAACGCGCTGCAATTTTTGGTTGCTGCGCTTTGTTCGACCCGCACTGATATGTGTGCTGTTTAAAGAAAGTCCAGAGGCAATCGAGAGAATATTGCACTGCGACGCAACTCTGAGACGATCATATGTATGAATACAATATATCGATTCAATATATATTGCTACGATATATGTGATTCAATGCACGCGAGGGTGATAAAAAATAATTTGAACTAAAATCAGCTAAATAGCTCTTTAAATGTCATTGGGCCCGTCAACCATTCTGGTTGCACGGGCCCAATTGAAGTCGTCGCGGGTTTACAATTTGCTCATTGGACGAAAATACCCAGACGAAAAATGCTGCAATGCCGCGTTAAATGAGCAACGTCATTGCTGCGCCGGCAAAAATAAACAGCAAACCTGCCGATGTGAGTTTCATGTCAATTCTCCAGTGTCCAAGTCACCTGTACGGCTTTTTACAGACGCAACCTATAAGGGCGTGGAAACCGGTTTGATAAAATTTGATAGAAATGTGCTTTTTTTGACGAATAGACTCAATTTGTCCGGTCGAACTGATCACAAAACGAGCTTGCATGTTCTTGCTTCATCGGGTTTTCTCTGGCTTTAAGAGCAATAGAGAAATCCTTCAAATGTCATCTACATATCCAAGAGACATGGTCGGTTACGGCCGCAACTCATTCGATCCAAAATGGCCGGGCGACGCAAATATCGCAGTTCAATTTGTCATCAACTACGAAGAAGGTGGCGAAAACAACATTCTTCATGGTGATGCCGCATCGGAAGCGTTCCTGTCGGAAATCGTCGGGGCGCAGCCTTGGCCGGGTAAGCGCCACTGGAATATGGAATCGCTCTACGAATATGGATCAAGGGCCGGCTTCTGGCGCTTGTGGCGTGCATTCACATCGCGCTCCATGCCGGTAACCGTTTATGGCGTTGCGACAGCATTGGAACGCAATCCTGAAGCCGTCGCTGCCATGAAGGAAGCCGATTGGGAAATTGCCTCGCATGGCCTGAAATGGGTCGAATATGCGGACATGCCTGAAGAAGAAGAACGTGAGCATATTCGTGAAGCCATCCGCATTCATGAAGAGGTCACCGGTGCGCGTCCTCTGGGCTGGTATACCGGACGCTGTTCCATGCAGACGCAAAAGCTGGTGATGGAGGAGGGTGGTTTCCTCTATGACAGCGACAGCTATGCCGACGATCTGCCCTACTGGGTGGATGGACCAAAGGGCGATCACCTGGTCATCCCTTATACGCTCGACAGCAATGATATGCGATTTGCGGCAGCACAGGGGTTTAATTCCGGCGACCAGTTCTTCGCTTACTTGAAGGATTCGTTCGACGTTCTGTACGCGGAAGGCGAGGCGGGTTCTCCCAAGATGCTCAATATCGGATTGCATTGCCGCCTGGTTGGCCGTCCCGGCCGTACCGCAGCCCTCCAGCGTTTCCTCGACTACGTCGCGTCCCATGAGAAAGTCTGGATCCCGCGCCGTATCGATATCGCCTGGCATTGGCAGGCGCATCACGCACGCGGATAAGCGCCCTCAGGTCGTCATCTGATGTTACACAAACAAGAGCCGGGGGAAGAGCATTTCTCTCGGCTCTTGTGTGCTGATGTGAACGACTGTTGATGTATTGGCTCATTATCTATTGAATAAAAAATTATCGATATTTATTTATACTGAGTATTTTGAGTTCTTCTTCGCGCGAATACGCGGTTACATAAAATTTTAGTGGCCGTTTTCTGATCTTTCTAAGAGTTTCGTGATTGGCTTGGATAGGTTTAGCGATGGAGATATTGAAATGACTCAATTTTTGACCGGTGGCCTTGCCCTATTTGCTGCATCTACACTCGTAACTGTAACTCCGGACCGCGCGCCGCAAGCGTCTGGTGGTACCAAAACGCCAAAAACCCAAAAGTCCGTTCGATAACAACTACGAGCACGCTCTAGCGAACGCACGTCTTTCCAAGTTTCACTTGAAACGCAGAAATCCATTGGGCTTCTGCGTTTTTCTTTGCTCGGCCGCTAAACCACCACCACGGCCCTCAACTTTTGACCATCGTGTCGCTGGCCAGCTGAGCACTCGGCCTGCCAGTGGAGCATTCCTGTGTGTCGCCTGGAACAACTATGATGAACGCTATGATTTCGCGGTGTTCTAACATGTATTCGGTGCATCACTTCAATTGCGGTCTTTAAAGGCGCTCCTGCAAAAAGCTATGTTGGTTCAAAGACGATCAAAACGAACGTCAAATGTTAGCGACCCGGGAGACCCCTATGAGACGATTCCTGGCAACACTGAGCGTTGCCGCAACGGTTGGCCTGATGGCAGATGCCGCCACTGCGCAGGAAGTCACTCTGACGTTGCAGCATTTTCAGGGGCCAAAAGCGCCTAGCCACACCAAGATGCTCGCGCCATGGGCTGCAGATATCGAAAAAGCCTCGGGCGGGCGGATCAAGGTGGAACTCTTTCCGGCCATGGCCCTTGGCGGAAAACCACCCGAGTTGATGAAACAGGTGCGCGATGGAGTGATTGACCTTGGGTGGAGCCTTCTGGGCTATACCCCTGGAATGTTTCCGCGCACGGAGGTGTTTGAGCTTCCAGGTGTCCATCTGGGCTCTGCAAAAGAAACAACCCTCGCCATCGCTGAACTCTATGATCTGATCAAGGATGATTTCAAAGACGTCCATCCGATCATCATTCACAGCCATGGCGGCAACGCCATCCACCTGACCGACGTGGCAGTGCGTACGCCGGCCGACCTGGAGGGGCTGCGCATTCGCACGCCCTCGCGCACAGGCGGCTGGGTTCTTCAGGCGCTCGGAGCGGAACCGGTGGGTATGCCACTTCCCGAGCTGCCACAGGCCTTGTCAAAGGGTGTTGTCGACGGCGCGTTGGTGCCGTTCGAGGTCGTTCGCCCGCTCAAGCTGCAGGATTTGACAAAGTACGGCGTTGAAGGTCCCGAAGGGCAGCGTTTCGGAACTTCAATCTTCATGTTGGCAATGAACAAGCAACGCTATGCCGAACTGCCCGATGATTTGAAAAAGGTCATTGATGATCATTCCCTGTCTGCTGTTGCCGAGGAAATCGGACAGCTGTGGGACGACCACGAACAAGAAGGCAAGGAGCTCCGCCGACAGACCGGTGAAATCATCGTCCTGTCGCAAGAGCAGCTTGACGCCTTTGATGCAAAGATGAGCTCCGTCAATGACCAGTGGATTGATGAAGCGACCAGCAAAGGGCTGGATGGTGCAGGCCTTTACGAGGCGGCCAGGGCGGCGGTTGCCGCGCAGCATGCAAGATGAACGGGTGAATTCACGCTACGTAAAATGTGCGGTTTCGTTTACTGTTCACTGACTGCTACAACATCTGCATTTGTCTTCTAAGGGATTGGTGATGAACGCCCTGGTTCAGCGAATAATTGCCGGATGGGCACTGCTTGGTGGTGCGTTGATTTTGGCGATCGTACTCGTGACTGTCATCAATGTCGGCGCGTTCCTGCTCGCTCGCCTTCTTGCACCCTTGGGGATCCAAATTGCGGGCATCTATGGCTACGAGGATTTCGTCCGTCTCGCGGTGAGCGCTGCCGCGTTGACATTCTTCCCTTATTGCCAGCAGCAGCGCGGGCACGTAACGGTCTTGCTGTTTGTGAAGCATTTTCCACCCTGGTTTCAGCAAGGTCTGGACAAGGCATGGCTCGGTCTTATGGCTGCTATCGCGCTTTTCCTGTCGTACTGGATGTGGTTCGGGATGCTTGAGGCCCAAGGAGACAATGCGACGACTCCGATCCTGGGGTGGTCGGAATGGCCATGGTACTTGCCGGGCATTCTGTCGCTTATCTTGTGGTCTATCGTTTGCATTCTGCAGATCAGCGGGCGGTGTGCTCAAGAGGACGTGGTCCATGGGTGAGATGGAACTCGTCGGTATTGGCGGGATTGTTGTTCTGTTCGTGCTTTTGGCACTGCGCATGCCTGTCGGTCTGGCGATGCTGGTCGTTGGCATAGGCGGCACCTATGTGCTGTCGCTCATGGTGTCCTATGTGCGCTTCGGACCGTATCTGAAGCAGTTCAAGTCATTGCTGTGGTCCAATTTGGCAAGCTATGAGTTGTCCGTTGTGCCGCTCTTTGTGCTGATGGGCTTCTTGTCCAGTCAGGCCAATTTGAGCAGTGACTTGTTTCGCGGAATGAATGCACTCATGGGCCGGTTTCGCGGCGGTGTCGCCATGTCGGCGATTGCAGCCTGCGCCGGTTTCGGGGCCGTTTGCGGGTCATCGCTGGCCACAGCCTCGACGATGGGTCGGATCGCTCTGCCGGAACTGCAGAAACTCCGCTATGCTCCCAGCCTTGCGACCGGCGTGCTTGCAGCAGGTGGAACGTTGGGAATTTTGATCCCGCCCTCCGTGGTTCTGGTGATCTATGCGATCATCGTCGAAGCTCCGATTGTTGAAATGTTCCGCGCTGCGGTTGTTCCAGGCTTGATTGCGGTTGGCTTTTTTATCGGCTTGATTGCCTTGATCGTGCGTCTAAAGCCCGCTCTGGCTCCAGCAGCAAGCGACTTGACCCGTCAGGAAAAGCGCCAGGCCTTGCGGCGTCTTGTTCCGGTTCTTGTCATCTTTGGTGCGATCATTCTTGGTCTTGGGTTTGGTTTGTTTACGCCGACGCCTGCAGCCGCTGTCGGTGTCTTCGCAATTTTTGTGTATGGCTTTGGACAACGACTTTGGGGGCGCCAGGGTTTGACACTGGTGGGTGTGAAGGCAGCAATACTCGATACAGCCGTCACCAGCGGAATGATCTATTTTATCTTGTTTGGCGCCGAAGTACTGAAAGGGTTCTTTAGCCGCGCCGGACTTCCGTCAGCCTTGGCGACATGGGCCGTTACGAGCGGACTGGATCCCTGGTTCATCCTCGTGGTGATGCTGGCAGTCCTGATTGTTCTAGGATGTTTCATGGAATCCCTGGCAATGATCCTGGTCGTGATCCCGTTTTTCTGGCCGGTTTTGGTTGACCTGAATGGCGGTGACTATGCGACCGCCGCCTCGGCGACCTTTGGCATGGATACGGAGCAACTCAAGATCTGGTTCGGTATCCTCGCGTTGATCGTGGTGGAGCTGGGCTTGATCACGCCGCCAGTCGGGTTGAACGTCTTTATTATCAACGGCCTCGCCAAGGATGTGCCGATGAGCCAAACCTTCAAGGGTGTGATGCCGTTCTTCTCAATTGAGATTGTTCGCGTCGGCCTGCTGATCATCTTTCCGGGCCTTGCGCTGTTTCTTCCCACGCTGCTGAGCTAGGGCGGAAAGAGGACACATCTCCGCCGAGCTTGTAAGGCAGGGTCCTTCCAGCGACATGCTGCGATCTTCTTGTTTTGATCTCAAATGCCTCGCGCTCGATGTTTGTTTTTGTTACAGGGCGATTTTGAGATTAAAAAACCAACAGCCTGCATTTGAACAAAATGCATTTTGTTTCCGGGCCGCAGTTTCACAGATATTGTCCGACCAGATTGCGGTCGATCGGAATTGATGCGGCAAAGATGAACCATCGGGCCTCGAAAGCCTTGTTGGGACTTTGCTGACATCCTCAAACGACCGCATTGAAAGGCAAGTATACGTGACCATCGACGCACCATATTCGACCGACGTTGGAAAGATCCTTGACCTCGCCTTGGCGGCGGGCAAGGAGATCATGGCAGTCTATGAGACCGGCTTTGACACAATCGAAAAGTCTGATGGGTCTCCGGTCACGATTGCAGACCAACGCGCCGAGGCGGTGATTGAGGCTGGACTGCGAAAGCTCCATCCATCCATTCCGCTTGTAGCCGAAGAGGCCGTTGAAGCGGGTCGCTTGCCCGATTTGGATCAGACCTATTTCGTTGTCGATCCGCTTGACGGAACCAAGGAGTTCATCAAGCGGAACGGTGAATTCACGGTCAATATTGCGCTCGTGCAGAACGCCGTGCCGGTCTTCGGCGTGGTCTATGCGCCTGCGCTCGGGCGTTTGTTCTGGGGTGGCAGCGTTCCTGGCGACAACAATCGCCAGACAGGCGCGTTTGCAGCCACGGTGAGCGACGATCAAATTAAAGAGGTACATCCGATCACTGTGCGCTCCGTGCCGTCAGCGGGTCTGACGGTTGTCGCGAGCCGCTCACACCTGTCGGAAGAAACCGCATCTTTTGTTGATCGTTTCAAAATTGCCGAGCGGGTTTCGGTCGGCTCTTCGTTGAAATTGTGTCTCGTGGCGAGTGGCGAGGCAGATCTCTATCCGCGTCTTGCCCCGACAATGTTCTGGGATATTGCGGCAGGCGACGCTGTTGTGCGGGCCGCCGGCGGAGACGTCGTACGCGCTGATACATATGAAAATGTTGGTTATTCAGCACCGGGACACCCGGTGAAGGATGACTTCAAAAGTCCGTTTTTCATTGCTGTGAGCAGCAAAAGCCTTCTCGGAGAAGCTGGGCATCAGGTTTGATACCCGGTGCCGTGCGGCGCGAATTGAAACAAACATCGGTGCCCATGGAACGGGCGCCGGACCAAAGAAGGTAAGTCACCAATGGACGTAAGTGCCGACGGACTGTCGCAGCAAAGGCTCAGCAATTTGCGCCGCCTGGAGGCAGAGAGCATTCACATTATTCGGGAAGTTGCTGCTGAATTTCGCAATCCCGTGATGCTGTACTCCATTGGCAAGGATTCCAGTGTGATGCTTCATTTGGCCATGAAGGCCTTCTATCCTTCAAAGCCTCCTTTCCCATTGCTTCATGTCGACACCACATGGAAATTTCGCGAAATGATCCAGTTTCGCGACGAGACTGCAAAGCGTCTTGGTCTGGACCTGATTGTCTACACCAACCCGCATGGCAAGGCTGACAACATCAATCCATTCGACCATGGCTCATCTGCCTATACGCACGTGATGAAGACCGAGGCACTCAAACAGGCTTTGGACAAATACGGCTTTGATGCCGCCTTTGGGGGCGCGCGTCGTGATGAGGAAAAAAGTCGCGCGAAGGAGCGCGTGTTTTCCTTCCGAAATGCGTCGCATGCCTGGGATCCGAAAAACCAGCGTCCCGAGCTTTGGAGCCTTTATAACGCGCGTGTTTCGAAAGGCGAGAGCATTCGTGCCTTCCCATTGTCGAATTGGACCGAGCTGGATATCTGGCAGTACATTCTGACGGAAGACATTCCGATGGTGCCGCTGTATTTCGCCGCTGAGCGTCCGGTTGTAGAACGCGATGGCATGTTGATCATGCGGGATGATGAACGCTTGAAGCTGCAAGACGGCGAAAAGGTCGAAAACAAGATGGTCCGGTTCCGGACCCTTGGCTGCTATCCGCTGACCGGCGCGATTGAATCGGACGCCGACACGCTGCCTGCAATCGTCAAGGAAATGCTGATTGCCCGAACATCAGAACGGTCCGGTCGTCTGATTGATCATGATGACGCCGCATCCATGGAAAAGAAAAAGCGTGAGGGGTATTTCTGATGTCTGACGCAGAAATTATTGCGCCGGCGACCGCCTTCGAAACTGAAGCCGCCGTTACGGATTACATCCTCGCCCAGGAAGACAAGGATCAGCTGCGTTTTCTGACATGCGGTTCGGTTGACGATGGAAAGTCGACCCTGATCGGCAGACTGCTTTACGACACCAAGCTGATCTTCGAAGACCAACTGGCAGCCCTTGAGAAAGACTCGCGGCGTCATGGCACCGTTGGTGAAGATATCGACCTCGCGCTGCTTGTCGATGGTCTGGAAGCCGAGCGCGAGCAGGGCATCACCATTGACGTCGCCTACCGTTTCTTTGCAACGGAGAAGCGCAAGTTCATTGTTGCGGACACGCCAGGTCACGAGCAATACACCCGCAACATGGCGACAGGCGCGTCCACCGCGGACCTGGCCGTTTTGCTGGTGGACGCCCGCAACGGATTGATGGTGCAGACACGCCGCCACGCATTCATCGCGTCCTTGCTGGGTATTCGCCATGTGGTTTTGGCGATCAACAAGATCGACCTTGTCGACTACAGCCAGGAGCGATTTGAGGCAATCAAGGCTGAATTCGAAACCTTCGCTGCAAGCTTTGAGTTTGAAACCCAACAGGCTATCCCGATGTCCGCCCGCTTCGGCGACAATGTCACGGGTAAAAGTGACAAGCTGGCATGGTTTCAGGGGCCTACGCTTCTCGAACATCTCGAGACCGTCAAGATTGGCGAAGAGGAGCTCAGCCAGCCGTTCCGCCTGCCGGTTCAGTGGGTCAACCGTCCAAATCTCGATTTTCGCGGTTATTCAGGCACCATTGCTGGCGGGACAGTATCGGTAGGCGAAGAGCTTGTCGTTGCAGCTTCGGGAAAAACCTCGAAGGTGGAAAAGATCATCACACCTGAAGGCGAGAGGAACAGCGCCAGGGCAGGGGAAGCCGTCACCGTAACGCTTGTCGATGAGATTGATATTTCGCGCGGGGATCTTCTCGCCAGTTCTGTTTCGCGCCCGGATGTCGCTGATCAGCTGGCCGCTCACTTGATCTGGATGTCTGACGACGCGATGCTGCCCGGTCGTTCCTATTTGATGAAGATCGGCTCAAAAACAGTGACGGCGACTGTGACCGAGATCAAGCACAAGGTGAATGTGAACACCTTCGAGCATGTCGCAGGCAAGCAGCTCCAGCTGAATGAAATCGGGTTCTGTAATCTGTCGATGTCTGTTCCGGTTGCCTTTGACCCCTATGAGGTCAATCGCCAGACTGGCTCGTTCATTCTCATCGACCGCGTCACCAATGCGACTGTTGGTGCCGGAATGGTCTGGTTCGCGCTGCGCCGGGCAACAAATATCCATTGGCAGGCGCTGGACGTTGATAAGAGCGCGCGTGCGCATGGACTGGGGCAAACGCCAGCAGTGTTGTGGTTCACGGGGCTGTCCGGGTCTGGCAAGTCGACGATTGCCTCTATGGTGGAGAAGAAACTTCACATGGAAGGCCGTCATACCTATGCACTTGACGGTGACAACGTACGGCATGGTCTCAATCGTGACCTGGGCTTTACCGATGCCGACCGGGTGGAAAACATTCGCCGGGTCGGGGAGGTGGCAAAGCTCTTCGTCGACGCAGGGCTGATCACGCTGACCTCCTTCATCTCACCGTTCCAGGCCGAGCGTCAAATGGCGCGCGAATTGGTCGGAGAGGGTGAATTCATTGAAATCTTCGTCGATACGCCGATTGAAGAGTGCAAGAAGCGCGATCCAAAGGGGCTCTATGAAAAGGCCGAGAAGGGTGAGATCAAGAATTTCACTGGTATCGACAGCCCTTATGAGCGACCAGAAAATGCCGAAGTGGTCCTGAAGACCGTAGGCCGGGACCCGGAAGACATCGCTGAAGAGGTGATCGAATACCTGCGCGCCAACAATTACCTGGTGTCACCCGTCTTTGTTGATGAAGGCTCCGGTATCTAAGCTTGAACGAAAGAAAGCCCGGCAGCGAGCCGGGCTTTCTTGTTTTGAAAGATCGATTTTGGCAGAGCTTTTTGTTTGCGATCAGCTCTCGTCGTGACGCTGAATATCGGCTTCAGAGATATAGGTACCTGATTGAACCTCGATCATCCGCACAGGGATATGGCCGGGGTTGAACAGCTTGTGCTGGGCACCGAGCGGCACATAGGCGGACTGGTTTTCACTCAGCAGCTCTGCCTTGCCATTGATGGTGATCTCGACCGTCCCCGAAACAACCACCCAATGCTCTGCACGGTGCAAATGGCTTTGCAAGGTCAATCCTTGTCCGGGCTTGATCATCATCGACTGGACGGAAAAACGATCTCCGGCATTGATGCGTTCCGACCACCCCCAAGGCCGATAGCTGCGGGGATGAGCATCGGCCTCCGAACGGTTGTTGGACTTCAGGTAGTCGACCATCTTCTTGACGTCTTGTGCCTTGTCCTTATGGGCAACCAGAACACTGTCGGTCGTTGAGATGACGAGAATATCGCTCAGTCCAATCACGGACACCAAACCATCGTCGGCATAGGCAAGGCAGTTTTCGGTGCCGATGAAATGGGTATCGCCAATCCCGGCGTTGCCTTGCGCGTCCTTCGGCAAGACGCCCCAGATGGCGGACCAGGATCCAAGGTCATCCCATTCCGGTGCCATCGGAACGCATGAGATATTGTCGGCCTTCTCCATGATCGCAAAGTCGATTGAAATGTCCTCGATCTGACCAAAGCTGTCTGCATTCAGGCGCGTGAAATCGAGGTCTCGCGTCGCGTCCTGGAGAGACTTGCGTGCGCTGGCCAGCAGGCCAGGCTGAAATTCTTCAAAGGCAGCAATCATCGCCTGGGCTGAATACAGGAATATCCCGGCGTTCCAAACGTAATTGCCATCTGCAAGAAAAGCCTGCGCGGTTTCAAGCTTTGGCTTTTCCACGAAATTGGCGACCTCACGCACATCTTCACTTCCTTCTGTCAGGCGAATGTAACCGTAGCCAGTGTTCGGCTCATGTGGCTCGATGCCAAAGGTTACAATCCGCCCGGACCGCGCAGCTGGTGTTGCCTTTGCGATAGCTTCTTTGAACTTGTCTTCCTGTCCCATCATGTGATCGGAGGGGAGCAACAGCACAAGTGCCTCGGGATCAGCTTCCTGGGCGATCAAGGCAGCCATGGCAGCAGGGGCCGCAGTGTTGCGTCCCATGGGCTCCAGAACGATTGCCTCTGCGGTGATTTCCAATTCGGAAAGCTGTTCGCCAATCAGGAATCTATGACCTTCATTGCCAATGACAATTGGCGCAGCAAAACCGTCGCCTTGCGTTCTGCGTGCGGTCTTTTGAAACAGGCTGTCTCCGTCAAAGATCGGCAGGAACTGCTTTGGACGGTCTTTGCGAGACAGCGGCCACAACCGAGTGCCGACACCGCCGGACAAAATGCAAGGAATGATCATGAAGTTTGATGCCTGAATTCGTTCTATTTATCGCGTTTGCCAACTCGTAGCACTTTACCCCTTAAGATTGCTTTGCCGTATGAAAACTTTCGAAAAATTGGCGACACATGCGTGCTTGAAACATCAGTGATGTAATACTATAACATGTCCATATTCGGCGCACCGATGTGCCGCTTCCTTCGTTGGAGTTTTTCTTGTCCCAAATCAGTTCCCAAGAAGGGCCGTTGGTTCAGCTCACGCGTGCTGGCGTCCGTCAGGGCGATAGCTGGCGTGTACGCGGCGTTGATCTGACCGTTGCCGCTGGCCAAATCGTGACCTTGATCGGACCCAACGGGTCGGGGAAATCGACAACCGCTAAAATGGCCCTTGGCATTTTGCAGCCCAGTGAGGGCGAAGCTTTGCGCCGAAAGGGTCTGGTTGTCGGCTACGTGCCCCAAAAGCTCCACATCGACTGGACAATGCCGCTGACGGTGTCCCGTTTCCTTGAGCTGACCAATCGTTTGTCCAAATCGGAAAAAAACGCAGCCCTGGAACGCACCGGCGTCGGGCATTTGCTGTCCTCTTCAGTCGGTAGCCTGTCGGGCGGTGAATTGCAGCGCGTGCTCCTTGCCCGTGCCATTGCCAGGAAGCCGGACCTTCTGGTGCTGGACGAGCCGGTACAGGGTGTCGACTATTCCGGCGAGATCAAGATGTACGACCTGATCTCCAAGATGCGCACCGAACTGGGCTGTGGCGTGTTGATGATTTCGCATGACCTGCATGTTGTCATGGCAGCGACTGACCATGTTGTTTGTCTGAACGGACATGTTTGTTGCCGGGGGACACCCGTCTCCGTGACCCAAAGCGACGAGTTTAAATCGCTGTTTGGTCACAAGGGCGGCGCAGGCGCTGCAGGCCTTGCGGTCTATGAACACCATCACGATCATGTTCACTTGGAAGATGGCCGCGTGCGCCACGCTGACGGTTCGATAAGCGATGATTGCGCTGGCGAACATTGTCACGGTGATCACGATCATCCGCACACCGCAGCCAAGGAGCATCATCATGCTTGATGATTTTTTCGTCCGGGCCATTGTTGCAGGCATAGGTGTGGCGCTTGTTGCCGGGCCCTTGGGGTGCTTTATCGTCTGGCGCAGAATGGCCTATTTTGGCGACACCCTGTCTCACTCCGCGCTGCTCGGCGTTGCCCTGTCACTCTTGCTTGAGATCAATACGACGTTGGCAGTCTTTGGAATGTCAGTCCTGCTGTCTGT
Source organism: Paracoccaceae bacterium (assembly GCA_013373445.1). Taxonomy (GTDB): domain Bacteria; phylum Pseudomonadota; class Alphaproteobacteria; order Rhizobiales; family Stappiaceae; genus Roseibium. The sequence goes on along the minus strand of JABXHV010000119.1, from coordinate 10,672 downwards.
CATCCTGCTGGTTCTGTCGAAACGCCAAACGCTGTCTTCTGATGCCCTGCTCGGGCTGTTGGCCCATTCGTCCCTTGCAATCGGGCTTGTGTGCCTTGCATTCATGACATGGGTGCGCATGGATCTTCTGGGGCTTCTGTTTGGTGACATTCTGGCTGTAACGCGAAATGATATCGTCGTGGTCTATGCAGGAGGCGGGATCGTATTGGCTGTGCTGATACTCATCTGGCGCCGGCTGTTTGCCGGGACCGTGAATGCGGATCTGGCGGAGGCTGAAGGTATGAAACCGGAGACCATCAACATTGTATTCATGCTGCTGATGGCAGCGGTGATTGCAATCGCCATGAAGGTTGTCGGCGTTTTGCTGATTACCGCGCTGTTGATCATGCCTGCTGCGGCAGCGCGCCGCTTGGCCAAAACGCCTGAGCAGATGGCTGTAGTTGCCGCCGGGCTCGGAGCGATAGCTGTCATTGGTGGATTGTTTGGATCCCTGGAATGGGATACCCCATCAGGACCATCTATCGTCGTTGCCGCACTCTTTCTGTTTTTGCTGTGCCACGTCTTGGTAGATGCAATCATGAGGGCTCGGGCACCGAGGGAGGGAAAAGCACCGTGAATGACCATGTTCATGTCGATCCAGCCGCGCTAACCAAAAACCAGGCGCTGGTCTTTTCTGCCTTGAGCGACGCAAATGGGCCGTTGACCGCTTATGCGATCCTCGACGAGCTCCGCGGTGACGGTTTCAAGGCGCCGTTACAAGTCTATCGGGCCCTCGAAAAACTCATTGAAGGCGGTCTGGTGCATCGCCTGGAAAGCCTGAATGCCTTTGTGGCGTGCCGGCACCCGACTGGCTGTAGCCATCAATGGGCGGCGTTCGCGATCTGTGAAAGCTGCGGCGATGTGAAGGAGTTTTCACCCGACAAAGCCATGGATCTCTTGAAAGATTGGGCTGAGAACGACGGCTTCAAACTTGCCAAGACGACCGTCGAGCTGCGCGGCCAATGTCCGGCCTGTCTTGCTACTTGACGGCTACTTGAGCTGATGCACTTAAATTTCTGTGCGTACTGAGCGCTTAGAACCGCGCCCAGCAAATGTTTTTAAAAACCGGTCCAAACGCCATCGGCATTGGGCGCTTCATATCAGCTGATCAATTTGATAAGGTATCGATACTGGTATTTGCCAGCGTAATTTATTGATTTTATTTATGATTTTTCTGGAACTCTTTCATGCTGATTCGTTCCTGCTTTGACTTGAAAAATTCGGATGATTTTTCACTATTTTTAGGCCCTATTATTTTTGTTGGGCTGCTTTCAATCGCATTTTATTGCTGTGGTCTGTTCTATCTCTATGGAAATTTTCCTGATGGATTGGCGGATGCAAATCGTGAAGATCTGGTCACTTACTACCGGATAGGCGAAATGTTGGCCAAGGGTCAGATTACCGAAGTCTTCCAGCTTGAGCAGTTTCATGCTGGCCTCAAAGCGAAGTTTCACTACCTGCTCGCATTGAACCCGCCAAGTTTGTTCTTCGTGACAGAGTTTTTCTATTCAATTGGATACTCGGCCTCAAAGGTTCTTATTCTCGCAGCCTGTGTTGTCTGCAGCCTCTTAATTGGAACGATCGCCGGTAGAAGCATCGGTGCGGCCCTGCTGGTGGCCATATCTTCTATGACTGCTTACTCGTTGATTTCGTTGAATATCTCTATTTTTATCATATTGATGATCGTTTTCGCAGTAACTTGTGCGGGGCGTTATCCAATTCTCTCAGGTATCGCGCTTGCCCTTGCAACATTCAAACCACAATACGGTTTGCTGCTACCTGTATTTCTAATATCATGCGGCCACTGGCGTGCCTTTTGGAGCGCTTCGCTGGCAACCGCGGTGTTGATCACCGGCTCGGCCCTAACTTATGGCTTTGATGCATGGATCGCTTTCATCACGATGTTCTCTGATCCAGGTTATCAGAACCATATTCAGGGAGCGATAAATGCGTTCATGTCGGTCCACCACGCTTTGGCTAAAGTCGGAGTGTCCGTAGTATTTCGTGAAGTTGCCCAAGCCGCTCTCATATTATTTTCTATGGGGCTAATCGTATATGGGGCCAGATATTGGGACAGAAAGCTGCTCTGCGCGATAACACTTTATTGCAGCGGGCTCGTTTCGCCGTCTCTATTTTGTTATGATTGGGGCCTGTTTTACGCGTCGTTTCTCATGCTCATGCAGTTGGGAAAGCGCTGGCCGGTATGGTTTCAATTCATGGCTGCCTATGTTTGGTGCGAGCCGACTATTAAATTTGCCCTGGCCCACACCGGACCACAGGTCATAAATTATTACAGTGCATCAATCCCTCTGACCAATTTGCTTGTTCTTGGAGCCATCCTAAGGGTTTTTGCCTTTCCAGGTGGGCGCACGGCGACGCAAGGCAAACAAGATGCAGTCTCTATTGTGTAAGGAAACTGCATCTTGATTTGTCAAAGATCATGGCAAGTCGGATGAAACTGGTCCGTTTGAACTCATATTGGTGACGCAAGCGGTGCGATCATAGCCCTGTCCAAACACCATCGGCGTTGGACGAACGAATGCAGGCATCGATGAAACGCATGCCGGAAAGACCGTCCTTGATGCCCGGAACAGTGGATGCCGGATCAATGGCAGGTCCGCCAGAGGCCTCGCGAATGGCGGCTGCCGCTTCCAGATAGATATTGGCAAAGCCTTCCAGATAGCCTTCAGGATGTCCGCCAGGAGTGCGGGTGAGCCGGGCGGCGATTTCGCTCGCGCCGGCGCCAGCGCGGGTCAAAAGTTGTTTGGGCTGCCCCAGTGGCGTGTACCAGAGGTGGTTCGGGTGTTCTTGTTGCCATTCGAACCCGGCCTTGTCGCCGTAAACGCGCAGTGTGAGGGCATTCTCATTACCCGGTGCAACCTGAGATGCCCACAGCATGCCTTTAGCCCCTTCGGCAAAGCGTACCAGAACAGACACGTTGTCATCGACCTTGCGACCTTCGACGAAACTGGTGAGGTCGGCCAGGACCGATTCTGGTGTCAGTCCGGAGACGAAGCAGCCCAGCTGGAAGGCATGGGTTCCAATGTCCCCGATACAGCCTCCAAGGCCGGACTTCGTTGGATCTGTTCGCCAGGAGGCCTGTTTCTGACCGCTCGATTCCAGGTCTTCAGTCAACCAGTCCTGCACATACTCCATTTGCACCAGACGCAAATTGCCAAGATCACCATTGGCGATCATGTCCCGTGCCTGGCGGATCATTGGGTAGGCAGAATAATTGTGGGTCAGGATGAACAGCTTTCCGGAGGCGGCCACAACTTTCTCAAGCGCTTCTGCATCGGCCAGATTGGACGTCAGCGGCTTGTCGCAGATCACGTGGATCCCTGCCTCCAGAAAGGCCTTCGCCGCCGGAAAATGCATGTGGTTCGGCGTTACAATAGAAACCGCCTCGATACCGTCCGGGCGAGCAGCCTCAGCCTTGGCCATTTCTTCAAAAGAGCCATAGCAGCGCGCTGGATCAAGCCCAAGCTCGGCACCGGAGGCCTTGGAGCGTTCTGCGTCAGAAGACAGGGCGCCTGCGACCAGCTCATACTCATCGTCAATGCGAGCTGCGATCCGGTGCACAGCGCCGATAAAGGCTCCTTGGCCGCCGCCCACCATTCCCAACTTGATGCGTTTTTTTGTCGATGCACTCATGAAAAACTCCTCCGTCGTGGCGCTGTGCTGTTTGATTGCTGCGCGCCCTTAGCAAATTTGAAAACCTTGGTTGATACTTAGATCATGGCTGGCAGAAATTGGGGACCGGGAACCTTGAACAACACGCACAATAAAACGGCCATAGGCTCGTCTGTTGTCGGTCAAAATGGCGGTTTGGTGTTTGTGTTCCTGGTGGCGGCAACCGCCGCTCTGTGCATCATGTATTATGGCTTGGGCGCGCAGGCCTTCTTGAGCTTTCCGGCTCGGCTGAGCGACGCCGCAGATGAAGATTTGGTCGCCTTTTATCGCGCCTCTGATCTTTTGCGGCAGGGAATGCCAGAGCGCGCCTACGATCTGGATGTTTTTCGTCAGCCCTTTGTTGCGGTTCATCAAAAGCTGATGTTTCGCAACCCGCCACATTTTTTCCTCGTAATCGCTCCGATGGCTTATGTCAGCTACGGTGTTGCCAAATTTATCACGTTGCTGCTGATCGCCGTGAGTCTCGTCGTCTGCGCTCGTATCGCGAGGGCCAGTCTGGGCATGACGTTTGGTCTCCTGGCTTCCGGCGCTGCCTATTACGGATTTACCGTCCTGAACATCTCCGCCTTGCCCATCGCGGCCATCGTTTTCGCCCTGTTCAACGCGGAGCGACGACCACTGCTGTCTGGACTGGCCCTGGCCTTTGCAACGGTCAAGCCCCAGTATGGGTTGCTCGTTCCGGTATTCTTGGTTGTCGGCGGCTACTGGCGCGCCACCGGTTGGGCGATCACCTTCACACTCGTCGCTGCAGTTCTGGCCTCGGTGGTTGCTGGGCCTGATATCTGGCTGCGCTATCTGGCTGCCATGGCAAGTGAACCCTACACAGAATACGCATCCTTCGTAGCGCCAGGAAACCTGTCTATCCAGAGCGCTGCCGGAAAACTCGGGTTTGGGCCGGGGCAGCGTTATGCGCTTCAGCTCGTTGGGGCGCTCACTGGGGCCGCACTGATTGTCCTGGCGAAGCGCAGAACCGGCAAAGAGGACTGGATCGCAATTACCTTGCTGGCAAGCGCGATTGCCGCTCCGCATTTGTTGTTCTACAGCTGGCCGCTCTTGTGTACCGCATTGCTGATTTTGATTGGAAGACATGGTGTCTTGCCTCCGCTGCTGCAGCTCGCCGCTGGGCTTTTGTGGGCGCAGCCCATTCTCGGCACAATGGTCTTTGCATTTCTGCCGCACCTGACGCGGCCCTATTCGATCGCCATTACCGCAAACATTCTCATTGTTCTTGCCGGGACCTGCTGGTGGTTGAGCAATGAACAGCGCAATCGCCCTGTGAGCGCACAACATCCACGTTAGGCGACAGCGCATTCCGGGACACATCAGTGCATCCCGGAGCCTGCGATGTTGGTCTAGAGCCCGAGCATGCGCCGGTTCTTGGCCGGATCCGAGTCGCCTCCTGCAAAATCGTCGAACGCGTGTTCGGTCACCTTGATGATGTGATCGGAGATGAAGGGGGCACCCTCCGCAGCACCCACTTCAGGGTGTTTCAATGCGCATTCCCATTCAAGAACCGCCCAGCTGTCATAGTCGTAGGCAGCCAGTTTTGAGAAAATGCCTGCGAAATCGACCTGGCCATCTCCCAATGAGCGGAACCGTCCGGCCCGCTGCACCCATGGCTGATACCCCGAGTAAACGCCTTGACGACCGTCTGGATTAAATTCGGCGTCCTTCACATGATAGGCCTTGATACGTTCATGGTAGATGTCGATGAAGGCGAGGTAATCGAGCTGTTGAAGTACGAAATGCGATGGATCGTAGTTGATACAGCACCGCGCATGCCCATCGAGCTGTTCTAGAAACATCTCAAACGTCGCGCCGTCAAAGACATCTTCGCCCGGGTGGATCTCGTAGCAGACATCAACGCCGTGCTCTTCATAAACATCAAGGATCGGTTTCCAGCGCTTGGCGAGTTCCTCAAAGGCTGTCTCCACAAGACCTGCCGGGCGCTGTGGCCAAGGGTAGAGGTAGGGCCAGGCGAGGGCGCCGGTAAAGCTGACACTCGTGTCCAGTCCGAAGTGACGACTGGCGACGGCTGCCTTCTTCATCTGATCGATGGCCCACTCGGTTCGCGCTGCTGCATTGCCGTGGACCGCTTCAGGGGCAAAGGCATCAAAGGCTTCGTTGAAGGCTGGATGAACTGCCACCAGCTGCCCCTGGAGGTGCGTTGACAGCTCAGTCACTTCAACGCCCTTGTCCGCAAGCATTCCCTTGATGTCATCACAATAGCCTTTTGAACTTGCGGCCTTGTCTAGGTCGAACAGGCGACCGTCGAAGGTCGGGATCTGAACGCCCTTGTAACCCAGGTCAGCGGCCCAGGAGGCGATGGCGTCCAGGGAGTTAAAGGGGGCTGTATCTCCGGCAAATTGCGCCAGAAACAATCCAGGGCCTTTCATGGTCTTCATCGTGTCGTTCTCCCTTTAGATATTTTTCGTTCGTTGGAATTTGGGCTCAGGATCGATCTGCTCCGCCATAGGCGAGGGTTTGCAGGGTGGCCGGATCCTTGCCATCCAGAAGCGCCAGCAGTTTTTTGGTGAGGTCCTGGCCAGCTTCGCGGAAGTCTTCGCTGATCACATGCAATCCCGGCCGAAACCATTTCAGCATGTCAAAAGATGATTGCTTGGAAATGACATCGATCTCGCGGCGCAGCTCCAGACCGGCCTGCTCAAGCCCAATGGCTGCGGCAATTCCCGCAGAGCCGCTGCCGCAGATGAGGCCGTCCGGCGCTTGTGGACCGGAGACGAACTCACAAATACTGGCAGCAATTTGTTCAATCCCGCTTTCGATTGTCACATTCGACAAGGGGACTTCGTGCAAGTCATATTTGTTTATGGCCTCCAGAAAGCCTGCACGCATGTGCTGCGCATACGTCAGACGGGACGGTGGGCCGAGAAGCGCCAGGCGTTTGCGACCAAGCTTATGCAGTTTCTCAACGGCGTCCCGGGCGAAGGCCGTATTGTCATAGTCATGGAAGGCATGCGTGATCCCCATGTCGGTCTGGCCATGAGTGACGAATGGCATTTTGTGATCCCGCAGATATTGTACCCGCTGATCATCCGGTTCGATGCGAGACAGGATGACACCGTCTGCGGATCCGGTCTCCACCACATAGCGCACCGGGGCCATCGGATCGCTCTTGAACGAATAAGGCGTTACGACCAGGTGATAGGACGTGCCCGCCAAGGCGTCGGAAATGCCCCCGATCATCTGGCTGGACAATCCAAGAATTTCTTCCTCTGTGTTCAGGATCAGACTGATCACATTTGTCTTTCCGGTGCGAAGGCGAACGCCTGCACGATTGGGCCGGTAGCCAACCTGGTCTGCGACGAGCCGAATACGCTTTTTGGTTGCATCGCTGATGTCCGGGGCATCTTTCAAGGCTTTCGAAACCGTCGTGACGCCAAGCCCGGTCATGAAGGCAATGGTCTTGAGCGTGGGCCGAGCCTGACCGCTCCCGGCACTTGCGGAAACCTCGTCTGCTTTCGTCACGGCGCCGGGGGATACGATCCGATCACGTGATTTCTTGGGTTTCGGTAGCGTTTCGGACGGGGTCATGAGGGTGGCAATCTGCTGACTTTATAATTAGGATTATCTGATACTAAAACGTTGCAGAAAAAACGCAAGAAAAACGTTCTCTACTCGGCAAATATTGATGCTTGTGGAGAATTATACTGCACGTGCGAAATGGATTTACCTGACCGGATAGGTGGTGGATGGTCAAAGTTCTACCTTAGCGGTATCAAGGCGTTATTATAGACTATACTTGTATTTGTTTGGCTTTTTGAAAAAGTTCAGTACACGCTTAAGGTGGTGACTTCGCACCTGCACAGCTACCTTCTTTCATCCTATTGAGTTTTGAGTTAAGACCGTTTAATCTTTAACTGCAACGTTACAGATTGTGACGTTATTGGGAGGAGTTTTAGAATGCGTAATTCATTGCGTGGGCTGTCTTGTGCGGCTCTACTTGCCACAGTGGCTATGCCGTTTGGTTTGTCTGCTTCTGCGACGGACCTGGAAGTCACTCACTGGTGGACATCTGGTGGTGAAGCGGCAGCTGTTGCTGAATTCGCCAAAGCGTTTGATGCAACTGGCAACAAGTGGGTTGACGGTGCAATCGCAGGTTCAGGCGGCACAGCACGTCCAATCATGATTTCCCGTATCACCGGTGGTGATCCAATGGGCGCAACCCAGTTCAATCACGGCCGTCAGGCTGAAGAGCTTGTGGAAGCAGGTCTGATGCGTGACCTCAGCGACGTCGCTGTTCCAGGCAAGTGGAAGGACATTGTTTCTCCGTCCAGCCTGCTCGACAGCTGTACGCTTGATGGCAAGATCTACTGTGTTCCGGTCAACATTCACTCACAGCAGTGGCTGTGGCTGTCGAACGCTGCATTTGAAAAAATCGGAACACCGGTTCCAACAAACTGGGACGAGTATGTCGCAGCGGCTCCAAAGCTCGAGGAAGCTGGAATTCTTCCGCTCGCAATGGGTCAGCAGCCTTGGCAGACCACGCTCGCATTCCAGGTTCTTCTGGTAGCGATCGCTGGTCCTGATGCTTACACCGCTGTCTTTGGTGACAAGGATGTTGAGATCGCTGGTGGTGAAGACATGGCCAAGGTCTTTGAAGCCGCCGAAATGGCGCGCTCCATGTCCAAGGGCACCAACGTTCAGAACTGGAACGATGCCACAAACATGGTCATCACCGGCAAGGCTGCTGGTCAGATCATGGGTGACTGGGCGCAGGGCGAATTTGCCGTTGCAAACCAGGTCGCTGGCGAAGACTACACATGTCTTCCAGGTCTTGGCGTCAACGAAGTGATCCAGACTGGTGGTGATGCATTCTACTTCCCGAAAGTGGATGACGCTGAAATCACCGCTGCTCAGGCTGAACTGGCCAAGGTCATGATGTCCAAGGAAACCCAGGTTGCATTCAACCTGAAAAAGGGCTCGCTGCCAGTACGCGGTGATGTGGATCTTTCCGCCGCCAACGACTGCATGCGCAAGGGCCTCGACATTCTCGCCAAGGGCAATGTCATCCAGGCGCCGGACCAGTTGATGTCAGCAGATGACCTGACACTGGTGAATGACCTGTTCGTGCAGTTCTTCAACGATCCGTCTATGTCTGCTGCAGATGCGCAGGCTCAGTTCACGGACATCGTTTCCAACGCAAGCTAAGTCCAACCCAGGACGTCAAGCTTAAGCAGGACCTGCCCCGCGGTCTCTCGGGGCAGGTCATTGTCGCAGAGCGCAAAATCACCTTCGAAACAGCGCTTTGCCTTTCAATCGGAAGCTCACCAATGAATAAGGGTAGGGGAGAATGACAGCGTTAAAACGCCCCGCTCAATGGCGGCGCAATTGGAGCGCCAAAATTGCAGCGATACCCATGATCCTCACGGCCATGGTCGTGTTTGTCGGCGGAACTGCCTGGACTGTTGTTTATTCGTTTACCGGCTCAAAGCTCCTGCCAAAGGAGAAATTTGTCGGTCTGGCGCAATATGATCGCCTGTGGTCGAGCAGCAAATGGCTGATTTCGATTGAAAACCTGGCGATTTACGGTGCCTTCTCGCTCGTATTCGCTTTGGTGATTGGTTTTCTCCTGGCAACGCTTCTGGATCAGAAAATCCGGTTCGAGAACACGTTCAGAACCATGTTTTTGTATCCATTCGCCTTGAGCTTCATTGTGACAGGCCTGGCCTGGCAATGGATCTTGAACCCGGATTTCGGCGTTCAGCATGCTGTGCGTTCGATGGGCTTCGAGAGCTTTACCTTTGATCCGCTCTACAATCCGGACATCGTCATCTACGGCGTTCTCATCGCCGGGCTTTGGCATGAAACAGGTCTCATCATGTGCCTGATGCTTGCCGGGCTGCGCGGGATCGATGAAGACATCTGGAAGGCTGCCCGTGTCGACGGCATCCCGACCTGGAAAACCTACCTCTTTATTGTCATTCCGATGATGCGCGGCATTTTCATCACCGCACTGGTGTTGATCGCATCCGGCATCATCAAGGTCTACGACCTGATTGTGGCGCAAACCGGCGGCGGACCCGGTATTTCGTCCGAAGTGCCAGCGAAATATGTCTATGACGTCATGTTCCGCTCGCAAAACCTGGGGCAGGGCTTTGCCGCTTCGACCATGATGCTTTTGTCAGTCATCATTGTCGTTGTTCCTTGGGCCTATCTTGAATTCGGGGGGAACAAACGCCGTGGCTGACGCAACCTATACTGTAACCGACCTGGCCGCTCAGAAGGTGGACATGGGTCCGGGCCCGCGCGGCAGCAAGCCGAAAAAAGCACTCTCGCGGCGCAATATTTTCCTCTATGGCACGCTGATTGTCGTTGCGATGTACTACATGCTGCCGCTCTACGTGATGCTTGTGACATCCTTGAAGGGCATGCCGGAAATTCGCCTTGGCAACATCTTTGCCCCGCCGGTCGAAATCACGTTTCAACCTTGGGTCAAGGCGTGGTCAGAAGCCTGTACAGGTCTGAACTGTGACGGTCTTTCACGCGGCTTTTTCAACTCGGTGAGGATCCTTGTGCCTTCCGTGGTGTTGTCGATCATCATCGCTTCGGTCAACGGCTACGCTTTGGCAAACTGGCGCTTCAAGGGATCCGAGACGTTCTTTACGATCCTGATTGTCGGCGCGTTCATTCCCTATCAGGTGATGATCTATCCGCTCGTCATCCTGCTGCGTGAAATCGGACTATACGGCAGCCTGACTGGCCTGGTGATCGTGCATACGATTTTCGGAATGCCGGTGCTGACGCTGCTGTTCCGCAACTATTTCGCCTCAATGCCGGAAGAATTGTTCCGGGCAGCCCGAGTTGATGGTGCCGGTTTCTGGCAGATCTATCTTCGCATCATGTTGCCCATGAGCCTGCCAATTTTCGTCGTGGCGATCATCCTGCAGGTGACCGGAATCTGGAACGACTTCCTGTT